>JAZKII010000086.1:8135-12649 GCA_040384945.1 Pseudomonadota bacterium
CGAGATGCTAGCTCGATGCGGCAACATCCAACCAGCATCTCGACGACGCACTTCGTACTTTGCTCGATGGCCTGAAATCTTAACTAGATACTTAAATCAACCTCCAGGCTGACTCATCTTCAAACAACTTTCTTAGCAGTTTATTATTAATCCCATGACCCGGTTTTGAAGCAATGAAATGCCCTAAAATAAAATGCCCAGCCAAATAAATATCACCGATAAAATCTAGCGTTTTGTGACGCACAAATTCGTCACCATAGCGCAGCCCGCCTTCATTCACGATACCATTTTCATCAACTAAAATAGCATTATCAAGTGATCCACCTTTAGCTAATCCTAATTTATGCAAATGTTCAATTTCATGCTTGAAACCAAAGGTTCGAGCGCGGCAAATATCATTTTTAAAAGATGTAAAAGTTGAGTGATAATCAAATTGCTGGCGCTGAATTTGTTTATTATCGAAATCAATATGCAAATCGATGGAAAATTCTTTCGAAGGTTCAACTTCAATAAATTTATCATTTTCTTCAACGCGCACTTTTTTTAAAATTTCAATCACGCGGCGCGATTCTTCTTGGGTGTTGATTCCGGCGCATTCGATCAAAAATACGAAAGGTTCAGAACTGCCATCCATAATCGGAACTTCCGGGCCGTTAATATCGATATAAAGATTGTCAATTCCGCAGCCCCAGATTGCAGCCATTAAATGTTCAATTGTTGAAACTTTAGCACCAAATTCATTGGTTAAAGTAGTGCCTAAATTAGTGCCAACTACATTTAAATAATTAGCTTTAATTACGCCATTTTCACCACCAATATCAGTTCTTCTGAAAATGATTCCGGTATTGCAGGGAGCGGGAAGAAGAGTCATCAAGGCATTTTCACCACTGTGAACGCCAATGCCATTGCAACTGATTTTGCTGTTAATAGTTTTTTGCGAAATTGTGATCATTTTATTTATTTAAAATCTGTGAAAGAAAAGTCGAAATCAGAATTTAGGTTTTAACAAAGCATTTTTCAAAGAAAAATTTGTTACTAAAAATTTCAGGAAAGTTCGTCAACGCTTTTGCTCCATGGAAATTTGCAAGCAGTTCTGCCATATAGCAAAACTGTTTTACATATCATGTCATAGGCGGTGGTTTTCTTTTTGGTAAAAATATGAATTTGAACCCAAAGCACAAACATAATTCCAAAAAACACGTTAAGTTCAGTTGCTGTAATGGTTTGTATGAAATTTAAGTTGTGCTGAATTTGATAGCTCATTAAATAAAAAATGAAGGCAAAAGGCAAAACTGATAAAAAATAATGGGCCATTGCGCGCATAAAAGAGATGCGAGATTCATCTTCTTCTTTAACGATTATTATTTTCATCAAACGCTTGCCAATCGTGGCTTGCCAGGCTGATGAATTTAAAAGTGCATGATATAGAGCACCAACCAAAATTACGATTGCGTAAAAAAGCAGGCCATAAAAAAAGATGCGATGATGCACAACGAAATCAATATGTTCCGGCGTATTTTTAATTGATTCAGTACCGAATTTTTCATTAAATTCTTGGACAAATTTGAGGATTTCAGAATTAAGCCATAAAGTCCCAAGTGTTTGCATAAAGGCAACACGCAAAAGTAAAACCAGCCAAATATCAATAGTGGCGGCAGTGCTGCGGCGAAAAGAAGAAGCATATTTCTGCTCTTCTTTGTCTTTCGTTTTAACCTTAATAGTTTTTTCTAAAAGTTTTTTAATGCTCATAGCCAAATTTTTTGATTTTTATTTTTTGATTTTTTTGATCAAAAAGCGTGATTGAAAATTTTTTGTTTTCTGACTTTTTAAACTCGCCAATGCAGCTAATATCAAGCTTTAGCTCTTTTGATAATTGTAGAATTTTTTTGCGATTTTTGGGATTAGAACTAAAAATTAATTCATAATCATCGCCACCGGAAATTAAGTCGAGAATTGTTATTGCTGAATTTTTTGCCAGAAATTTTTTCGCCGGTGCCGAAATAGGAATCTGGTTTAGATTAATTTCTGCAGCAAGTTTTGACGCTTCGCAAATATGGCGCAAATCAGAAAGCAAGCCATCTGAAACGTCAATGGCGCATTTTGAAAGATTTTTTTCAAGCAGTTTTTTCCCTAATTCAATTCTTGCTGTCGGAAAAAAGTGACGGTTTTTTAGAAAAATATTTTCGCTTTTATTTAAACCTAAAAATGCATCGCCAATTGTTCCGGAAACAAAAATAAGATCACCAATTTTGGCATTGGCTCGTGACATTGTTTTATTTTTTTTAACGCTGCCAAAAACCGTAACTGAAAAAACTAATTTTTCTGATTTTACAGTATCGCCGCCAATCAAACAAAGGCCTAATTCATCTTGAACTGATTTCAAGCCGCGGGCAAATTCTTTCATAAATTTCTCATCGACGGTTTCATTTTTTGAAAAGCCGAGCATGTAATAAAGCGGCGTTGCGCCAGCGGAGGCTAGGTCGGAAATATTAGTGCGTAAAAGTTTGGAAGCGATTTTAAAAGCGCCGTCTTGAGCCAGAAAATGAACATCTTCCACAAAAAGATCTTTGCTTAAAACCAATTCTTCATTTTTCTTAAGGGAAATTTTTGCCACATCGTCAATCAAACCACGCGCAGCTTTATTGGAGTTGGTTAATGGTTTAAAAAACTTTTCAATAAGTTGAAATTCTTTCATGCGGATTCAGTTAAAAATTTGGGTTTTTTTGAGACATTACCAGAATTATTTTTAATCTTGCTTTACGGATGTTTATAAAAATAGAGAGGGATTTCATAATAAATTAAACCTATCAAAGTTTTAATTTATTTTCACACCATTATGAATACCTACATCAAAAATTCTGCTATTATTTTTATTGCAGTAACCAGTATTTTCCTCCTGATAAAATATTATTCCCTGCTTAATGAAAAGCAGCTCGAAGCCGCTGAAAACGCCAAAAAAATCAATTTTATTCTAAAAGAAAATTTCGACCAAACTGAAAAAACCCTGATGCAAATTGGTGAAGAAATTGCCAGAAAAACTCCGGACCTCGATTTGAAAATTATTCACCATATTTTAGAAAAAACTCCGATTAACCCAGTTAAAAATATTTATTCCTGGAGCTTGTTTGACTGGGTCAATTCTAGTGGCTACCAAACTGTAAATACAGTTCTTGGCATCAGAAAAAATGGGCCACATGTTGCAGAAAAAAGAAGCTATTCTCATCGTTCTAACGAATTATGGGTGATGCTTTTTTCAGAAGTGGCGATGGGAATTCCCAGCGCTGTTTATGTAATTCCGGTCGGAGTCCAGATTGATACTAAAAAATATCCACGTGCCGGCACAGTAACAGTCGGAATTAATATTAAAAAATTAATGAATAATGTGGAAGCGCGCATTGGTGAAAACACCCGCTTTTTAGTTATTGATAAGCGTGATGATAAATTTGTTTTGGGTTCGGTTGATCAGGAAAAATATGTCGGAAAAATTTTCTATGATTCGCCAGGTTCAATTGAGAATGAAAATTATATTTTTGAAAAAGAGATGGATCAGAAATATCCTTATATTATTTGGACCGGTTATGATTTAAAGCAGTTCTGGCATGAATTTAGAAGATCCAGCCTGATATTTATATCTTTGTTTTTCGGAGTTATTATGGGCGGAATTTATATAAAATGGATAATGGAAAAACGCGCTAATTCCAACTAGTAATTACACCATTGGTGATGAAGTGGTTAATTAATTTTCCGATATCAATTTCTTTGGCAGTTTCTTTGGTTTTGCAAAGTTTTTTGTAGATTTGGTAAAGCTTTTTTTGTTTTTTAATTTCAGTTAAAAACACCAATTCTTCCTCATTTAATTTCAGAATTTTATCGGCGCAAATCAGCATCGATTCAGCTTTGGCGAAGTTTTTGATTTTCTTTTCACTTTTCCAAATTGAAAAAATTGCAAATTTTGAAGTAAATAAATTTGCCGCCGGATCAATAATGAAAATAAGATTTGCTAAATTTTCCGGCGCGATTTTTTTAAAAGATTTTAAATCAAATTCTTTAGTTTTTTTGGCAAAAAAAGCTTGATGATAAAGAAGTTCTAACTGGGCTAAATCCTTTGAATATAAAGGTTCCTGATTTTTTAACAGTTTAGGAAATTCTTTGCCATATTCATTTAAATCACCACTTTTTGAAGGGAATTTGCGGTAATATTTTTGGGATAATTCTTCAAATTTTTCAGCACCGAGAATTTTTTTGGTAACAGGAAAAATGGAATTTAAAACTGATTCAAAATTTCCCAAAACATTGTTGCGATAGATGTTTAGGCGCTCCAATGCTTCATGCGTTGAGTAAGAAACTTGCGACAGAATTTTTTTATCAGCTTTGGTGAAGATGTGATTGGCGAAGTTTTTTTGTAAGTTTTGTAGGTTCATGTTTATAGGATTCTTATATTTTCTAATCACAAATAAAAAATTCTAGGTCATCGAGCAAAGCACGAAGTGCGTCGTCGAGATGCTGGCTGGATG
>JAZKII010000087.1:0-5957 GCA_040384945.1 Pseudomonadota bacterium
GACGACGCACTTCGTGCTTTGCTCGACGATCTAAGTCAAGTAACTCAAGATAAAATCTTGCCAAAATATTTTTTCTTAATTTAAATAATCACCTTTCCATTCATAAACAAAATTCCCAATTCATTTTTAAATTCTAACTATGTCACAAAAAAGAAGAGTGGTCGTCACTGGTATTGGCGCGGTAACACCTTTATCTGCAACTGCTGAAGGTACCTGGAAAAAATTAATCAATTCTGAATCCGGAATCGGGCCAATCAGCATTTTTGATACAACTGAATGCCCGTGCAAAATCGCTGGCGAAGTTAAATATGGCGATGGCCCTGATCTTTTTAACATCGACAAATATATTGATCCGAAAGAACAAAGAAAAATGGATCGCTTCATTCATTTTGCAGTTGCAGCAGCTGATCAAGCTATTGAAGATTCAGGCTGGAAAGTTGAAAATGAAGAAGAAAAATACCGCACCGGAGTTATGATGGGTTCCGGTATTGGCGGTCTTCCGGCAATCGAAAAAACTACCGTTCACATGAAAGATAGAGGCGTTAAAAAAATCACGCCTTTCTTCATTCCTTCCAGCTTAATCAATTTAGCTTCCGGACAAATCTCAATTAAACATGGTTACATGGGACCAAACCATGCCGTAGTTACAGCTTGCGCTTCCGGAACTCATGCTATTGGCGATTCTGCGCGTATGATCGAATATGGTGATGTTGATGTTATGATCGCCGGTGGCGCTGAATCAGCAATTTGCGAAGTTGGTGTTGGTGGTTTCGCAGCTCTGCGCGCTCTTTCAACTGCATATAATGATAATCCGACCGCCGCTTCCCGCCCTTGGGATAAAGGCCGCGACGGTTTCGTAATGGGCGAAGGCGCTGGCGTTGTGGTTTTGGAAGAATATGAACATGCCAAAAAACGCGGTGCTAAAATTTATGCTGAAGTTGTCGGTTACGGAATGTCAGGTGATGCTTACCACATCACAGCTCCTGAAGCGACAGGACGCGGTTCAACTTACGCCATGAAACTAGCTTTGAAACATGCCGGAATTGAACCGGAAGCTATTGATTACATCAATGCTCACGGTACTTCAACTCCACTTGGTGATGAAATTGAAGTTAATGCGGTGAAAAAAGTTTTCGGTGATCACGCTTATAAGCTTTCAATGTCTTCAACTAAATCTGCGATCGGCCACTTACTTGGTGCTGCCGGAGCTGTTGAAGCAATTTTTTCTATTTTAGCAATCCGCGACAATATTGCTCCTCCAACCTTGAATCTTGAAGATCCATCTGAAGGTTGCGATATTGATTTAGTGGCTAAAGTTGCGAAAAAAAGAAAAATTGATTACGCGCTTTCAAACTCATTCGGATTTGGCGGAACTAACGCCTGCCTAGTATTAAAACGAGTAGAATAGATGAAAAAAATCTTCACTTTTTGCGCCGCTTTCTCAGTAATAGTTTTCTGTTATCTGGTTTTGATGCTTGGCCTCATCATGTATTTCAACGCGCCCAATAGTTACCACAGTCAAGATAAGAGATTTATCATTGAAAGCGGAATGACTTTGCGTCAAGTTGTGGAAAAATTACATGAAGAAAAAATCGTGAAGAATCCAACTGCTTTTCTTTATATCTCCCAGCTTATTAAAGGCGTTGATCCGAAAGTTCGTTATGGTGAATATTTCTTCGAGCGCAATATTTCTTACTATAAAATCCTTCATAAAATGGTGCGCGGAAATATTTTCTTCCGTAAAGTCACTGTTGCTGAAGGTCTTTCAACTAATAGCGCCCTTAAAGCTGTAGATCGTTCCAATGGCTTAATCGGCCAACTTCCTGAACATGTCAAAGAAGGCACCTTGCTTCCGGAAACTTATTTCTACTCTTACAATGATACTAAAATTTCGATGATCAAACGCATGCAAGATGCGATGAAAAAAACCATCGACGAATTGTGGGCCCAACGTGATTTAACAATTCCGGTTAAAACCAAGGAAGAAGCTTTAATTCTTGCTTCCATCGTTGAAAAAGAAACCGGTCTTGCCTCGGAAAGATCAAAAGTTGCGTCAGTTTTTGTGAATCGTTTACGCATCCACATGAAATTACAATCTGACCCGACAATTATTTATTCTTTCACTTTTGGCGATAAAAGTTTGGAACGTCCAATTCGTGTCAGCGACATTCAAAACAACTCTCCTTTCAACACTTATCACGTTTATGGTTTGCCACCTGCGCCAATTTGCAATCCGGGCTTGGCTTCAATCAAAGCGGTGTTAAACCCGATTCAAAGTGATTATTTATTCTTCGTTGCTAGTGGTAGAGGCGATCATATTTTCTCTTCTAACATTAAAGATCATAATGCCAACGTCGCGAGATATCGCAGCATAATGCAAAATAAAGAACAACAAGCAGCAAAAACAGTTTCTGTAAATCCGGCAGATGCGCCTGCTCCAGAAACTGCGGCTACACCAGCTAATTAGAAAAAGAATTACTTGCGCTAAATCTTGCGCTGGACAGCACGGCGCGCTGGACTGGGTTTGTAACCCAGTCCACATTTTCAGTTCAGTTAATTTTACATGAACGTGAGAACGGGGTTACAAACCCCGTCCTGCATTCGCCTTTTCAGCCCAAATGAACTCCAACCTCCAGCAAACCATCAATCTCCAGCAAATCGCTTCTAACCCCAAAAACTCCGCCTGGGTTTTTGCTTCCGCCGGTTCAGGTAAAACTAAAATTCTTACTGACCGCGTTTTAAGACTTCTACTCGACAATGTTTCTCCAAATAAAATACTCTGCTTAACTTTCACTAAAGTCGCCGCCGCTGAAATGCAAAGCCGGATTAATAGTGAATTAGCGAAGTGGATTTTATGCGACGATGCCGAATTACAAAAAAAACTCACAGCTTTAAGCGGTAATTTTCCCACTGAAAATGAATTGAAACGAGCGCGTGTTTTATTTGTAAAAATCCTTGATGAAGAGTCTAAAATAAAGGTTCAAACCATTCACTCATTTTGCCAGACTTTAATTAAAATTTTTCCTTTCGAAGCCAAAGTAAAACCGAATTTTGAAGTGCTGGAAAGCAATCAGGAAAAACTACTTTTAAAAACGGCGCAAAAAGAAGTTTTGAAGAAAGCATTGGTGAATGAAGAATTGAAAAACTTAGTCAAAAAAACCAACGCCAAATTGCATGAGGAAAGTTTTTCTGGATTGGTGGCAAATCTTCTAAACAAGAAAGAACAGCTTAATTCTTTGAAGGAAAAGTTTTTTGGAATTGAAAATATTATCGCTGAAATTTTTGAAAATTTTGGAGTTGGAAATGATGCGGAGAGAGAGGCGAGCTCATCTCCAAACTCCCCACTTCATCATCCTGAACTTGATTCAGGATCTATCCATATTTTCCACAAATTCGCTGCTCAAATTAATCATCCAGCCCATCTAAAATTCGCTTATGAACTAGAAAATAGCGGCCTCATAACCAACGCCAAACTCGCCACCGCAATTCAAAAATTCCTGAATAATCTTACTTTAGAAAATTTTCCTGCTTACAAATCAGCTTTTTTTACCCAAGAAGGAAATCCCCGCAAACTCAGCAAAAACATCGCGGCAAACCTCGAATTAACCAGTATTTTCAACGATTGCTGCCAATCAATTAATGATTTTTCTGACCAGCTAAATTCCCTAAAAATCGCCAATGATAGCGCCCTGCTCTTGCGTTTTGTCGATCATATTCTGGAAAATTATTCGCAGTTAAAAAAACAAAATTCTGTTCTCGATTACAATGATTTGATCGTTGAAACCAACAGACTCTTGGCTAATCCCGATTTTTCTGATTGGATAAAATTAAAAATGGATAGCAGTTTTGACCATATTTTGATTGATGAATCACAAGATACCAATCACCAGCAATGGAATATTATTAAAGCTTTGAGTGAAGATTTTTTTACGGGCTTGAGCTCGTCAAATAAAAGCCGCAGCATTTTTATTGTCGGCGATGAAAAGCAATCGATTTACAGTTTTCAAGGCGCGGAACCCAATATCAGCGCTGAAATTTTTGCTCATTTTTCAGAGAAATTAGGAAGTAATTTGAAGAAGATTGAATTGAATAATTCTTTTCGTTCACAAGCCAAAATTTTGCAGGCAGTTGATGATGTTTTTTCGAAAAAAGAGCGTAAAAAAGCGATTAGTAAAGTGGCTGAATTTCAAGCGCACAAGCCTATCCGCGAAGGTTTAGGAAAAGTAGAAATCTGGCCGCAAATTCAAAAAGAAAAAGCTGAAAAAAAAGAAATTAGTTTTGAATGGAAAATAGACTTTTCCAAAGATGAAATGCAGGAAGAAGAGGAAATTTTAGCCGAAATTATTGCACGCAAAATTCGTTTAAGAGTTGATTTGGAATCAGTGAATTACGGCGATTTCATGATTCTACTACGTAATCGTACCAACGGTTTCGACAAGGCTTTAGCGAAATTTTTTCATCAATATCAAATTCCATTTACCTCCGTCAGTAAAATAAAATTCAGCGAAAATCTTTTAATTCAGGATTTGCTTTCCGCCGCGAAATTCGTGCTTTTACCACATGATGATTTGAATTTAGCCTGCTTGTTAAAATCACCAATTTTTGCCATTTCTGAAGAAGAATTATTTGAAATTTGCCATTTTAAAAACAGCTCTGAAATCACTATTTTCAATACTCTAAAGCAATTACCAAAATTTTCTGAAGTTAAAAATAATCTCGAAGAATTAATTGAAAAATCGCAACAGTTAAACTGTTTTGAGTTTTTTTATTTTTTATTGCATCACAAAAATCACCAACAAAATTTCCTCGCCACTTTTGGCCATGAGAACTTGGAAATACTGGATAAATTCACTTTAAGTGTTTTTGATTTTTGCCATAATTTTTCACCTAATTTGCAAAAATATTTGGAATTTATTGAGAAGCTTGATTTTGAAATTTCACTTTCTTCCGATGAAAATGATCGTGTAAAAATCACAACTATTCATTCGGCGAAAGGCCTGCAAGCGCCTATAGTCATGCTTCCGGACTGTTCTTATAATTTTAACCAATTGCTTTCGGCAAAAGAGGAAATTTCCTGGATTGAATTTGGCGAAGATAAAATTCCGGTTTGGTGTAGGAAAAAAGAAGATGAAAATTTGCTGCTAAAAAAACATCGCGCTCACAAATTAATGGAAGCAAAAGAAGAATATTTAAGGTTGCTTTATGTAGCAATGACGCGGGCGGAGAATGAATTATATGTTGGCGCTTTTGGCAAAGCAAAAGATCCGGAATGTTGGTATGAGGTGGTGAAGAATTCGGTTACTGGCGCGGAAATTGTGGAGTTGGAAAACTTCTTAAAACCGATAACTCTCGATGTCACCCTGAGCCTGTCGAAGGGTGATTCTAAACTCGGGCTTGAATCACCCTTCGACAGGCTCAGGGTGACATCGAAAGTAATTAAAGAAGATAAAAAAGATTTTGAGAATCAAATCAAACCTTCGCAAATTAAAGGTCGGTTGGTTCATAAAATTTTCGAAGTTATCGGGAAAAATTCTGCTGAAGATAAAAATTGGCTGTTGGAAATTGCTAAGAAAATTATTGAGAAAGAAGAGTTTTTGAGTGAAAGAGAAAAAAATAAAATTGAGCAAGATCTCGCTGTTTTCATGGGTTCAGAGCATTTTGAGAAGTTGTTTTCCGGAAAAGTAAAATGCGAAGTTGATATTGTCGGGCAGAAAAATTTGAAGCGGATTGATTTGTTGGTTGAGAAAGGAAATGAGGTTTTGATTGTGGATTATAAATCGGATGAAACTTTACCGGATGTGGTGCCGGAGCAGTATTTACGGCAGTTGAATGGTTATAAGAAATTGGTGGAAGGGATTTATGCGGGGAAAGAAATTAAGATGGCGATTTTTTGGACGGGGTTTTTGAGGTTAGATATAATTTAAGAATTCTTTTCTTGAGCATTGCAAAACCCCCCA
>JAZKII010000088.1:0-12188 GCA_040384945.1 Pseudomonadota bacterium
CATCTCGACGACGCACTTCGTGCTTTGCTCGATGACCTAATTATTTTCTTTGCGTCAACTTCAAGTATATAACTCCATCTTCATGACTGAAGCCTTACAATCTCGTAACAAATTTCAAACTTACTACCTCTGCTTTTCCAAAAACAAAATCACATCCGCGCGATCTTGTGGTTTTTTCAAACCTGGAAAGGCCATTTTAGTTCCCGGCACAAAATCTTTGGGCTTGGTTACAAATGTATTAATCGATTCCGCATCCCATGCGCCGCCTTTTGTTTTCATAGCATCAGAATAAGAAAATGCTGTCGCAGCTCTTTTTCTTCCTACAATTCCGAATAAATTTGGGCCAACTTTTCCTGCTTCACCTTTACCAACCGTATGACAAGTTGCGCATTTTTTGAAAATTTTTGTCCCGCGATCAACATCCGCAGTTTTCATCATTGTCGCTAAATCAACCGGCTTTTCTTCTTTTTTTGCCACTGGTTTTCCATCCGCCGAAAGCGCAATTTCAAAACCTCTTTTTGTAACTTCTTTTGGACGGTAAAGAACATCTGCCGCCAAAATAGCAAACACAGTTAAAACCAATGCCAGTGCAGCCGCAACTGCTTGCGATTTCAATAATTCAATAATTTTTTTCATTATTTCTAGTCAAACAAAGTTGAAACAGATTTCTCTAAAGAAATGTTCCGAATCGCCTCTCCGATAAGATCGGCAATGTTAATAATTTTAATATTTTTTGTCGCTTTGGTGATTTCAGAAGGCTCGATTGAATTAGTAA
Source organism: Pseudomonadota bacterium (assembly GCA_040384945.1). GTDB lineage: Bacteria > Pseudomonadota > Alphaproteobacteria > Rickettsiales > UBA1997 > UBA2645. The sequence continues at coordinate 776 of JAZKII010000088.1, forward strand.
TTACCAAATTTTTTAACTTGGAATTGGCAATTCTCTCACCAGCTTTTCCTGACAAAACTCCATGAGTAATGTAAGCAGAAACTGAAATCGCACCTTTTTTAATCAAGGCTTCAGCCGCGTTACACAAGGTTCCGCCCGAATCAACCATATCATCCACGATGATGCAGTTTTTTCCTTCAACTTCACCAATAATATTCATCACTTCGCTAACTCCCGCTTTCGGGCGACGTTTATCAACGATTGCTAAATCTGATCCGATTTTGCTGGCAATCGCACGCGCGCGCACAAGCCCACCAACGTCTGGCGACACAACTACCAAATCTTTTAAATCAAAATTTTTCTTAATGTCGCGCACAAAAACCGGTGCGGCGTAAAGATTGTCCAAAGGAATATCAAAAAATCCCTGAATTTGCCCGGCATGTAAATCAACTGTTAAAACACGATCCGCGCCGGCTGAGGTAATTAAATTTGCGACAAGCTTCGCCGAAATCGGCGTGCGTGGGGCTGCTTTACGATCTTGTCTGGCATAACCAAAATAAGGAATTACCGCCGTAATTCTTCTGGCCGAAGCGCGACGCAGCGCATCAATTGCAATCAACAATTCCATGATGTTGTCATTGGCCGGATAAGAAGTTGATTGCAGCACAAAAATATCTTCGCCGCGCACATTTTCTTTGATCTCAACAAAAACTTCCATATCGGCAAATTTCTTAACTTCCGCATTGATTAGCTGCAAACCCAGATGATTAGCAATTTCTTGCGCCAAAATTCGATTGCTGTTGCAGGCTAAAAGTTTCATGATTTTTAAATTGAAAATTTGACTAAGGTGCGGAAAGTTCACGAGCGCGACACTATTTTTTGGAAGTCCAAATATCAACTTTTTTTTCTTAACCCCAATGGAAGACATCGAATTTTACGACATAGTTAAAATTTTGCACATTGTTGCAGTAATTTCATGGCTCGCCGGACTTTTATATTTGCCAAGAATTTTCGTTTATCACGCACAAGTCGCGGTAGGATCTGAAACTGACAAGATTTTCCAAACCATGGAAAAACGCCTTATGCGCTTCATAATGTTGCCTTCGATGCTTCTGGTTTTTATTTTTGGATTTTATTTAGCTTCCCAAATCGGTTTTGAATTTACTTGGCTTCACATCAAGCTGACATTAGTTTTAATTCTTGCTGGCTATCATGGATTTTTATCGCGTTGCCGCAAGAATTTTGAAAGAGGCATCAATAAACATAGCCAAAAATTTTATCGCCTAATCAATGAAATCCCAGCTGTTTTGATGATTTGCATCGTAACTCTCGTAATTTTAAAACCTTTTTAAAATGCAAAATTTAATTGAAATAACCGAAGAAAAATTCGACGTAATTTTAGATTTACGCTACGCAACTTCTAACAATGTTTGCGGTCATAAACTTTACGCCTCACCTTTCTGTTACTTGCACGAAGCCGCAATTCCACATTTTGAACAAGCAATAAAATCAGCAAAAAATTTGGGATTAAAATTAAAAATTTTCGACGGATTTCGACCTCTAGAAGTTCAAGAATATATGTTTAATAAATTTCCATCTGACGATCCAAAAGGCGGTTTTATTTCTAACCCAACTGGCGGCGTAATTCCACATTGCCGCGGTGTTGCGATTGATTTAACGCTTACAGATTTAGATGGAAATGAACTTGATATGGGAACTGATTTTGATGAATTTTCAGAATTAGCTTTTCATAATTGCTATAAAATTTCTGCAGAAGCACAACGTAATCGCTTGATTTTATTAGGCTTAATGAGCGCCGCTGGTTTTGATTTTTATTCTAAAGAATGGTGGCATTACCAACTTTTCAAACCACGCGAATATGAAGTTGTAAAAACTGCCGAAGGAATGGTGGCGGTTTAAAATGAAATTCCACGACCTAAATTTTAACAATCATTTTGAAAAACTGGGAGCCGATTTTTTCTCAAAAGTTACCCCTCAACCTCTCGAAAATTCATTTGTCGCGGCTTATAGTTCAAGCGCTTGCGAATTAATCGACCTTAATAAATCAGAATTCAAAAACCCCGATTTTCTTGATTTTATCACCGCCAAAACTTCTCACCAAAATTCCGCAAACCTCGCCATGCTTTACGCCGGCCATCAATTTGGTCATTTCGTTTCTCAACTCGGCGATGGTCGCGCAATTTTACTTTCGCAAATAAAAAATAAGAAAAATGAAAATTGGGATTTAGTTTTAAAAGGCGCCGGCCTTACGCCTTATTCACGAATGGGCGATGGCAAAGCAGTTTTACGCTCTTCAATTCGGGAATTTTTAATTTCTGAAGCGATGTTTCATTTAGGAATTCCAACCTCGCGCGCACTTTGTTTAATTGCCTCCGAAGAAAAAACTTACCGAAATGGCATGGAACCAGCCGCCCAAATAATTCGCATGGCACCAAGCCACGTGCGGTTCGGCAGCTTTGAAGTATTTTTTTACCGCAAGCAAAATGATAAAATAAAAATTCTCGCTGATTACGTAATTGAGCAAAATTTTTCCGAGCTAAAAAATGCCGAAAATAAATATGCGCTTTTTTTACAAAGCGTCGTTGAATCAACAGCCAAGCTGATCGCCAAATGGCAAGCTTTCGGATTTTGTCACGGAGTTTTAAACACCGACAATATGTCAATTTTAGGAATTACTTTCGATTACGGCCCTTTTGGTTTTTTAAATGAATATAATCCTCACCACATTTGCAACAGCTCTGACCATGAAGGACGCTATTCTTTTGCTAATCAGCCTTATATCGGAATGTGGAATTTACATGCTTTTGCAGTAACACTTTCGAGCCTGATTTCGATGGAAGAACAAAAAGAAATTTTAGGAAATTATGAAAAAATTTTCCTCGATGAATATCACAATTTAATGGCTGCGAAGCTTGGATTTTCAAAGATCGATGAAGAAATTAAAAAATTAATTTACCAAACTTTAAACCTGCTGGAAAAATACAAAATCGATTACAGTTTTTTCTTTAGAAACATCGCAAATTCTAAAGTCATCCTGAGCCTGTCGAAGGATGATTCCTGGCCTGAAGCCGCCACAACCTGGCAAACAAACCACCAAAAATTAAATCCAAACCTCACCAATTTACCAAATCCAAAATTCATCCCACGCAATCATTTGCTACAAACTGCGATTGAAAAAGCCACCTACGAAAATGATTTTTCAGAAGTAAAAAAATTACAGGAAATTTTTGCTAAACCTTATGACGAGCAACCAGAAAACGAAAATTACGCAACACTTCCACCAGATTGGGCCAAGGAGATTTCGATTTCTTGCTCAAGTTAGAATGTGTGGTAAAATCGGATAGATCCTGAACTTGATTCAGGATCTATCCGATTTTACCGCACATCAAGAAATAATTTTCATAATTTTTATTGGTAACAAGTTAAAAGCCCATAAAGGCTTGATAAATAAGGAGTTGTGACTGATTTGCTTTGAGCAAAATTAATTGCATTTCCTAAAATTGCTTCAATTTCCATTTTTCTTTTCGCCTCAAAATCAAGAAGCATACTGGTTTTATAAGGTTTCATTTTTAGCGTCGCTTCAAGATTTTTTTCAATCACATCTTCCGGCAATTTAAAGCCATCAATTTCAGCTAAAATACAAACTTCCTGCATCACATTTTTAACAAGATTTTTAGTCGCTTTGCTACTTAATATTTTATCAGTCGTAGCGCCTTGGGTCAGCACTGATATTGGGTTAAAAGCTGCATTCCAAACCAGTTTCTTCCAGCGTTCCATTTGAATATTTTCACTCACTTCACAAGGCACACCGGATTTTTTCCACATTTCGGCAAGTTCATTAGTTTTTTGAGAAATGCCTTTGGGAAAATCGCCAATTATTAATCTGCCATAATCCTGATGATTAATAATTCCGCCTTCTTCTCGGCTCACACAAACAAAAGCAATTCCACTAATTAAATGATGATTGGGGAAAGCTTGAGCCACATTTTTTTCAATGTGAATGCCATTTTGCAGCAAAATTATCGAACTGTTTTTAGCCAATACTGGCGCGATTAAATCGGGCACCGAAACTTCCGGCAAAACTTTGGTTGCGACCAAAATAAAATCTGCTTCATCTTCATAATCGCGTAAATCACGCACAGTTTTTTTAGGTGTAAAATGAAAGTCACCAAAACAACTTTTTATTGCGATGCCGGATTTTTTTACAACTTCATAATCCGATCTACAAAATACCGAAACTTCTGCTCCGGCCTGTGAAAGCTTGGCGCCATAAAAACCGCCAATTGCACCAGTTCCGATTATTAAAATTTTTGTCATTTTTAAATTGTCCCATTTTTAATCATTGCGCGAGACTTCAATTGTAAAAAATTATTTTACAACCTTAGCTAGATCTCAAACTTCTTAAAAGTTTTTTAAAAAACCAACAATCAGGAGCAAATCATGTTTACAGAAATGGCCTCGACGACACTGGAAAATATCCAAAAAATTCTCGGTAAAAAATTTATTGATATCGTACTTGGAATTATGGTGTTGTCTGCACTTACATCAGTTTGCTTCTACGTTGGTTTGTTCCGCTCTCTGGGCATTTACATGAGCGATATTGACATGAGTATTTTCGAACTTTTTGATATCGAAATCGTGGTAATTATCGGCATTATTTATGCGATTGTTTATGATAAAGGCATTAAACATTCGCACTATCATGATGGGCCGCTTTCTACCAACTATAAAACCAACAGTATCCTGATTGTTTCATTTTTGTTTTTGTTAATGATTTTTGCAATTTACCAAGGTCCTTATTCACCCGATGCCGTTCTTTCTTATTTGAACGAAAATATCAGCCTGTTCTTTTTCCCATGTATCATCACCGGTTTTTTCATGTGGTGTTTACTCTCTTTCAACAAACGCTCGGCAATTGAATTTGCTTTGATCTTCTGTTCAATTTCCATGGTTTCATACACTGCCGGCGTGTATCGCGCTGAAGATCTGATTTTAAATGGTTCAAAAAATAACCATGTTATTCAGTTCAAACATGGCAATAGAATGGAATGTTTTTTGATTAAAAGATTTAGCTCCGGCGATTTGGTTTTTTATAAAAATGAACCAACTTTTATCAGTAATGACTCTGACCGTATTTTAAGATTTAGAGGGCTTTCTAATGTTACTGAAATGTCAACAGGTGTAAGAGCTGCTGCGGAATAATTATGCAATATTTAGACCGCTTAAAAAACGGTCTAAATATTATTCAATTCGATAATCTGCATTAAATTATTAGTTACGTATTTTTCCGGAATTAAATCAGAACTAGTCGCACTAAAAAAAGACTGCAAAGAAGTCGCCGCAATTTCCTCAAATAAATCCTTTTTCCTTCTCTCATCCAAATGCGAAACTACTTCGTCAAAAATTAAAATTGTCGGATGGTTTTTATAATTAGCCGAAATTTTGGCACGAGCTAAAGTAATTCCGATCATAATCGATTTTTGCTCGCCCGTTGAAGAGCGCATTGCCGAAGCATTCTTCTCGCGAAATAGCGCATCAAAATCACTTCGATGAACACCAAAATTTGTTTTAAAATTCACCAAATCCATAGCGCGATTTTCTTCTAATTTATTTTTATAATTTTCCTCAATCTGCACTGCGCTTTGCTTCATGACGGTTTGTTCAATATCGCCATTCACTAATAATTCCGGTTTAGGAAAATTTGATGAAAAAGATGCGATCGCTTTATTAAAAAATTCAATGGCCTCAATGCGCGCTGATGCTATCGCCATGCCAAGTTCAACAATCTGGTTTTCAATTACATCGAGCCATTTGGCACCGCTTTTTTGCGCACCATATTTTTGCAAAATCAGTAATCTTTCTTTGAGTAATTTTTGGTAATTATTGATGCGCGAGACATGTTCAGAATCAAGATCAGAAACGATTTTATCCATATAATCGCGACGCTCTGATTTACCCAAAATAAAAAGCTGTTCCAGTTGCGGAGTAAGCCAGATAAAATTTATTAAATGATTTCTGATATCGCTTTGGCGCTTAGGACTGATTGACTCGCCATTAATTTCAAAAAGTTTTTTCTTTTGTTGTGCGTTGAAAGAAATACCAATTTTTTCAATAAATTCATGGCCGGAAATTTCAGAGAAAATACCAAATTGTGGTTGTTTGTTTTTATTGACAGTATCGTCAAAAATCATTTCATCAAAATCTGCCCCACGCATTGAAGAACTGCGTCCGAGTAAGGTTAAGGCCTCGAGAATATTAGTTTTTCCACTGCCATTTGGGCCAGAGAAAAGCACTAATTGCGAGGAAAATTCGATTTTTTTGGAAAGGAAATTTCGGAAATTTGTGAGGACTAACTTTTCTATTTTGAGCATTTTACTAAAAGTTGGTCGCTTGGGAGAACATTAGGTCACCCTAGCAAAGCACGAAGTGCGTCGTCGAGATGCTGGCTGGATGTTCCAAAATCGAGCCAGCATCTCGACGGACGCACTTCGTGCTTGCTCGATGACCTGAGGATTATTTCTTTGCAATTAATATAATTTTACTAAATCCGAACCGGCATAATCACAAACACCGACGACATATCTTTCGCTTCAATCAATGCCGGAGAAGCGCCATCTTTGAAGCGCATCAATAATTCTTCTTTGTCGATTTGACCAATAATATCCAATAAATAACGCGAGTTAAAACCAGTTTCAATGCGCTCACCGGAATAATTCACATCCAATTCTTCATAAGCAAAAGAACCGTCATTTGTATTTACCTGTAAACTCATTTTGCCATTTTCAATGATAAGCTTAACCGATCTGTGCTTATCAGTTGCAACCGTTGAAACGCGATCAACACAATCAAAAAAATTGCGGCGATTAATCACGGCAATTTGCGTATTATTTTTTGGCAAAACCTTGTCGTAATCAGGAAATTCGCCATCGATTAATTTCGAAACAATTGTCGCCTGATCAGTTGTGATTTTAATTTTTACGCGCGAAACCGCGATTTTAACTTTTTTCGAACCATCAATAATTCTTCTGATTTCTGCCACCGATTTTTTCGGCAAAATCACGCCAAACGGTGCTTTTAAATCAGAAACTAAAAATGATAAAGCAAGTCTGTGACCATCAGTTGCAATGGTGCGCAGCTCGAAACCAGAATCTTTTTGCAAAGCCTGCAAAAATAAACCATTTAAATAGTAACGTGTTTCATCGTTGGAAATTGCGAAACGGGTTTTATCAATCATTTTGGCAAATTTCTCGGCTTCAACTTCGATTTCTTCACTTAATTCGCCTTCTGATAAATTGGGAAATTCCGAAGCATCAATACAAGGCAGGCTATATTTTGATTTGCCGGATTTGATCTGCATAATTGTTGGGCTATCTTGCGAAATCATCACGCTCGAACCATCAGGAATTTTTCTGACAATATCAAAAAACATTTGCGCCGGAACGGTTGTAGAACCGCTGGTTTTCATGTCTGATTCAAAAGAAGAAGTTACTAAAATATCCATGTCGGTCGCCAGTAAAACGACTTTGTCATCTTTGGCTTCGATTTTGATATTTTGTAAAACCGGAATAGTATTTTTCTTTTCAACAGCGCCATTAACATTGGCAATGGCTTTAAGCAGCACCTGCTTTGCGACTTCGAATTGCATAATTTTTAAAATTGATTTTTGGGTGAATTTATCTGCCCGAACTTAAGAAGGGAGCGGTTAAATTCAAGAACAATGTAATTAGGCACTTAAAGACTTATCTTAAGTGCCGGATTCTGGATATTCCTAAAAATGCCAAAGCATTTTTACACAATATCACTTACATGCGGCACGAAACTTGATGTAGAAACAGTACTACTTGCTGGAGCATTAACCGAAGCTTTCCTGATTTCTTTCCCGGCCAACAAATCCTTAATTTCATCACCGCTTAAAGTTTCATATTCCAACAAAGCTTGCGCCAGTTTTTCTAAATCATCTTTTTTATCTTTAAGAATTTTTTTCGCACCTTGCAAAGCTTCTTCAATTATACGTTTAACTTCTTCATCAATAATTCTTCCGGTATCTTCTGAAAAAGTTTTTTGCGCCGCGTAAAATTTTCCGCCATCTTCTTCGCTATAATCAACCGCACCGACTTTATCGCTCAAGCCCCAGCGCGTAACCATGCTGCGCGCCATGCTTGTTGCTTGAGTAATGTCAGAAGAGGCGCCGGTTGTAACTTTATCATAACCAAAAATCATTTCTTCCGCAGCACGTCCGCCCATGGCCACAATTAAATCATCGTGAAGTTTGGCTCTGGTTATAGAAAAACGGTCATTTTCCGGCAAGCGCATAACCAATCCCAGCGCACGTCCGCGCGGGATAATTGTTGCTTTGTGAATTGGGTCAGAATTTGGGCAGTTAAGCGCCGTAATTGCGTGGCCCGATTCGTGATATGCCGTTAATTCTTTTTCTGATTTTTGCATAATCATCGATTTTCTTTCCGAACCCATCATGATTTTATCTTTAGCTTCTTCTAGATTATGCATCGTAACCATTTTCTGGTTGTGACGCGCCGCAGTTAGAGCTCCTTCATTTACCAAATTTGCTAAATCGGCACCGGCGAAACCCGGAGTTCCGCGCGCGATTGTTTTGACATCAATATCAACTGCCGCGGCAACTTTTTTCAAATGTACGGCGAGAATTTGTTCGCGCCCTAAAATATCAGGATTTGGAACATTAATCTGGCGATCGAAACGGCCGGGACGCAGTAAAGCGCGATCCAAAACATCAGGACGATTTGTAGCCGCGATAATTACGACACCTTCATTTTCAGCGAAGCCGTCCATTTCAACAAGCAATTGGTTTAAAGTTTGTTCACGTTCATCATTTCCTCCACCTACTCCCGAGCCTCTGTGACGGCCAACTGCGTCAATCTCGTCGATAAAAACGATGCAAGGTGCAGATTTTTTTGCCTGCTCAAACATGTCACGCACACGACTGGCGCCGACACCGACAAACATTTCAACGAAATCCGAACCGGAAATTGAGAAAAATGGCACGCCGGCTTCACCCGCGATTGCACGAGCCAACAAGGTTTTACCAGTTCCTGGAGATCCAATTAATAAGCAACCGCGCGGAATTCTCGCGCCGACATCAGTATATTTTTTAGCATCTTTTAAGAAATCGACAATTTCAGTGAGCTCTTGTTTAGCTTCATCAATGCCTGCAACATCAGCAAAAGTAACTTTAGTTTTACTTTCCTGCAAAAGTTTGGCGCGGGATTTTCCAAAACCGAAAGCGCCGCCGCGAGATCCGCCACCAGAAGCGCCGCGAGCAAAAAATATCCACAGACCGATCATTAAAATGAAAGGCAGCCAACCTAAAATTCCGGCAATAACTTTTTCAGATTTACTGACCAAAGGCAGCGCATTGATTTCAACGCCTTTTGTTTGCAAGGTTTCAACTAGATCAGGATATTCGGGAAGATAAGTGTAAAATTGGCCGCCGCTTTTAAGTTTTCCGACTAAATCATGGCCTTTAATGTCAACTTGGACAACTTCACCGGCATCAACTTTTTTCATGAATTCACTAAAGATCAACTTATTACCCGACACGCCATCAGGCCCGCCAATCAAGTTTGAAATAGTCATTACAACAGCAAAAATAACCAACCAGATGAAGAAGTTTTTTGAATTTTTCATGAAATTTTTTTAGAAATTTGAAGTAATATTTTATTAGTGAAGAACTTAGGAATGAATTGAGTAATTTCAATTGCTGATTACGAAATTAATTCGTTTTTTTAAGGAAGGTTAAAAGTTATATTGGTCGATATTTAAAATTATTTTATTTGATCCAGATTTTTGGTTCTTAAATCCAATTCTAAACTCGTATGGATTCCGTCATAAAAAGGGAACTATATAATTGAGTTTCCGCAAAGAGAGGAGATTTTAGCTCGTCGAGCAAAGGCCCGATAGGCCGTCGTCGAGACGCTGGCTGGATGATATACGCCAGCATCTCGACGACGCACTTCGTGCTTTGCTCGATGACCTGAAAATTACCTAATTGGAAACTTAATTATATAGTTCCCTTTTTATGACGGAATCCATGCAGGGAAGTAGGAAATAAATTCATACCGCAAATAACCACACCTAAATTCCAGACAATAAAAAACCCGCTTAACTATTTAAAGTTAAGCGGGTTAATTTTTTATTTTAATCGTAGCAATTTAATGTCACTTATAAGCTTGGCGACAACCTACTCTCACTGGACATAAAGACCAAATACCATCGGCGCGACATACGTTTCACTTGCGAGTTCGGAATGTGATCGAGTGGTTCCATACCGCTATCCTCACCAAGCCAACAAGTGACATTAAATTTATAATCGATAACTAGAGTAATACCTGCTATTTCAATTGTGTTGTTTATCTCAAGATCCTTACGAATCTTTAATTCGAGCTAGTGTATATTATACCACACATAGTTCAAAAAATAAGCCAATCGGGTAATTAGTACTGGTTAGCTTAATGCATTACTGCACTTACACACCCAGCCTATCAACGTGGTAGTCTACCACGACCCTAATAGGGAAAACTTGTTTTGAGGGAGGCTTCCCACTTAGATGCTTTCAGCGGTTATCCCGTCCATACTTAGCTACCCAGCAATGCTCTTGGCAGAACAACTGGAACACCATCGGTATGTTCAACTCGGTCCTCTCGTACTAAAGTCAACTCCTCTCAATTTTCCAACACCTGCGGCAGATAGGGACCGAACTGTCTCACGACGTTCTGAACCCAGCTCACGTACCACTTTAATCGGCGAACAGCCGAACCCTTGGGACCTTCTTCAGCCCCAGGATGTGATGAGCCGACATCGAGGTGCCAAACGATTCCGTCGATATGGACTCTTGGGAATCATCAGCCTGTTATCCCCGGCGTACCTTTTATCCGTTGAGCGATGGCCCTTCCATACAGAAACCACCGGATCACTATGACCGTCTTTCGACTCTGCTCGACTTGTAGGTCTCGCAGTCAGGCAAGCTTTTGCCATTGCACTCTAAAAACTGATTTCCGTCCAGTCTGAGCTTACCATTGCGCGCCTCCGTTACTCTTTGGGAGGCGACCGCCCCAGTCAAACTACCCACCATACAGTGTCCTAAGCACCGATAGAGGTGCTCTAGTTAGAAGTCAAAAATAAGAAGAGTGGTATTTCAAGGACGACTCCACTTACCCTAGCGAGTAAGCTTCAAAGTCTACCACCTATCCTACACATCTCATTTTTGAATTCAGTGTAAAGTTATAGTAAAGGTGCACGGGGTCTTTCCGTCTAACCGCAGGAATACCGCATCTTAACGGCAAATTCAATTTCACTGAGTCTACACTGGAGACAGAGGGGAAGTCATTACGCCATTCGTGCGGGTCGGAACTTACCCGACAAGGAATTTCGCTACCTT
>JAZKII010000089.1:0-11354 GCA_040384945.1 Pseudomonadota bacterium
CATCTCGACGACGCACTTCGTGCTTTGCTCGATGACCTAATATTTTTTCTTTGCGTCAACTTAAGTATATAAGTTACGGGGTCCACTCGGGCTTAAAACTTAAAACCTAACTTCTAATTTTTTCTTCCAACCCTTTTACTTCCGCCAAAATAGTCGGCGTTGAATTCATTAATTCATTCACGATTTTCACAGAATGAATAACAGTTGCATGATTTTTACCACCAAATTCTTTACCAATATTGGGCAAGCTTTCTGAAGTCATGGTTTTTGACAAATACATCGCAATTTGGCGAGGTCTGGCAATGGCGCGAGCGCGATTAGAAGAAGTTAAATCTGTAAGTTTAATGCCATAAAAATGAGCCACCGCTTTTTTGATTTTATCAATTGTCGGCGCAGTTGATGAAGAAGCGCGGATATAATCTGACAAAATACATTTTGCAGTTTCGATGCTAATTTCGCGATCATCTAAAACTTTTTCGGCGATCAATTTTTTCATCGCACCTTCTAAATCACGAACTGAAGTGGTGATTTTTTCGGCAACATAACTAACAACCTTATCGCAAAGTTCTTGGCCATGCATTTGCATTTTGGCTTTTAAAATGGCCACGCGATCAGCATAATCCGGGTTTTTGAAATTAACGATCATGCCGCCGGAAATGCGCGATTTTAGTTTTTCATCAATATTTTCAAGGTCGGAAGGGCAACGATCGCAAACCAAAACTACTTGTTTATTGTCTTCAACAAGTGAATTAAAGCAGTTCATAAATTCTTGCTGTGTGCTTTCTTTGCCGGCGATGAATTGCACGTCATCAACAATTAACACATCAATTGAGCGCATTTTTTCTTTGAAGCTCATCACATCATTACTGCGAATTGACTGCACGAAATGGAACATGAATTTTTCCGCCGATAAATATACAACTTTTTTGCTTTTATCTGCATCCTTGATTTGCCAGGCAATTGCTTGCGCCAAATGGGTTTTCCCCATGCCAACATTGCCATGAATGAAAAGCGGGATTTTATCATCAAATAAATTGATTTGTGCATCAAGGCCGGCAGCGATTTTAGCCATTGAAACCGCAAGCTTGTTATATTTAGCGCTGACGAAATTTTGAAAAGTATAACGCGAATTTAATTCAGTTCCAAAAGCAAAAACATTGTCATGCTGAGAAAGATTAACAACTTTCGCTTCAGTAATTGTAAATTGCGGCGCTTCTAAAACCGCTTTCGCCGAACAAATTACCCGAACTTTTTTAACTTGCGGACGAATTGCGTGAGCCAGGCTTTTCAGGTTTTTACCTTTCACTTCCACAAATTCACGAATAACCCAATCGCGAATAAATTTTGAAGGAGCGGCAAAAATAATTTCGCTTTCTGATTGCGAGAAAATTTCTAAAGCGCCCAACCATTTATTATAATTATCTTCGCCAAATTCTGATTTACAGGCGGCTAGAAATGCAGTTAAAAAAAGCTCATTTTCTGGGGATAATTCTGTATTTTTTATAGCAACTTGCGGCATCTATTTCTGTCTCCATGGTAGGTTATTAGCTTTCCAGCCATTGATTTTTCCTCTTTGCTGATCGTGATCCAAATCGCCTTCAAAACCTGATGTTATATTATAGCAATTTTCGTAGCCAAGATTGGTCGCATAGTTTGCAGCTTGGTTAGATCTGCCGCCAGAGCGACATAAGAAAAAAATATGAGCAGTTTTTGGAGCAGCTTTTTCTAAAGAAGCAGCGAAATCAGGATTTTCATTCATGTGAGGCAAGGTTTGCCAAGGCAATAACGTCATTCTATCGCTGAATGACACGGCATTTACTATACCTACGAAGTTAAATTCTTCGAAGGTTCTGACATCTATAAGAATAGAATTTTGATCTTTTTTTAGTAGCTCAAAAGCTTCTTGAGCATTTATTTGAATAACTGACATTTTTTAAAATGATTGGCAACTTGGGAAAGAAATAGCAGTGAAAATTTCTTATATTTTTTAGTCGAAAAGTTGGCCTGATATTTAAGGAACTTTCGCTGAGGTAAAGGTATTTATTTTTTGTTTTAACAAATAAATTTCTTGACAGGGGATGAGGCTAAAAAATTCGGATGATAAATTTTTTAATTGCTTGTGAGGCTAGAATTATCAAGGCTTCGTGGAATTGATCTTTGACCGCAGTCTAGAGGGGTAACAACTCTAACTCACGCAAGTTTTTTCTTAAAATTATTTTAAAAGTTTTTCTTTTTGGGATGAAAAAAAGCTAAATAAATTCCGAAAAAAATTAATGGCAAAGATAGAAGCTGTCCCATAGTGATTTTGGAAAGAAAAAATCCTAGTTGTTCATCAGGTTCGCGAAAATTTTCGATTAAAATTCGGAAGGCTCCGTAAAAAATTAAAAACATGCCGCTTAAAAATTTTCGCTGTTTTCTAAATTTTTCAAAACGGCTGAAAGTGAATAAAATTATGAAAAGTAAAATTCCTTCCAAAGCTGCTTCATAAAGTTGGCTTGGATGTCTTGGTAAATCGCCGCCATTGGGAAAAATGATTCCGTAATCAGAACCGGTAACGCGACCGAAAAGTTCCATATTCATGAAATTGGCAATGCGACCAAAGAAAAGGCCGACTGGCGCTGCGACGGCGAGAACATCCATTAGTTTCAAATATTCTACTTTATAATGTCGGGCAAAAAGCCACATGCCGAAAATTACGCCGAAAAGTCCGCCATGAAAGGACATTCCGCCTTGCCAGAAAGCGAAGATTTGAAAAGGATGAGAAAGGAAAAAAGCAGGATTGTAGAAAAAAACATATCCGAAACGGCCGCCGAAAAGAACGGATAAAACGGCCCAGATTAGCCAATCGTCGTAGGCTTTAGGAGTTAAAAAAGGTTCCTCTTTGTTGGATTTTTTAAGCCAGAAAAGCGCGAATAAAATGCCGGCGATATAGGCGAGGGAATACCAGCGAATTGCGAGCGGGCCGATGGCAATGGCGATTGGGTTTAATTCTGGGAGGTGGATGGGAAACATGTCTTAAATATATTTGTTTGGAAGAATGGCCGCTGGACTGGGTTTGTAACCCAGTCCACACGTTCAGTTCAATTTTAGAAATTTGGCATGAACGTGAGGACGGGATTGCAAATCCCGTCCTGCTCTAAGATCGAGATGCTAGCTCGATCTAACCGCGTCCCTTATAATCCGAAACCGTTTGTTCTTTCACCCAAACATCTTTCGGCAATTTTCCGCTTTGGAAAAAAATATCAATCGGAATGCCGCCTCTAGGGTACCAATAGCCGCCAATCCTCAACCATTTTGGTTTTATACAGGCAATAATATCTTTAGCGATTTGCACTGTACAATCCTCATGAAACGCACCGTGATTTCTGTAAGAAAATAAATAAAGCTTCAAGGACTTGCTCTCAACAATCGAATTACCCGGAACATAATCAATCACCAAATGGGCAAAATCAGGCTGCGAAGTTATCGGGCAAATTGAAGTAAATTCAGGGCAGGCGAAGCGAATAGCGTAATCAACATCCAAATGCGGATTAGCAACTTTCTGCAAAATTTTCTGCGTTGGTTCCTTAAAATTATAGTCAGTTTTTTGACCCAGTAATAATTGTGATTTTTTTTTCATTATTTATTCCTCACCCATTTCGTCAGTTGGCATTGGCGCTAATTGAATCACTCTTATCGGACGCATTTCAGCATGCGGATTTTTTACTCTTTGGATATATTGATTTTCTTTACTACCATTAATTGCATTATTCAAACGCACTTCTCCACCATCATTAAACAATACGCAATTCAGCAATTTTCTCATAAAATCGCCGTCATTATTAGTAGAAAATTGACCGGCGCCATTGGCGACGATATTGTGAATATCATTCCCATGTCTGGTTTCGCGGCTAACTTTAATTTTCTTATCTTTAAAAAAATTATCAATTTTATCGCCAAGCGGACGAACACTATCCGCAATATCATGAACAACATGAGCGATGTTGTGGGTGATATCATGCGCTACATGTGCAATTTCATGGGCAATATTTTTAAGATTTGTCATTTTCCATTATATTACAGGTTAAGTGATTTGAATTAGCGCCCATTTCAATCATGTCGGCGATAATTCTTTCCAGATTTTCATCCACTTTATCTTCTTCTTCAATATGAGCCAAAGCAGTAACCTTATTTTCCGGATCAGAAATAATTACAATAACACCATTCTTGGCATTTGGTGAAGCGACTATTGATTCATCGCCTTTAACAATGCCATATTCGCCACGAAGGACGACTAATGGTTGGCAAGTTGATATATCAGTTAAATTAATCATTTTAAATTGATGATTGCGGATTGAAATATGGGCATTTATTTTGCGCCAAATTTTTTATAAAAACTAATCTATTTCCTTACGCATGAAAGACGCAAATATTTTTTATCAAACTCCAAAAAATGCTGCATTAATTTTCCCCGATGGCACTTGTTTTTATGGATATGGAATTGGAAAAAAAGGCGTAACTACAGGCGAAATCTGCTTCAACACTGCAATCACCGGCTATCAAGAAATTTTAACTGACCCATCTTATTCAGGACAAATCATTAATTTTACTTTCCCGCACATCGGAAATATCGGAACTAATTCTAAAGATATCGAAGCTAATTCAGTCAGAGCGCGCGGCCTTGTAATTCGTGAGGCGATCACCAATCCCTCAAACTATCGTTCGCAAGAAAATTTGAATTCATGGCTTGAATCACATAATGTCACCGGCATTTCCGGAATTGATACCAGAAAAATTACCAAACTCATCAGATCAGATGGCGCTAAGACTGTCGGCATTGTTTTCGCTGATAAAATTGATGAAAATTTAATTCAAAAAACAATCGAAGAAATCAAAAAAACTCCTGATTTAGCCGGAGTTGAATTAGCTCACGGCGCTAGTGAAAACCGCAATTACCCTTGGGAATCTGAAGGCAAATGGGTCCAAACTAAAAATGATTATAACGCGATTGACGAGAAAAAATTTAAAGTTGTCGCCATTGATTACGGTGCCAAATTAAATATTTTACGCTGTTTGACTCAAGTAGGCTGCGACGTTGAAGTTGTAGGCGCAAAAGCAAGTTTCGAAGAAATTATGGCTAAAAATCCTGATGGCATATTTTTATCAAACGGCCCCGGAGATCCAGCTGAAACCGGCAAATATGCAATTCCGGTAATTCAAAAAATCCTCGAAAAGAAAATTCCACTTTTCGGAATTTGTTTAGGTCATCAATTATTAGCTTTAGCAATTGGCGCCAAAACCTGCAAAATGGGGCAGGGACATCGTGGCGCTAACCATCCGGTGCAAGATTTGCGTAATAAAAAAGTTGAAATTACCAGCCAAAATCATGGATTTTGTGTCGAAGCCGCTTCAATTCCAAACAATGCCGAAGTTACTCACATCTCGCTTTTCGACAATTCGGTGGAAGGTTTAAGATTAAAAGACAAACCGGCATTTTCAGTACAATATCACCCGGAAAGCTCGCCCGGCCCAGACGACAGCTTCTATCTTTTTGAGCAATTTGTTGAATTAATGAAAGAAAATGGGCGTAGTTAGCAACATCTACCTCATTATCTTTTTACCTTTAGTCACTTCACTTTTTTGCCAGATCTTTGCCAAAAAAAGCCTTTCTTTTTGGATCGCTTTTATTTCCTGCATTGCAACTTTTTTTCTCGCCTTAAAAATTTTCCCCGATGTTTTAATTTACGAAAAAATCAGCAATGATTTTGAGCTTTCGCCACTTTCGATTGCCTTGGAGTTCAGGCTAGATCTGCTTGGAATGATTTTTTTATTATTACTAACTTTCTTAAAAATCGTAATTTTATTTTTCTACCGTACCGATATTGAAAGAGTTTTAGATGATAAAAGCATCCGCATTTTCTATTCGGTTTTTCTGCTTCACCTCTTCAGTTTAGTCGGCATTTTCACCACCAATAACCTGCTCAATTTATTTTTATTTTTTGAAATTTACGCCTTCAGCTTTTTCGCCACCGTTTCAATTTCCCGCGATACCGAGCTTTTAAAATTAGCCTTCCGCTATTTCTGCCTCAACGCCACTTCTTCGCTGCTAATTCTCTTTTGCTTTTTCGCAATTTACCTGACTTTTGGCGAAATAAATTTCGATAAAATCGCCGGAAATTTACCTTTAGTCGCCCAAAGTCATTTATGGTTTCTCGCCGCTATTTTCATACTTCTAACTATAGCTTTTATAATAAAGTTTTTTCCTTTCTGGCTGTATTTTGAAAAGCTTAAAAGCACTAATTTAATCGCCAATTTTCTGGCGATTGACGCGCTTTTTATCAAAACCACAGTCGGCATTTTTTTAACTTTAAAATTCATTTATTTCTTTTTCGGAAATCATCTTCTCTTCGTTAATTTCAACTTCGCACCAATCCTGATTTTCCTTTCAATCCTGCTGATTTTTTATAGCGCGATTAAGCTTTACCAACAAAAACATCTCAAACTTATCACAGCTTATTTTTGCCTGAATAATTTAGGATTTATTTTCGCCTGTATCGCGCTTCAAACCATTGAATCACTGCAAGCGCTGTTTTTTTACCTACTTAATTTCACTTTGGTAAATCTCCTGATTTTCATTTTTGCCACCTTCTTAAAACGCTATTTTGCCACTTCTTCAATCAATAAAATCTGGATCATCCGCCAAAATCATTTTCTATTAATTTTACCGATCAAATTACTGATTTTCTTCATCGCCGCTTTCCCGATGACAATGTTATTTTTCGCCAATTGGTATCTCGCTTACGCCAGTTTTAATTTTGGTTTTGAATTATTTTTGTTAGTCGCAATTGTGGTTTCAAACTTTGTTCATGCGAGTCTGGCGATAAAATTAATTTCCTCATTTTTTGCCAAGCATGATAGTAATCAAATCGAAGAAATGCCGCTTTTAGGAATTAAAAAATATCAATTTTACCTGATTTCATTTTGGTTTTTAATCATCACAATTTACATCGCCGCCTTTAGCGCCGGACTTACTAATAATCTGTCTCTAAGGTTCGCGTCTTATTTACTTTCGAACACGATTTAAAATTATGACCCAAACGCAATTCTTACTCTTATTAATTGCAATTATCCCTTTCATAAACTGCCTGATTATAAAGCTGTGCGCTGAATCACCAAAGCTCGTCAACATCTCTTCAAAACTTCTGCCAACATTATTTTTAGCAAATTTAATCGGCCTTTACGGAAATTTAAATCGCGATAATTCTTATTTAGTAATAGCAGAAGCCACGCGCGGCATCGCTTTAGGCTTTGATGTGGATAGCTTGGGTTTAGGATGTTTATTTTTACTGACTTTCTTTTGGATCATTTTTGTTTTTTATTCGCAGCGTTATTTCCAAATTTCTGAAAGCCGAAATGCCACCAACATCAAAAGCTTTTTTGCTGTCATTATCGCTTTTATAAACCTCATAATCATCAGCAAAAACCTGCTCAGTATCCTATTTTTCTATAATTGCCTGATAATTTTATGCCATTTTTTTGCCGCTAAATTTCTTTATAAAAAACAAAATAGTTTCACCCATTTTTTTACTTTTCTGCTTTACCTTGAATCAATTTTTCTATTTCTAGCCATCGTTGCCACTTACAAATTCACCGGCCAAATCGATTTTGCCGTTGGAGGGATAATTTCAGATAGCCTAAGCGACATTCAATATTCCATAATTTTAACTCTCTATTTAGGTGGGTTATTTATGGCAATTCTTATTCCGTCATATTTGCTTTACCGCAACCTCATAAATCTTGATCCAATCATCATCTACATCCTTTTCTTTCTTGCTTACGGCCTTAGCACACTTTACATTTTCACCAAAATTCTGGCATTCACTTTCGGCTTTAAATCATTCGCTTTTATGGGCGAAAATTTCTTACAAATAATTGAATGGATTTTTCTCCTCAATATTCTCGCCACTTCAATATTCCTGCTCTTTAGCAAAGGTTTAAAATCATCATTTTTCTATCTTTTCTTCCAGCAATTTCTCTTCGCTTTATTCTCAATTTTCATTTTTGCGATTTACGATAAATCCGCGGTTTGTCTGGCTTTATTCTCATTTTTATTATCAATTACTCTGATTTTTTTAACCACTTCCAACTTTATTTTATATCTCTCCAAATCAGAACATAAATGGCTGGGCGGACTTTTTTATAATTTAAAAATCACTTCAGTTTTATTTATTTTTGCCATTTTTAACTTAATCGGTTTGGCTCCGGGCATTGGCGCTGTAGATAAATTTCATCTAATTAAAATCCTTTTCCAAAAAGAATTAATTATTCCCGGAATTATCTTTGGCATTAATTTGATCAGCCTTTTACTTTTTGCCTGGAAAGTGATTTACCCGCTTTTCCTGCATGATCCGGAAAGCGATCCGGAAATTTCAGCCGAAGAAATAAATAATGCCGGAGAAATTGCCAAAGCTATTGATTTTGATTCCAGCCTTATTTTAACTGCGTTAATCGTAGCGGTAACAATATTTCTCGGGTTAATTCTATTTCCACTTTTAACCAATCTCATATGAACGAAGTAAAAGCAAAAGTTTTAAAAATCTGTAATGACTCTAAAAAAGCGAGCTCAGAGATCGCCACGCTTGATTCTGCAACTAAAGATCAAGTGTTGTTGGAAGTGGTAAAGCTGTTAAAAAAACACACTCAAAAAATTATCAAAGCCAATCAGAAAGATATTAAAATCGCCAAAGAGCATAGGCTTGATGCCGCAAAAATCGACCGTCTGGTTTTAGATGAAAAAAGAATCATGGCTTTGGCCAATGCGGTTAAAGATATTATTAAACTTCCTGATCCAGTCGGCAGAATTCTTTATGATGCTTCACGCGAAAATGGTTTGCGCATTCGTCGCGTAAGCACGCCAATCGGGGTTTTACTGGCAATTTATGAATCACGCCCAAATGTAACTTCGGACATTGCGGCTTTAGCTTTAAAATCAGGCAATGCCGTGATTTTGCGTTGTGGTTCTGATTCAATTAACTCATCAAAAATCCTTGCTGATATTTACCGCGAAGCTTTAGAAAAATTCGAAATTGACAAGGACGCCGTAATTTTAGTGCCAAATATTGAGCGTGAATATGTTTCTGAATTACTGCGCATGGAAAATCATATTGATGTTGTAATTCCACGCGGTGGCAAATCGCTGATTAAAGCGGTGATGGAAAATACCAAGATTCCGGTTTTCCGCCATCTCGACGGCAATTGTCACACTTACATAAATGAAAAAGCTGATTTCGAAAAAGCGCGCAAAATTTTGCTCAACGCTAAAATGAGAAGGCTAGGGATCTGCGGCGCTACTGAATCGCTTTTAATTGACAAAAAAATCGCCAAAAAAATCCTGCCTTTAATTGCCGATGATTTAGTTGAAGTTGGTTGTGAAATGCGTGGCGATGATCAGGCTGTTGAGATTGATGGCAGAATCAAACTTGCTGAAGAAAAAGATTTTTACACCGAATATTTAGATAAAATCATCTCAATCAAAATCGTTCGCGATATTGATGATGCCATAAAACATATCGGAATTTATGGCTCATCGCATACTGAAAGCATTATAACTGAAGATTCAAAAGCGGCAGAGCGTTTTTTGAAAAAAGTAAATTCTGCAATCGTAATGCATAATGCCTCAACTCAATTTGCCGATGGCGGTGAATTTGGCTTAGGTGCTGAAGTTGGAATCGCCACCGGAAAATTGCACGCCCGCGGACCAGTTGGGCTAGAGCAACTAACCACTTACAAATATATCGTTGAAGCTGATTGCGGCCTAAGAAAATAATAAAAAATTTAGCTCTTACGCTGGATCTATCGCTGGACGGGGTTTGTAACCCCGTCCACATGTTCATTTCAAAATCCTACTTTCTCAAAAAAAACCACACATATATTTCCTTATCTCTCCATCCAAAAATTCATTGAAGAATTTTCAACCCGTCTTACTAGCTGTAACCCTCTTCTAAAAAGAGCTTTACCATTCCTCTCAACAACTAATAAAAATTTTATGAAAAAATTATTTCTTATTGTTTCGGTGGCGGCATCTCTAACCACTGCAAACGCGATGGCAAAAACAGAAGGAAGTTCAGTCGGTATCGGCCTTATTAGATCAGCAGCCGATCACCAAAGCTCTGCTTCTGACACAGTACATTACCAAGATGACAATGTAAGCTTCGCACTAAACTACAAATATAGCGCTCCTTTAGCAGATCACTTTTACGTTGCTCCCGGAGTTTCTTATAATTATATCGGAACCAATACTGCTGCTGGCGCAAATGATGTAAAAATCAATCACCGTTATACTGCAAGAGTGGATGTTGGTTATGATATTAAAGAATATCTGGCGGCATATTTAATGGCTGGTTTTTCTGCAATTGATTACAGAATCACTAATTCTGCAGGTCGCAATAACGATTTCGAATATGCCCCGGTATTTGGCTTAGGTTTTAATGCCCAACTAAATAAAGAATGGGATTTAAATTTTGAATATATTTACCAACAAGCTGATCTAAATGCTCCAGGTGGTGGAATTTCCGACACCAGACTTGAAACTTACATGATTGGACTAGCTTACAACTTCTAATCAATAGAATGGTTTGAAAATTAGGGCCGGCTCCTTAAAAAGAGTCGGCCTTTTTTATTTCTCGTAATTCACTAAAAATAATGCAAAAAAATCTCATCGAAAATTTAAGCAAAATCATCGCCAAACTGCCTGGAATGGGCCCGCGCATCGCTAAAAGAATTGTTTTACATTTAGCTAATAACAAAGAAAAAACTTTGCTGCCTTTAATTGAAAATCTGCAAGCGCTGCATGATAAAATTCATAATTGTGAAATTTGCGGAAATTTGGATGAAGGAAAAATCTGCGCGATATGCGCCAATACTGGGCGTGATAATAGTTTAATTTGCGTGATTGAAGAAGTTGCAGATTTATGGGCAATTGAACGCGCCGAAAATTACCATGGAAAATATCATGTTTTAGGTGGAAATCTTTCAGCGATTTCGGGAAAAACTATTGAAGATTTAAATTTGGAAAATTTGTATTTACGTTTAAAAGAAGGAAATACTAAAGAAGTAATTATCGCTACAAGCGCAACGATTGACGGCCAAACTACAGCGCATTTTTTAGCGGAAAATTTGAAAGAATTTGCCGTAAAAACTACACGCTTAGCTCATGGAATTCCGGTGGGAAGTGAGTTGGATTATTTAGATGAAGGCACGATTTCAATTGCGTTTAAAACGAGAAGTGAGTTTTAAAATACATTTAATAAATTTTCAGGTCATCGAGCAAAGCACGAAGTGCGTCGTCGAGATGCTAGCGTGATCATCCAGCTAGC
>JAZKII010000090.1:0-2546 GCA_040384945.1 Pseudomonadota bacterium
GACGGCCTAACGGCCTTTGCTCGATGAGCTAAATTATCTTCCTCGCTTCCTCATAAGCATATTCAAACCACTCACACAATTTTCTTACATCCTCAGCCTCAACCGTTAAACCGCACCAAATGCGAAATGAAGGTGGTGCGGAATTGTAACCTTTAATGTCGAAAGCGACTTTTTCTGCCTGTAAAATTACCGCAACTTTATCGATGAATGCTCTTTGCTGATCTTGCGGCAACTCTTTAAACCAGCTTTGCGCAATGGTAAAACAAACTGAAGTACGCGATTGATATTTTTCTTCGGCGCAAAGATTTTCAAAATTTTCGGAGGTTTTTAAAAAGTGAGAAATTGCGGAAAAATTATTGTTAACTCTTTCATACATTGCCGCGATACCGCCATTTTGTTCGATCCAGCTTAAAACATCTTGAGCATCAAGAATGCAGGCCATTGATGGAGTATTGATAACAGAGCCTTCAAAAACATTGGCTTGAAATACGCCTTTCTTTTTTAGCTGATAAATTTTTGGCAGTGGCCAAGTTGGCGTATATTTTTCAATGCGTTCAACTGCGCGCGGGCTGAGGATTAACACGCCGTGCTGCGCTTCGCCGCCTAAAGATTTTTGCCAGGAATAAGTTGTGATATCGAGTTTACTAAAATCAATCGGCATGGAAAAAGCGGCGGAAGTGGCGTCGCAAAAGGTTAAGCCTTTTCTATCATTTGGAATAAAATCCAAATCATTGATGCAAACACCGGAAGTTGTGCCATTCAATGTAAATACAATGTCATTATCAAAATCGACTGTCGAAAGATCAGGAAATTTTCCAAAATCAGCGCTAAATTTACGCACGTTGGGTAAACGTAATTGTTCGGTGATGCCTTTGTACCATTCAGCTCCGAAAGCTTCGAAATAAATTACATCAACTGGGAGTTCACCAAGCATATTCCACATTGCGCATTCAAAAGCGCCGGTGTCGGAAGCGGCGATGAGGGCGATTTTATAATCTTTTGGAACATTCAAAAATTTCAGGCTTAAAGCATTAACTTCATTAATCAGTTTTAAAGCTTCTTTTGAACGATGCGATCTGCCTAAAAGATCAGTTTTATTTAAGAATTCAGCATTCCAACCCGGCCGCTTGGCACAAGGGCCACTGCTGAATTTATTTGATTGTGGTTTTGCGATTGGCTTGCTCATTTTTATAAAATTCTAACTGAAATTGTTCCCGGAATTTCTTTCAAACCTTGCTCCAAATTGCTGGGAATTGTTTTTGATTCAACGTCTAACACTACATAACCAATGCTGCTATCGGTTGAGAGAATTTGCGCCTGAATGTTTAAATCATATTTACTGATTTCCAGATTGATCGCCTGCAACATGCCCGGCGTATTAACGTGAACGTGGGTGATTCTGCTGCATGATTCTTTTGGTTTTTGCAGTGATAAATTTGGATAATTAACCGACATCGCAGTTGAGCCGATTAAATGGTTTTGCGCCAATTTATTTGACACTTCAATGGCAATATTTTCTTGCGCCTCTTGCGTGCTGCCGCCGATATGCGGAGTTAGCAAAACATTATCGAATTTTCTGAGCGGTGAAATAAATTCTTCATTATTGCTGGCTGGTTCACTTGGGAAAACGTCGATTGCGGCACCTGCTATATGCTTTAATTCCAAGGCTTCTGCTAATGCATCAATATCAATTACATTGCCTCGTGAAGCATTGATTACGAAGGAACCCTTCTTCATTTTGGCCAAAGTATCTTTATTGATGATATTGTTAGTGCTGCGATCTTGGGGCACATGCAATGTAATTACGTCAGAATTTCGAAGTAATTCATCGAGGCTATTAACCTGGCGGTTTGAACCAAAAGGCAGTTTATTTTCAATATCGTGATAAATCACATTCATACCAATCGCATCAGCAATTACGCCAACTTGCGCGCCGATATTGCCGTAACCGATAATTCCTAAAGTTTTATTTTTAATTTCGTTGCAACCTTGCGCATTCTTGCTCCACATCCCTTTATGCATTTCAACATTTACGATATGCAATCTGCGGTAAAGCGAAATAATTTCGCCGATTACTAATTCAGCAACTGATCTGGTATTGGAAAAAGGCGCGTTAAAAACCGGAATGCCCAATATTTTTGCAGCTTCCATATCAACTTGATCAGTTCCAATACAAAAACAACCAACGCAAGAAAGATTGGTAAATTTTTGTAAAATTTCTTTGGTTAATTTACTGCGCGATCTGATGCCTAGAATATTGGCCGAAAACACTTCCTGTGGCGCATCTTCAATGCTGGTTTTAAGAATTTGCACATCATCAATGCCGAATTTTTTAAAGGCAGCAAGAGATGCCTCGCTGATATTTTCGAGAAGAACTACTTTTGTCATGATTTTGGAACTGATTAGATTTTGAAAAGAGCGCGGCAAGTTAAAGTGGATGAGCTAAATTGCTACTGCTGATAGGAATTTTTTGAGGTTTTTGATTGGTAATTTTCAGGTCATCGAGCAAAGCACGAAGTGCGTCGTCGAGATGCTAGCTCGGTGTT
>JAZKII010000091.1:0-15338 GCA_040384945.1 Pseudomonadota bacterium
TATTTTCTTTGCGATATCTTAAATATATTGTCCATAAAGATTAAATTGATGTGGAAATTTATTTTTATAGTGCAGTGTAAATCTTTGATTCTTTTCCCCTCTATTTTTAAAAAATGAAAAATCTTCTTCCTGTTTTGTTACTATGCCTGTGTCTTTTTTCGGCAGAAGCTTTTTCTGATATCAATATTACCTCACCATTAACTGAGGCATTGGATATAACCGGAGATACAACGATCAACGTCACCGGTAGCGGAAGTTTAGTAATACCTTCATCTTCTCCTGATTACTTTGCCATTAAGACTCTTTCTAACAATGTAACGCTCAACGTAAATACAACCTCAGCAAGTGACGGCATTTTTAATCTTAATGAATCTCAAATAGGATTATATTCAATCTTCGAATCTTCAGCAGAAAGTAAATCTCTAACTGTCTCAGTCACTTCCGGCACTATGTCTGCTTCAGCTGATCCTATCATAGGTTTATTCTATGACTCTGTTGCAGAGAAAACAGTCTCAATTACAATTGGCCAAGATTCCGGTGCTTCAGCTACTGTTAGTAGCATTGGAGATGTATCTCCCGCCGTGATAATAGAGCATCTGAGTAATGAAACAGATGCTAATGGCTCATTATCTGTAACCATTAACAATAAGGCCACGGGAACAATTAGTGCCAGCGGCCTAGATGCTTACGGTATATATCTCTACAATGATATTAGTGGAATCCTTTCCTCAAACATAACCAATGCCGGAACAATCAGCGTCGCGAATGGTGATGCTTTCTATTTGAATGGCAACTACATCACCAGCAATATCACCAATAGCGGAACTATTATCGGTGATTTTTCAAATGCAGAACCAACTTCAACATCCACTTATAACATTACCAACACCGGCATTATTACTGGCAACATTACCTTTGGAATTGATTCCGATTCATCTTTAAATTTAAACGGAGGCTCAGTTACAGGCAATGTCACAATGGGCAATAGTGATCAGCAAATAATATTCGCTGGAGGAAGTTTAACCGGATCTATCAACGGTCCAGGCCAAGTTGGAATTACAGCAAGCACCGTAAGTAACGGCAATATCGGCAATACAACTGCTATCAGCTCTTTATCAGTTGATGAAATGTTTGATATTAACACTCACAATAATTCCATTAACTCCGCTGAAATTACTGTCCTTAATTCCGGAACTATCAGCATTGGCAGTGGATCAATTACCGCTTCAGGATCTTTTATGATTAGCGGTAACGCAATTTTTAACGATTCTGAAACCACGATAAATGTCGGCACTTTCTCAACTAATTCCGGAAGTAGTTTAGCCCTCACTGTTTCCGATACTGCTGCAACTTCAATTTCAGTTGTTGGTGCGGCGGTCTTGTCAGCCAACACAACTCTTAAACTTACACTTTCGGGAACTATTGCTTCAGGAACCGTAATAACTCTACTTGATGCCACTTCATCTTCTGAAATCAGCACAATTCCTGACGCTAACGTTAATATTAACAGCAGCGGAACTAATATTTACGGTGGAAATAGTTTTAGTACCTCCGTTTTGGGAAATAAATTATTGCTGACTGCAGCTGCTTATTCTTCCACTTTAACTCTTTCTGATTCTAACAACCAAAATGCATCTAACGCAATTACAGGCGCTACTTCTGCCACCGGAAATTTAGCCACTATCAAAGCTTATCTAAGCAATAATAGCTATTCTTCCGCACAAAAAGAAGAAGCCGTAAAATCAACAACGGCCGCAGTTGATAACTCAACAAACCGCGTTGCTTTTAACAATATTGCCACCACTTCTAACATTATTTCGGCCCGCTTGGAATCTGTGCGCAATAATAATTTTAGCGCTTCAATCACTGACTTATCTTTTGTCAGAAACCTTACGAACCAAAATGCTTTTACTTCGTCTTACCAATCAACTTTAAATCCTCTGCGCGACAATAATATTAAACCATCTTATCCGGTATTTATTACTCTAAGCGGTAATGAACCTAGCGCTAAATCAGCAATGTGGATTCAAACATTCGGTTCAAAAATTGCCCAAGGAAATACCAGTGATGGAGATGGATATAACGCTAATTCTAGCGGTGTGATGATTGGAGCTGATCATAATTTCTCTAAGAATTTTATTGTGGGTTTGAGTAGCGGATATTCTAAATCCAGCATCAGCGCCAGAAATGCTTTCAAAAGCACCTCAATTGATACTTACCAAGCTATGATCTATACCGGCTATGATGCGAAAGCATATTTCTTAAACACTTCATTAGGAATCGCAGTAAATAATTACAATTCAGATCGTTATATCAGCTTAACCAATTCTAGCGCTAAAGCCAACTATTCAGGAAATAGCTACACCGCAAGAGCAGAAGTTGGATCTAATTACAACTTCCCCAACGATATTATATTCACCCCATCTTTCACAATTACCGCAGCACGCAATATTGTTAATTCTTATGATGAAAATGGTGCCGGAACGCTTAACCTGCATGTTAAAACCGACAGCACGAATTTCTTCGAAGGAAGATTGGGTGGAGAATTAAGTCAATTATTTACCACCAAAGCAGGAACGCCAATACGTCCATTAATCTCCACTTCTTACGGCTATGATTTTGCCGGCAATAAACAAAAATCCACTTCCAATTTCATCGGACAAAATACCACCTTCGCCTCAAGCGGATCTAGAGTTGCACAAGGAAGTTTTAAACTTGGCACTGGGGTTTCTTTTTATACCAAGAAAAATGTTACAGTGAGTGTTAACTACGGCCTTGAACGCAGAAGCGATTACATCGCCCATTCCGGATGGTTGAGGATGGGCTGGAAGTTTTAACATAATTAAAAATCAATTTTGGAGTTTAGATAATTTAGAATTTGCTTTTACCCAAAGCCCGTATGGACCCTGTCACCTTCCCTCGCCATCATTTCTTTTAGCATTATGATTCTCACCTTCTGCATCTCTTTCTGCATTTCTTTTTAAGCCACGACCTCCTTCTGTTGTTGGTGCAATAGTTGAGGATGGTAACAAAATTTCATTAGCTATTCGTTGCTGATCTGCAATCGGCAGTGCAGTAAAAAAATAATATAAGTTTGATAGGATCCTTGTTTCCACGGATGCAGGAGTATCTCCTTGAAATGGCACTGTCAGCGGCCGCTTTATTTCAGGAAGTCTTCTACCATACTCTAAAATTACGTCGTCATTAACATTTTCGGGCAGTGTAGAAGATCTCGTAAAATTTATTCCTAAATCAAAGGCGCGACGTTGATTGGGTTGCATATTCTCTATTTCCGCAAGCCTTGCCATCAAAAGATCGTTAATATTTTCTACCGGAGTGCTTTGAAACACTAGCGCTGCTCGATATTGCGTGAGATGAGGTAGTGTTTCTAGTGGAGCTTCATTCGCCTGATCCAATGACAATCCAAGATTAAAAAATCCCAATCGATTTGCTGGAAGATTAGAAATTGTATAAGCCCTTTCATCACACTCATCTATGTCAGGGAGATTCAGCATTTGATTCCTGAACCACTCTTCCATGTTTTGACGGTGCCTCTGTCCAAGAAAATTATATTGATCTAATCTATCGATTAAATGTTGGTAAGGAAGGACATATTCCCACTCATTAAACAATGCTGGATGGCCGTTATAATTTACATTTTCTTTACGAATCTCATTAAGAACTTCATTAGGATCTCTTTCCGTTCCAAGCAAGCGACGTCTAACTTCATCAATTAAAACATCAGAAGTCTTCGCAGCATTTTCTTGATTAAGACCAAGCTCAAGTGCCTCAGCATGCACAAGGCCAGCAACAACGTTTGTAAGTGCGGTGCGATTATTTGAACTTATTGGTGCATCTGATATTTCAAACAGGCCTTCTTCAGTTGTGTGAATGGCACCATTTGAATTTTCATAATAGAAGCTAGTTTCTCCATTTTGCGTGACTGAAAAAAATGTTGGTACATTAGGTCCAACCACAGCATAGTGTACCCCATTTTTATTATAAGGCTGACCAACTGGACAACTTTTTCTCTCAAAAATTTCTCTCATTTAATAAAACCAAAAATTTACTATTAATAAAAATCTCTAAACTTTGATGCTTAAAAAGCAGCTTACTGGATAACCTAGAATTAATCTCAATTAACTTTCAAGAGGGAGATTTTTTGGAAATCGGATAGATCCTTAAATCAAGTTCAGGATGACGGAGTGGGTGGTTGAGCTCGAGTTTAAACTCATAAGTTCCTCGGTTCTTTCAACCATTCTCTTTTACAAAAAAAACTTAGAACACCTATTCAAACTAACGTGACTTTTGCTCAGAATCTACAACACTTGCAGTAGCTTCAGCAAGATTCGTATAAGGATGTTGTCCGATTCCTGTGTGTTCATTTTGAACGACATTGGCACCATCTCTTTCTCTTGGAAATTGTTTAAGAAAAGACTTAACCAGTGTATGATTTTTAAATTCCTGGAAAAGTGGTGAATCTTTAAGAGGTAACAATTCCTCTATTGTTGCTTGAAACGATTCTGTAGTGGGACAATCAATCTTGGCATGTTCGTTTCCGAGACCTTCAAAGATGTGGATACTCAATTTTCTTAGAGATAGTTCTATTGGGTAAATAACTCTAAATCTTCCCGGGTTTGACACATTCCACAGATCTTTGGCAATTTCAGTCATGTTATTGCAGTCACATAGGTTTCCAAGTCCCGATAGTAAGGTGAATGGTTTTTTATTTTTACTATCTCTGCGGATTGTGGCTACCTGATGCTTTGAGCCATCTATTTCTGAGGTGATGAAAATACGGCCGATATTTTCCTTATCTAGTTTTGCAAGTCTATCTGACAGCATTTCTAGGCTCATCATCATTTGAGGCAGAGAAAAAATTGGTTTATGGTATTCTGCCTCCCAAGGAGGGGTCATCGCTCTAGAAAGCATAGCTGTTCTTATGCTTTCATTATCTAATGTCTGATCGTTATATAAATCCCAAGCATCATCGCTATTCATGGAATTCAAAAGAGCGCTAAATAAATCATCTTCTTCAGCCAAGATTGCTAATTTAGGATATTTCTCGCTGAAAGATTTAAATTCTTCCTTAGAAATCTGTAAGTTCGTTGGGCAGTCATATTGCGGATCGTTCGGAAATTTATAAATTTGAATATCTGTTACGGTTCTCAGCCATTGGTCTGAAGGTGCAAAGGTGGTATTGAATCCTTGAGTGAAATTTGATGGATTGGTGACATTCCATATCTGATTTGTTAAATCAGTTTTATCCGTTGCGAGTAGTTCGTTTTCGTTATTATAAAGATAAATCTTGTTATTTTTGTCTTGATAAATTGCGACTGTATGGTCATCAAAGTGCAATAATATAATATTTTGGGGGTTAACGATTTCTTCTAGCCGAGATTGAAGCATTTCTCGAGTAGTAATTATATTAGTATTAGGATGATTGTTAGCAGTTGTATCAGGTTTATAACCAAAGCTTTTTACGATTTCTCCTCTGATAGTATCCTGCAAAATCTTGTCAGGATCTTGAGTAAGATGTGGAAATATGAGGCTATCATATTTAGCAAATTCGAGGTCAAATCTTTGATAAAGCAGTATGTTTGAAATCAGGCGCTCAACATCTTTCTGGTCTTTTTCAGCCCAGCTATCTTCTCTGTTCCAGTCAAGTAATAATCCTTTAGTTCGTTCAAAGAAATGTATGTCATCTACATTTTCTCGAACTTTATCATCTTTATTATCATCATCTATTCTGCGGCCGTAAGCCTGTAAAAAAGCTAGCCCGTGACATTGTCCTTTTGATGTTTTGAAATAGTTAATAACTTTAAGCCTATTCTCCCTGTCCATCTTATCAGATTCTGGCACTTTCTCTAAATCTTTTTCTAGAAAAGTTATTATTTGATCAGTGAAATAATTAGACATTGGATGATGTGTGGAAGATTTTTTAGAAATCGGATAGATCCTTAAATCAAGTTCAGGATGACGGAAGTGGGTGGTGATGAGTTCGAGTTTAAACTTACGAGATCCTCGGCTCTGCGAGCCAAGGATGACGGTATTTTTTCTGTTATTAATCCTTCGGAATAATTTTTTTAATCTCTTCGCGAACAATCTGTTCCACCAAATCGGGCAAATGTTCATTCAACCATTTTTCCAATTTCGGTTCCATCAGATGAGTTGCTAGTTCCACGAAAGCCGGGCCTTGCGAGAAAGTTGAAATTCCTGAAACTACATTTTTTGCATCAACTAATTTTCTTACTGAATCGCCAACTTGACGCAAAGTTGAATCATAAATTCCATTACTCTTATTATTTGATCCAATTGGCGGGTTCATTACAGAAACCTGACTTTGAGAGGCATAATTTTGCTGCATTGGTTGCGCAGGATTACTCATAAAATCTTCAACTGATTTTTCCGGAAGTGACGCCGGTTTTAAACCCATAATTTCTTTTTCAAATTCAAGATCAATTTCATCATTTGAAGATGTTTTTGGAGCTGTTTGCGGCATTGGTTTTTCTTGTATTTCTAAATCAAATAAATCAATTCCATCTGTTGTATTTTTTGGCGTTATATCTTTTGGAGCCACAACTGGCGGAGTTTGAGGCTTAGAAGCTTCTGGTTTTTTATCTGCCATTTCCAATTCTAAATCCAAATCATCATCCAGATCTTTATGAATTTGCGGTTCTAATTTTTTTGGCGATAAACTTTCTAAATCATCAAAATTTAAATCATCTTCATGAGATTCTTTTTTAACTTCTGTTGCTGGCTTTTCTTCTTCATGTTTTTCTAACTCACCAAAATCTAAATCATTATCTTCTGCAAGTTCTGTTGGCGCTGGTTTTGCTGGATGTTCCTCTTCATGATTTTCTTCTTCGTCAAGATGTTCCAAATCTAAATCATTATCTTCGGTTTCATGCTCTTCATGATCTTCTAAATCCAACTCGTCATGTTCTTCTTTAGCTTTTTCTTCATGAGTTTCTTCAGTATGTTCTTCATCAAGATGATCTAAATCTAAATCATCATGTTTTTCTTCATGAACTTCTTCGACATGTTCTTCTTCAAGATGTTCTAAATCCAGTTCGTCATGCTTTTCTTCAGCTTTTTCTTCATGAGTTTCTTCACCAAAATTTAAATCCAGATCGTCAACTTTTGGTGTAACTACTGCCGGAGTTTCTTCTTCTACTTCATCAGCAACAACTTTATTTCCAAGCCAGTCAACATCTGCAACTGCTTCATCTTGATGTTCTTCTGCGACTTCTTCTGCAGCTACTTCATCTTCTGCAATATCAACTTCATCTTCAAAATCTTCAATATCATCTTCATTAAAATCAGCAACTTCATTTTGCTTCACTTCCGCTGCTGGAGCAGCTTCAGCTGGCGTTTTAGCTTCGCTGTCAAGATCAAGATCATCGAGATTAAAATCATCAAGCGCTTCAGGTTGTTTATTTTCAACCGGTGCAACTGGTGGAGTATTTGGAATTGGCGGAGCGATTTCTGTTCCCAAATCTTCCAAGCCTAAATCATCTTCAAATTTCGGCATTGTTGAATCAATTTTTTGCTCAGGAACTTTTACTTCAAGAGCAGCTGCAACTTCTGCTTTAGGAGCTGAAGATATATATTGAAATTCTTCATTGCTGCTTGCGGGAGCAACAGTTTTTTCGCTTTTTTGATCAAGCTTATGCATTTTTTTCTTGATAGTTTCCAAAATGGAAAGAGTATTTTTTTCTGCCATGAAAACCTTTGTAAGATGTTGATTTTACTGCTTTGAAAGCGAGATTGTGAAAATAATTTTTCTAAAAGAAGTAAGTGATTTTTTTTCATCGAAACGAAAATTACAACACAAATGAGATAAAATGAAAAAAGATTTCTTAAAGCTGTTCATA
The DNA here is from genome assembly GCA_040384945.1 of Pseudomonadota bacterium. Lineage (GTDB taxonomy): Bacteria > Pseudomonadota > Alphaproteobacteria > Rickettsiales > UBA1997 > UBA2645. Next base: position 7,878 of record JAZKII010000091.1, read on the forward strand.
TGGATCGCAATTGGATTTATCGGCGCTGCCTCTTTTGGTGGAATCGCACTGATTCGTGGCGAAAAAATTTCCTCGCTGTGGTTTCTAACCGCCTGCATTTGTACCCAACTTGTAGCCTATCGTTTTTATAGCGCCTGGATTGCCGCAAAAATTTTGCATGTTGATGGCCGCCGCGTCACCCCGGCCAACAGAATTAATGATGGCAAAGATTTTGTACCAACAAATAAATGGATTGTTTTTGGACATCATTTCGCTGCAATCGCCGGCCCCGGCCCGCTAATCGGCCCTACTCTCGCCGCGCAATTTGGATATTTGCCCGGAACTTTATGGATTTTAATCGGCTCCGTTTTCGCCGGCGCGGTGCAAGATATGATAATTTTATTTTCTTCAATGCGTCACGACGGAAAATCTTTGGGACAATTAATCAAAGATGAAATCGGAAAAACCGCTGGTTACGCCGCGATGATCGGAACTTTGGCAATTATTATAATATTAATTGCCGTTCTTGGTCTCGTTGTCGTGAAAGCTTTGATGCATAGTTCGTGGGGTTCTTTCACGGTTTTAATGACAATTCCAATCGCGATGCTGGTGGGAATTTATCTTTATTATATTCGTCCCAACGGCGTGATTGAAGCTAGTTTAGTTGGAATCGCATTATTTTTACTGGCAGTTTATGGCGGAAAAATGGTGCATTATGATGAAAATTTATCTTTGATTTTTGATCGCAGCGGCAAGTTTTTAGCAATATCAATAATAATTTACGGCTTTGCTGCGGCAACGCTTCCAGTCTGGCTATTATTAGCTCCGCGAGATTATCTTTCTTCATTTTTAAAACTGGGAACAATTTTATTACTGGCAATCGCACTGCTGGTTTTTCATCCCCAAATTCAAATGCCGGCATTAACACAATTTATCGATGGAACCGGCCCAATTTTTAGCGGCAAAGTTTTTCCATTTTTATTTATCACAATTGCCTGCGGCGCAATTTCAGGATTTCATGCTTTGGTTTCTTCCGGCACGACACCAAAAATTATTTCCGATGAACGCGACGTTCGTTTAATTGGATATGGCAGTATGTTGCTTGAAGGCTCAGTTGCAATTATGGCAATGATCGCGGCTTGCGTTTTGGAACCGGGAATTTTCTTCGCCATAAATTCTCCCGCAGCCGCACTTGGAGCCGATGCCGCGCAGACAATTTCTTCTTGGGGATTTCCGCTCGAAAATTCGACAATGCAAAATCTCGCCGATCAAATGGGAGAAAAAACTTTATTTTCCAGAACCGGCGGCGCGCCGTCTTTAGCAGTTGGAATGGCCAATATTTTTTCTTCAGCTTTCGGCAGCAACATGCTTTCAATGTGGTATCATTTTGCGATTATGTTTGAAGCGATTTTTATTTTAACCACGCTTGATGCCGGAACCCGCGTTGCGCGTTTCATGCTCGAAGATTTATTAAAATTCCGTGATCGCAAACTTCATGAATCAACAATCGCTTCACTTTTTTCGAGCTTTTTAATTGTCGGCGCTTGGGGTTATTTTTTATATATGGGTGTGCTTGATCCCAATGGCGGTGTCAATATTTTATGGCCACTTTTTGGCATGTCGAATCAAATGCTGGCGGGAATCGCGCTAACTTTGACAACTGTGATTATTTATAAAAGTGAGCGCCGGAAATTCTTTTTCATTACGGCGATTCCTTTGTGTTTTTTACTTGCGACAATTAGTTGGGCCGTGATTGAAAAAGTTTTTTCAAGCGATGTCAAAATTGGATTTTTAGCATTGGCTAATGCAGCACAATTGAAAATTGATTCCGGATTAATTGCCGATGATCAAATTTCAAATATGCAACGCATGATTTTTAATCAGAAATTAGTTTCGGGAATTGCTTTGAGTTTTATGGTGATTCTTTGGGTTGTAGTTGCAGATGCGATTCGCAACTGTACAAAAAGTTTCAGATCATCGAGCAAAGGCCTTTAGGCCGTCGTCGAGATACTGGCTGGATTTTGCAACATCGAGCCAGCATCTCGACGACGCACTTCGTGCGGCGCCTGTCCTGAGCCTGTCGAAGGGCTCGATGACCTAAACTACCTAACAATATAATGAAAAAATTCCTCCATCTTCTACGCGATTACATAAACGGTGATTTCGCTTATAAAAAATATTTAGAACATCATCAAAAAACCCATTCGCAACAAAATCCCTTAGACAAAAAATCCTTCCTGCGCGACCGCCAAAGATGCAAATGGAAAAAAATCAATCGCTGTTGCTAAAAAATAAATGAAAAAACTAAACGCCCTAATAATTGGGAATGGATCCCAATTAGTCATCGCTATGCCTGCTTTGCTTAATCGCGCCGGCTTTAATGTTGATGCAATTACAACTTGTTCATTTCTTGAAGAAAGCAAATTCATCTCCAATTTTGAACATAGTTTTATTCCTCAGGATTTGGTTAAAATGGTCATGCAAAAAAACCTCGATACTTACGATTGTATTGTGGTTTGTGATGATTTAACGCTAGAAAATATTTTAAACTCCGATCTTTCTTCAGAACAAAAATTACGCCTTTTACCGGTTCAAAATCTGGAAAACTTCACACATCTTTTTTCAAAAATCGGATTATCAAAAATTCTATCTGAAGCTGGAGTTAGAACGCCGGAATTTCTGGTTGCACAAACCCAAGATGAAGCAGTTTCGGCCGCAGAAAAATTACAATATCCGGTGATGATAAAAGTTGATTCATCTGGCGGAGGTCGTGGAGTTTTTGAATGTAAAAATTCTGGCGATGTAAAAAAAATTGAAGCCCGTTTTTTTAAACTTCCGCTATTGGTGCAAAAGAAGATTAAAGGCATAGAACTTGATTTGTCGGGATTTTATCGTGATGGCAAATTGATATATTTTACTTATTCAAAAATTGAAAAAGTTTACCAAAATAAATTTGGACCTTCATCACTTCGCACTTATCAACAGCTCTGCAATATTGACAGCTCCGTATTTGTAGAAATGCAAAAACTTGGAGAAGTGTTGGGAGCTAATGGTTTTGTTACTATCTCCTGCATTAAATCTGCAATTGATGGCAAAAAATATTTTATTGAAGCTGATATGCGGCCCAATAGTTGGGTAGAATTTGGCAAGTTTTTGGGTGATGATCCGGCGCCAAGAATTTCAAACTGGTTTTTAAATGGCGAGATAATGCAATATCCGCTGCCGATAAATAATGATTATCCGGCAAAATTAATTCTGCCTTATTATTTAAGACTATCAGCGTTGGAAATTTTATTTAATCGCTATTCGGTGTGGAAATATTTGCCGCTTCATGATCGCCGGCTTTTGATAAAGGTGATGGCGGTTGAGGTTTTTAAGTTAAATCAGACTTTTAGAAATATAAAAAGAGTGCCGACTTTTTTGATTAAATTGGCAGTTCCGCTGAAAGAGGATCGCAATAAAATTAAGCTAAAATTTAAAGTGGCTTATCGGAAAACCAGAAGTTTATTTGGGTAAGTTTGACGAGTTCACACTAGATCCTGAATCAAGTTCAGGATGACGGAGTAGGTGTTTAGTTTGAACGCAATCTTCAACCGAGGCAGGACGGGATTTGCAATCCCGTCCTCACGTTCATGCAATGTTAAAATTGAACTGAACATGTGGACTGGGTTACAAACTTAAGGACAGCGCGGGTTAAAATTTCTGTACTCAAACTAAACACCCACTCCGTCATCCTGAACTTGATTCAGGATCTATCCATACTCGTCACAAATTAAATCCAACCAATCACAGAATAGCCTTTTCCGGTTAAACAATTCGTCATATAACGCTGTTTAATTTCATCAGGACTAACGCTGCCTTTCCCAGCTTCCGAAAGCCCACCAATTGCTCCGCCAGCTCCGGCTCCGATTGCAGCACCACCTAAAGCTGATTTCATTCCGCCTCCCCAAATTAAACCGGCTGCTGTTCCGATTACGCTGCCGATAATAGCTTTGCGTCCTGCTTCTTTGGCAACGCGTTCAGCTTTATATTTATCGAGATAATCAGCAGCTTCTTTTTTACAGGTTTTAATATCAGCATCCGCTTGTTCTTCGCCTACTGCATTATATTTGTCATTATGATCAAGAATCGGGCGGTAAGAACAGGAAGAAATTGAAAGAGTGGCGACAGTTAAAATTAGTAATTTTGAAAGATGATTTTTCATGTTTGTTAATTTTTATTAAATCAAAAAAAAAGCGCCTGATGCATTTTGCACCAGGCGCTTTTTTAAAAATAAGTTCAAGCAAAAATTATTCTTTAATCAATTTAGCTTCTTTGAAATATTTCAGAGCACCTGGGTGAATTGGGGCTGAATTTCCTTCTTTAACCATATCTTCTTTTTTAAGTGAAGAGAAAACCGGATGTAAAGTTTTGAAGTTATCGAAGTTTTCAAAAGCGGCTTTAGTAACATTATATACAACATCTGGATTAGCTTTTTCTGAAGTTACCAAACTTGCTTTAACACCGAAAGTTTCGATATTTCCCGGGTTGCCGGCATACATTCCGCCTGGGATAATTGCTTTTACATAGAAGGCATTCATTGAAACTAATTTGTCGATAGTTTCGCGATCAATTGCGATGATTCTAACTTTACAAGCTTGAGTTGCTTCTTGAAGAACGCCGTTCGGGTTTCCTGAAGCATAAACCATTACGTCAATTTTACCGTCGCATAAAGCTTTTGGCTGTTCAGATGGTTGTAAGTAAGTAACTGTTGAAAAGTTTTGTTTAGTCCAACCTTTCGCAGCCATTAAAACTTCCATTGTGGCGTACATACCAGAACCTTGAGGACCGAAGTTGATTCTTTTTCCTAAGACATCGTCTAATTTTTTAATTTCTGATTTTTCTAAAACTGCGATTGTGAAAGTTTCAGTATAAAGAGAGAAAACTGAGCGTAATTCTTTGAAAGGTTTTTGGTCAGCGAAGAAGCCAGTTCCATTGTAGGCTGCATATTGCCAGTCAGATTGAACGATACCGAAATCAATTGCACCGTTGCGAATGGCATTAAGGTTAGAAACTGAACCACCTGTTGATTCAACTGAACATCTGATTCCATGCTCTTTTCTACCGCGGTTTAAAAGCCTGCAGATCGCGCCGCCCGCCGGGTAATAAACGCCGGTGATTGCACCAGTTCCAATTGAAACATATTTGGTTGCTGCCATTGATTCAGCAGCAAAACCTAACAAAGATGAACTTAGTAAAAGGAGTGTAAATATTTTTTTCATTTGGATTTCTGAAATGTTTTTGGAATATAGAAAAAACGGAAGAGTCTAATTAAAATTCGTCACTTTTTTTAAAAGTCAAAATCTTTCTTGAAGAGTATTAGTAAGTAAGAAATTTATCAAAATTTTTTTGACATTAAAAAAACCATCAACTAAGTATTTTTACCGAAATTAGATTTCGATCAAGAAATAAGCACTTCCTTCAAGCACATTAGAAATAGCAATTCTTTTCGTACCAAAGAGAGTTTACAGATTACGGTCGTTATCAAACATCACCATTATTCATTAACCAAAATATCAATTTAAAAATTAAGATTATGAAACTTTGGCAACAGGTTCTTATTGGCCTAATTTTGGGCGTCATTTCAGGGATAGTTTTGGGAGAGAAAGCCGCTGGTCTAAAAATCTTTGGTACCATTTTCATCAGTCTTATCAAAATGGTGATCGTGCCGCTAATTTTCTTCGCATTACTTTCTGGAATCACCTCAATGCACGGTCAAGGAAACTTTACCAGAGTTGGTATTAAAGGCTTCGGTACTTACATTCTAACCGCGATTTTTGCCGTTATTATCGGTTTAACTGCAGGAACTGTTTTTCACCCGGGAACTGGTGTTGATTTACACATGATTCTTGAAACTACAGGTCAAACTGCCGTAACAGTTGCCAAAACTCCACCGACAATTACTGAATTTTTGCTTGGTTTAATCCCAACCAATCCAATCAATTCAATGGCGAATGACAATTTCTTGCAAATTATCATCTTCTCTATTTTCACTGGTATCGTAATTAATTTACTTGGTGAAAAAGCTAGAGCACTTAAAGATGTAATCGTTGCCGGCTCTGCTGTTTCTTTCAAAATGATCGAAATCATCATCAAATTAGCTCCACTTGGTGTGTTTGGTTTTATAGCTTGGATCATCGGAACTCAAGGTATGGAAATTCTTACAGCTTTGGCAAAATTAATCGTCGCAGTTTTAGCAGCATGCGCTTTCCAATATATCGTTTTTGGATTCATGATCTTGATCTTCGCTCGCATGTCTCCACTTCCTTTCTATCGCAAAATTTTACTTACCCAATCAATCGCTTTTGCAACCAGCAGCAGTAAAGCAACTCTTTCTACTGCGATGAATCAATTGCAAGAAAGAATGGGCGTTTCAAAAGTTAACTCTAACTTTTTGATGCCGCTTGGTGTTTGTATCAACATGGATGGAACCGCAATCTATCTTGGAATTTGCGCTCTATTCTTCGCCCAAGCTTACGGAATCGACCTTACCACGCAAAACTACATGATGTTGGTTTTAACCTGCACTCTTGGTTCAATTGGCGCAGCCGGAATTCCAGCAGGCGCGATCATCTTCATGAGCATGGTTTTAACTTCTGTTGGCTTGCCAATCGAAGGAATCGGAATCATTCTTGGTGTTGACAGAATTTTGGACATGGTAAGAACTACCATCAACATCACTGGCGACAGCGCTATCACTTTAATTGTAGATAAATCAGAAGGTTCATTGGATGAAAAAACTTACTACGCAAAAAATATTTAGTAAAACATTCAAAGCATTAATCAGCTACGCAAGTCTCGTTACTTGCGTAGCTTTTTTTTCGCTTGAAGCAATAGCTGCAGAAAAAAAACCAGATTTCGCTGAAAGCTATAAAAGCGATTTGCAGCAAGTTGAAAATTACTTAAACAATATCAAAAACCTTTCGGCAAAATTCGTTCAGGAATCTGCGGAAGGAAATTTAGTTGAAGGAAAATTTTTGCTTTCACGCCCAGGTAAAATGCGCATTGAATATAGTGCCCAGCCCAAAGTTATTGTTGTGGTAAATGGCGCAGTTCTTTCTTATTTCGATGTTGAGCTTGATGAAATTTCCAGACTAAGCACCAACACAACTCCCGCCTCTTTCTTAACCCGCGAGAATATTTCTTTCAGCGCCAAAGATGTTGAAATTACTAATGTTAAAAAAACTCCGAACCAAATTAAAATTTCGGTGATGAAAAAAAACCGCAAGGAAGCTGGCGAATTTAGTTTAATTTTTTCGACTAATCCTCTGCGTTTTGACAAGATGGAAGTTAAGAATGATTTAGATCAAACAATTCGCGTTACGCTTTCGGATATTGATTTTACCAGTCCAATTTCGGATAAAATGTTCGTGGTTAAAAAGGCGTCTAATTAATTTTAAGCTTGTTAAGATTTTTAGGTCATCGAGCAAAGCACGAAGTGCG
>JAZKII010000092.1:0-17236 GCA_040384945.1 Pseudomonadota bacterium
GCAACATCCAGCCAGCATCTCGACGACGCACTTCGTGCTTTGCTCGATGACCTGATAAAATGTGCCATACGGTAAAATAATTTGAAATAAATCCAAACAATGACCAAAAAAATCCTCTTCGCGAAAGTCAATTCTGTCTTTGGAATTAAAGGCGATGTAAAGCTTATCGTATTTTCTGACAATCCGGAAAATATCGAAAAATATTCCTTATTTGATGACAAAGGAAATTCCCTAAAAATCAAAATCAGCAATAAAAATAAAACTGTAATTGGAACCAGTTCCGGCAACCCGATCATCATTGCTAAAATCGATGGTATCAACGACCGCAATGCTGCAGAATTAATGCGCGGCAAAGAAATTTTTACCGATCGGGCAGATTTTGAAGCAACTAATGAAGATGAATTTTATTACGTCGATTTGATTGGTTTAGATGTGGTTGATGCTGCTTCTAAAAAAATCGGCAAAGTAGTGAATATTTTAGATCACGGTGCCGGCGGTGTTATTGAGATTAAGTTTAATGAGATTTTGGATGGAAAAGATCATATTGATAATTTTCCTTTCAAGAATGAGATTTTTCCGGAAGTGAATTTGAAGGAAGGATTTATCCGGTTTGAAATGCCGGAAGTTGTGGAAGGGGAAAAATAATTTTTGGAAATGAACGTTAGGACGGGGTTACAAACCCCGTCCTGCTTAAGGGCTATTTTCGGCATTCGCAAGGATAATCCCTTCTACATATTCAATCTAACCACCCACAAGAGTATGGCTTCTATCAACCAAACTCACTTTCCAGGCTTGTGCTTTTTCTACGCTTGGCTGTGGTGTAGTTGCTAATTTCTCTTCTGTTTCCAAACCAAAATTCAAACTACGACCAGCAACACCTTTTTCTAATTCCTGAGCAATAAATTTCTTTATCCCCTGACCTGCTTCAACTTCTTTACCGGAATATTTTTTGATCTCTTCCGGCCCAATCGCAGCAATGAATTTAGAAGCAACATTCATGATATTTTCTCGCTTAACATCATCAATTGCGTTAAGAACAAGCCTAGGTTTTTCAATAGATCCGAAGACTTCTTTCACCCCGGCATCATTCATGCCCAGCATTGCTAAAATAGATTTATCGGCGCGGGTAAGATCAAGATTCAATGATTTATCTCCATCCCAAGCTTTTTGCCAATCCACTTTCTCACCTTGCAACTCACTTATTGCATGAACTTTAGCAAGAGTGCGCATTACTTTGTCGGAATTGAAAAATTCAGTTTTTCTATCTTTTAAAGGCTTGTCTGATTCTCCTAAATTATGGAGATCATTTGTAGCAATAAGCTCAACTTTTGCCGCAACTTCTTCATCTGTAAGCGGTTGGTGTGATTTATTTATTGCGGTAAGTTCATGTTCTAAAAGTACTTTCGTTTGTTCGAGAGTTAAATCATCTGTTCCGGAATCTCTTACTTCTGCCGCTTTTTCATAGTCTACATATTCAGTTGCAACAGCCTTGGAAATTTCTGCTTCTATAAGTTTTTGAACTGCTTTTATTTCTTCAAGATTTTGAGGCTGATCATTTTTAGTAAGGCCATTATTACCGCCGCCTCTCATACTAAATTCATATTTTCCGGCAGAAGTTTCATCGCCCGTAATAACAAACGACATAGGATCCTCAAGAAATACTCTGGGAGAAACATCCACATCAATCAATTTTGAACCATTTTCAGAAGAGAGATATTTATTCAAATAAGCATTATCCTGAAGCATTGTTAATATTGATTTAACAGCTTCAGATTCTACCTTACCTTTCTGCTCTTTAACCTGCTCTAATTCAGGCTCTGCTCGTTCAACTTTTGCCTCAGGTTTTAATTCTAGCGCCCTTTTTTTTGCAGCTTCCTCATCAATCAATTTTTGCATCACGCTGTTAAAAGCAGTTTCAACAGTTTCTTCAGCTTGAGCAGCAACAACAAGACCCTGCGTTGCTTGACCAATAACACCTTTGGCAATTATCTGAGCCATTTTTGCCGCCGTCTCAGCTGCTAATTTTTTAGCATTCGCTTTAGTAATTTCTGCTTCTATGGCTTTAGCAAGTTTATCAATTTCATCGGCGCTTAAATCTGTTTCACCATTTTTAACACCAGTAACCACTAATGGTCTTCCGGAGAGAATAAATTGATAATCACGCTGTTCACCATCTTGCATCAGAGAAAAAGATTGAACTTCTTTTTTATCACTCTTTACAACTTTACTAATTCCGGAAAATTCTAATAAAGATTCATCTATTTTTTTAAATACACCTAGTAAATAACGGGATTTTCTAGCTAGTTCATTAGCTTTAGCTTCTTGTTTTACTGCATCATCTTTCTGCTTATCTTCTAACTCGATCGCCTTGTTAATTTCACCACGCACAAATTCTAACAGCTTACTTATTTGGTCAATATCAAGATCTAACTCTTGACCATCAGGATCTTTGCTGACTCCAACAATATAAGCTTCATCATTATCATTTTCATTTTCTTCATCTAGTTCCTCTCCAGCTGGATCAAGAATATCAAATTCATATTTCCCCTTCAGATCACCTTCAAAAATTTCAAAATCTGGTTTCAAACCATCAATTTCAAATCCATTCTTATCGCTTATTTTTACAATTTTTTCTATCGAAGAATGTTGCCCAGCTTCAAGCAAAGCTTCGTGCAAAGAATAGAGAGTATTTCTAAATGCCAAAATTCCTGCTTGAGTTTCTGCTTCAGCTTGAGACATTTGCAGCCTTTCCGCCGCTTCTCTGGCTTGTTCTTCAGCAATTCTCTTAACTTCTCTGACTCTTTCTAATTCAGCTTTTACGCTTTCTTGAACTGCTTTAATTTCTTGCGAATTTTGTGCTTCATTCGACAATTTATTAAGACCGATACTTTTTGGTTTTTTTGGATCAAATACAAATTCATATTCCAAAACCTCTTCATCTTTCTTGATAGAAAAAGATCTGACATTTTCTTCATCTCTGGTTTTGCTGATATTGAGACCGGAATTTTGATATTCATTCGAATCAAAAGCCGCTTTTAAAATATCACGCAATTCATTTGCAGCTTGAACCTGCGCTGCAATTTCGGCTATTTTTAATTGCTCTTGAGTTGCCAATTCTTGTAAACGAACTCTTTCTATTTCATCTGCTTGTAATTTTGCTTCCAACTCACGAACCTTGGTTTCTTCTGCTATTCTAGCTCTTTCAGCTTGTTTTATATCAACCGCTTTTTGGGCGATTTCTTGCGCAACGGTTAAAATAGATTGCAGTTTTTCTATTTGAGACGGATCAAGGAAAACCTGTTTCACATCTTCATTTCTGTAAAGCCCAACGATTTTATTTTCATCATCAAATTCAAAGACATATTTACCTTCATTTTCACGATGACCATAATCTGCATCCACGCCGACAGTAAAAGCAGTTACAACTTTTTTATCGCCGACTTCCTTGCTTTCAATAACAAATCTGCCGCCAAGATTTTCTTGCAATTCGCTATTTGCAATCGCATTAAAATCATTTTGTAAACCTTGCGCTGAATCAGCAACAGCCTGCATTGCTGCAACCTGACGTTCTGCAAAAAGATCCTGCATTTTTTCCAGGGAACTTTCTAAAGCACCGCTTATTTCTCCAACTTCTTTTAAAGTTAAAGGATCTTCTTCGCCTGATAAATGAATGCCATCTTGAGTAAATTTATAAGATCTTTGGCCTTCTTTTCCGCCATGATAAAAAACAAAACCATCAACTTTTTCATCAGCATTGCGCCCAATAGTTACAAGAGTTGGACCTTCAACTTTATAAGCTTGCAGATTATCAACAATCTCCGGATTTTCCTTCGCATAATCTGCAATTAAACTTTGCATATTTCCTGCTGCTTCCAGCAAGAATGCCCGTTTTGGAGCTAATGCCTCTCTTTTTAACTTATCTAAATTTTCTGATTTTATTTCCAGATGAACTTCTTTTTTTAAGTGCAGCAGATTGGAAAAAGTTTGTAGATTATCTAACGTGCTGACTGCATCAGAAGTTTCCATTATACTCTTCAACTCTTGCGGAACCGTAAATCCATTCAAAGAAACTTCTGCAAAAGCAGCGCGCAAATCTGTTCCTTCATTTACTGCTCGGGAAGCCAGACTATAAAAAGCTAAAGCCTTTAAATCACGCCTGAATTTTTCCTGATCGACATCATCATGAAGAAACTCGAGTTGATGACTCACCTGATCGGTGAGAACCCTTCTATCCACAATAAGCGAGGCTAAATCTGTTTCGTCGCTATTTTCTAAAATATTGGCTGCAGTTGTGGCAAACTTTTCCTGACTTGCTGCATCTTGTTTATAATATTTCTGCAACTTGGTTTGCAGAAATTGCACCATTGTAGATAAATCTTTTTCCTGAACATTCACAAAAGATTTATCAGCTAATTCTTTTGCTGTTAATTCCAAACCTGCAACTTCTCCCATTAGAGAAATTGTTCTTACAATATTTTCAAGGCCAGCCCGATCTCTACCAAACATTTGTTTAAAAAGATCGATGTTCAAATCCTTTAAGCGTTTTATAAAAATATTTTGCCTGTCGCTTTCAGCTAACAGACTTAAATGACCATAGTCACCACCAACAACAAATTCCAGATTTTCTCCGGCGTAATTCATTACTGCCGAAGTTGTTCCTTTAGTTAATTCTTCAATTCGCGCATCTTTATTACCATCATTGGCAATAGCTGTATATTCTACTGCACCTCGCGCATTTTTCTTGGCCAAGATAATTTTATGCTTTCCTCCTTCAACGAAATTGGCAACCGCAACATCTTTTCCAGTTGCTGCCAATATTTCTCCTAAGCCATGTTCGATTTCTTCTTTTTGTAAAGATAATCCCGGGAAAATATTTTGTGATTTATTGGTAGTGCTATTTTCAATAGCCAGTTGATACCAAGGTTTCTCATCAGCAGATTTTACCGCAGCTTTTTCAAGCCTGGTTTTTGCCAAATCTCTTCTTGCTGCAACTGCCTGAATATCATTTTCCCTGATTCTTACTTTAGAATCAAAAATCTGGTTTGGTTCACGCAACCTTTCATTTTCTGCTCTGATGCTGGAAATTTGCGCATCAATATCTTTACTAATCTTATCTAAATAAGTTTTGTTTAGAGATTCTTTAAAAAATTCTTCATCTTGAAAATCTATTCTCGCATCGCTTTCCAGACTATTTAGCGATAACATCTTTTTTTCAGCAGCATATTTTATTGCCGGTAGCGCATTTGTCTTAAGATGGCCGATATTTTTACTCTCAACAGCTTCAGATAAAAATTCGCTTATCTCATGATCAAGACCTTCAAACACACCTAATCTTGTTAGATCGGCATATGCATTTTCGAAAGCAGAATCATTTCTTGCATTATTAATATTCAATAAAGCTCGGGATATTTCAATCTGCGGAACAGAGCTCACCGCCTGAATCACATGTCTTATAGCAGATTCAGTAGATAGATGTGATTGATCCAGCGTATTTTTACGACCCGTAAAATCCCGATCCTCTTCAATCTTTGTTAAATAGACCTGAACTGCTTCGTCCATTCTAATGAGACCTCTTGTTTCAAGCTCACTAATTGCCTCTCTAAAATTTGTATAGTTAAAGCTTGCCAACATGTGTGAAGAAGTATCATTTTTTGACTGTCTTTTATAACTGCCTTCTAACTTCTCATAAATCTCTTTGATGCTGCTATTTTCTTCTTTCTTGCTTTCCAGCATTGTAATCAATGCTTCATTCTTCTTGATTTTAGCGCCGGCAATATTTTTGTCTTCCGCACGGTGAAAAGCTTCAATCAATTGCAGCTGGTTTTCACTGGCACCAAATCTCACAACTTTTGCCCCTTTATCAACAAGGGTTCTCAGGCTTTTTTTACTTATGAAAAAATCTTCATCGACAATTATTAAAGTGCCTTTCAGCGGCTTGCCATCGCTACTGGTTTTTTGTTCCATTTCCAGCAACTGATCCTGATTTGCCAGATCAATATTTTTAATTTCAAAACTTGGAACCTGAGAAAAACCCGACGGTAAAACTCTTCTTTTTCTTTTTAATATTTCCGAATATTTGGCAATTTTTTCCGCCAAAAATGTTTTTCCCATCCCAGTATCCAAAAGCCCGCGCACTTTTGATCTGGCATTGTCATTCATAATTACATCTTCAATCTGGTGCAATAAATCTGCCTGCTGGCCCGATAATCTTTTGCCACCCATCACTTCCAATAATTCGGATTCCGTCAAAATCTGCGACTTGAATTTTTCAATTGCTGGAAATTTTTCTGCGAATACTAACTTATCAACTTTTTTGCTGGTTTGGAATGTTTCAACTGCGTTAACATCAGTTATAATGCCGCGGAACTGCTTTTTAAAATCTTCAGCCATTTCCGGAATTGCGCCTTTAAAAGCCACAACTGCTTTACTGGCATTTTCTATAAAATTTTCAGCCGGAGCCTTATTTTTCGCCCTGGTTTCAATGGAAGGATTTGCCAATTCTGCTCCCAATTCTTTAGTCGCATTATCATAGGCATTAATCTGCTCTTTAACTAATTGCAGCTCTTGCTCCAAACAATATAAAGCGTAAGTAGGAGTTAAATTTTGATTGCTATATTTAGATTTAATATCGGCAAGAATCATGTTTCCATCTAACGCTTGCAAAGCACGATTCAATCTTTCTTCCGGAGAAGAATCATCTTTTTTTAGCGCCGCTTCCAGTTTTTTTAAAGGTGCTGCAAGTTTGTTTGTGCGAGAAACTTTTCTGCTAATTGAAAATTTACCCGGACCTTCAGTTTCAGGAATATCCATTCTTTCTTTGCCATCGGCAGTATAATAACCAACCTTATCTCCATATTTACCATATTTGAATGTCTTCGCCCCTCCTCTTTCACCATCGGTTTTTGTGGTAATAACCGGTTCATTTGACAATGTTATAACACATTCTTTACGTGTAATTCCGCCTGCAATTGGCTCTCTTGTAATCGTAGCCTGCAAAACCATCGCCTGTGAAATTTGCTCAAAAGACAAACCAGTAAATTGTCGAGCTTCAAAAACCTCACCTGGCTTACCACCTTTCTTCGTTAATTCTGCCTCACGAGTTGATCCAGTTTGAACCGTAAAATCCTTGTCATTCGGATAAGGAATATGAAATTTTGTTTTTGGAACAAAAAATTCTTCAGTCTGTCTTGCGGCATCGATTGCTGCCTGTTGAACATTAGTTTCACCGATTCCTTCTAATGGTTCTATTCCCGATAATCCACTTATCGCTTTTCTTCTTCTACCATCTACCGGTGTTGATACTCTTTTTGGTTCTACTACCACTTCTTCAACTACTGGGATTTCTTTTGCAGCTACAGTACTAACCGTAGCTGATCCCCTTCTGACATTACCAATTACCGTTGTTGAGCCTTTCTCTTGAGCCATAACTTCAAATCTAACTTTATTATTAAAATTTTATTAAATTCTTTCTATTTTTTGTAAAACCAAATCATATTCCAACCTGCAAACACGGCCTTACAACTAATTATACCATTACCTAACTATTACACTTTTAAAAACCTAGCTTTTTTTGCATCGCAAAGAGCAATCATCTATATTGCAGCAATTTTTCAAACAAAATTCACCAAACTCATAAATGAAAAAGATTTTTTTTCGCCCACACATTTTTTATGTGAAAAAAAGAAACTATCTCAACACAAAAAAACTCGATGTCACCCTGAGCTTGTCGAAAGGTGATTCAAGACCGAAATTTTAAATCATCCTTCGACAAGCTCAGGGTGACATCGATTATGTATCAAGTGATACTCACCAAAAAAAAGAAATTACCTAACTTGCAATTAAAATTTCCCTAAAATAACTTGCGCCGCCTCTTTGAAATTAAAGAGCAAAAAAACCCGTATAAACATTGGCCCAGCCCAGCTGACTAAAGTTTATATGCACATCTATGTGGAAGTGTGGCCTCTGGTGAAAAGTCAGAGTCACAAAATTCATTATGTGGAAGTGTGGCCGAGTGGTTTAAGGCAGCAGTCTTGAAAACTGCCGAGCATGCAAGTGTTCCGTGAGTTCGAATCTCACCGCTTCCGCCATACACGCCTTTGCGAACCGAATCTCACATAGGTTTTAGCAATTTTCTCCACCCCTCTCAAAGCCCTGTATTTGCGGCTTCTCTCCATATTTGAATTTCTATTTCACGCTTACCTTCTTCTCTCTCGTCAGCAAAATTTTCTGCATTTTTTGGGCAATTCTCTCTCTGTTTCTCCGCTTCACGTTTACCTTTTTGAAAACGGTAAGCATTGATAAATGCTGGCTTCATTGGTTTTTCATCGAACTTCATGGTATGCCACCTCAAGTGATGTTTCTGACTTTTTTGCAAACTTTCTCAAATTATTGACCGCTCTTAATGGAAGAAAAAATTCTTTCTATTTCTTGTCCATTTGCAATATCTTGATCGCTAGGCAATCCTTCAATATAAGTTAGCGTCCTTAAACACTGCAAATCATCGTATTTTTCGTAAACTATAAAGATCACTTTATTCGGTAATTTACTTTGAAGTGAAAGTTTATAGCAAAGATGGGGGTATAAAATATTATGAATGTACTTAGGCGTATCTAGGCGGTAGATTCCTTTTCTTTGCTCCGAGTAATAACTAACGCAATAAATTGTGTTCCTATCTTCTCTAAGAAAGATACCTAAATATCCCTGTTCTAACTGAATTTTTAAAATCAAATTTGTTAAACTTACTCTTTGATTCCTATTTAAGGAAACAAGCTCTCTAACTGCTAGTTCAGAATTAGAACAAATTTTCGATGTATTTTGTTCGCAAGAAAAAAGATCAATTAAATTTCTGTCAATTATCCTTGCACTATCTTCTTCTTGAGTAAGCTTATTCTTTATTCTTTGATCTTCTAGGTTACAGCTTTCGTCAAGAATAATTATATCATGATTTTGATTAATAATTTGCCTGTCGCCCAAGATAAAACAGTGTAATAATGCCTCATCATGTGGCACTATTATTCTTTTTTCCATTGCCAAAGCAGTAAATTCTAAAAAATTTACAAAATCTTTTATGGTAGAGCAATGTTTTAAGGTTTTTTCAAAATACTCCTTAGAATTAAAAATGAAGTATTCGGAGTATAGCCTCTCTTCCGGCAGATTGTCTGGGTAATTCAATCCCAAAAGATATTCATATTTTTTAAATTCATCCTTAAATTCCTCATGCGTCTTATAGTTACCACTATCTTCTATTCTTCTACACAAACCTTCTAAGCCATCTCTTATCCAATCCGACATCCCATCCATCAAAAGGATATAAAATGTCTTTTTTCCAAGGTTTTTATCAAATTCTTTTCGATCTTTTTTACCTTTACCAATGTAGATTTGTGCTTTGTCATGATTGTCTAGGAATTGGTAGTTTTGATTAATTTGTTTTATGCCTTTTTTTAGATTTTCATTGTAATTCGTAATTCTCTTATGTTGAAGAGACTTCATTTGAAATATCAAATTATAATCCTCAAATATCACCAAAGCATCACAAAACTCTTCGCAATTATCATAATAAAGATTGTTGTGAGTATAATAAGCAAAAAACTTGTTCACTAAACTTTTGCAACTTTCTTTCTCGTGATCAGAAGCGCATTTTTTATAATTTATAGGCATAATATTTTCTATTAATTCAGCAATAATTACACATCTTAAAGCAATGGATTCTTGCTGCAAACAACAAAATTATTTTAATAAATTTTCTTCACAAATCTCTTCTTTCGACTTGATAGACACCTTTTTTGAGGTAAAATAATAAATCCGGGGACAGTTTACCTAATTTTACGAACATTAAGTAAACTGTCCCCTGAACTTGGTAATATAGTTCATGAAGTCGCTGTGTGGAGAGAAGGAAGAAAATTAATACCTATAGAGTGGTACAGTGAAGAGACAGAAAGAAAATGATAAATTTATGAGACGTTAACTAACAAATAAATCTAAAAAACACATGCTTCTACCAAATAAACTAAACATCACAAATCAACTAGAACTAAACAAAGCAGAAGAAAAAATTAGCAAACAAAAAGCTAAAAAACTTTTTGAAAGTGGAGAGATAGATCAAATAGAAGTTGGTACTTTTAAGGGGCTTGCTCAAATTCATGCTTACTTATTTTGCGATATTTATGACTTCGCTGGCAAAATACGTGATGTGAATATTGCAAAGGGAAATTTTCGTTTTGCGCCTTTGATGTATCTTGAGCAATCACTTACAAATATTAACAAAATGCCCCAAAATAATTTCGATCAAATTATCGAAAAATATGTGGAGATGAATATTGCTCATCCTTTTCGCGAAGGAAATGGTCGATCCACAAGAATATGGTTGGATTTGATGCTTAAGAAAGAATTAAAACAGGTTATCGATTGGAATGGAGTTGGTAAAGAAGATTATCTTATGGCGATGGAACGTAGCACAGTAAAAGATATCGAAATAAAACATCTCCTAAGTAAAGCACTAACAAACAAAATAAATGATCGCGAAATCTTCATGAAAGGTATCGACATTAGCTATTATTATGAAGGTTATAGCGAATTTAGCATTGAGGATTTATAAAAAATAAAAGTTTATATGGGTTGTAGTTTTTCAAGTCACCTGCCTACCAGTCGATTTTTTGCGAACTTTTTAGTGAACGTGAAAAGTGCCTCTGAAGCCTTGTAAATATGGGCTCTAAAAAATCAGTAGAATAGTTCTTAATCGATATCACCCGCCCCGCCATAAATCATAAGTCTCCAGACCCCTTTGCCATTTCTGGCTTAAGTTTTTAATTATGGCAAATTTGCCATAATTAGAAATTTCAGCTCATTGCATCAAAATTACTCTAGATTAAATTCCTCCTATATTTTGACGTATCCAACGTCTCAAAACACCAACAAACACCATGAAAATAATAACCTACAGCGACTTACATTTAGAATTCGGAACCAACTTCAAACCGCCAAAAAATTCTGATGCTGATTTGATGATTCTCTCCGGCGACATAATCACCTTCAAAAACTTCAAACCATTAAGCGATTTTTTATCTGATTGGGACAAGCCGGTTTTGTACGTCGCAGGCAATCACGAATATTATACCAGACAGCCAATGGATGCAGGCGAACAGGCCTTTAAAGACTACATCTCGGAACATCATTCAAATATAACCTGGCTCAATAATTCCGATTTTTCTCTAAACGATATTCACTTCTTCGGCGGCACAATGTGGACGGATTTTAATAATTCTGATCCGACCGCAATACAAAATGCGTGGAACGCAATGAATGATTTTTCGCAAATCATCATGCCGAATGGACAACGCTTGACGCCTTATGACACAATAAAAATTCACGAAAATTTTAAAGAAAAATTAGAGGCGTGGCTTGAGAAAAATCGCGACAAAAAAAGAGTAATAATCTCTCATCATTCGCCCGTAAAAAATCCAAACACAAAGTATGAAGACAGCAATATTCAAGCCGCTTTCAACTCGTTAGATATGTTGGAAGTTATTGAAAAATATCAGCCTGATTTGTGGGTTTACGGACATACTCACGAATGCGATAATCGTGAAATAGGTAAGACTCGTATTATCTCGAATCAAATGGGATATCCAAGAAGTACTGGTGATTTTGAATGTATGGGATTTGACAGCGGCGGGATGGAAATAAAGATATAGTTTATTTAAAAATTTTAGTGTCGGGTGTCGGGGCTTGACCCCTTTTTCTTATATGTCATATAATCGACCTGACCTACTGTCTTAAAAATCAAATAAAGTAATTATTAAATGAGCTCTAAAACATTATTTCATTACACAACTTTTGAAGGCTTGAAAGGAATTTTAGGGGAGGATTGTTTCAGAGCTACTGATGCTTATACAACTAACGATTTCCAAGAGATAGTTCATGGAATAGAGCTGATTAATCATTACATAAGTGAGAGTATAGAGAGTGATGAAGTTATTAATAAAAAAGTAATGGAATTTACTGATTATTTAATTGGCAAAGAAAGATTTGATAAGCTTGCAAGGGGCGTCTTCTTAACTTGTTTTAGTTCTTATGATGCAGATAAAAGTTCTTATGATTTTAATAACGGACTTCTGAGTCAGTGGCGTGGTTATGGGTTGAAGCAAGGTTACATGTTAAAATTTGATACCGACGTATTGTTGAAAGATTTTGTTAATAAAGACAGGGAAGATATTAAAGGTGCAGCTCATGTGTATGGTGATGTTGCTTACTGCAATAGGAAAGACTTTTTTAATAATCAGGATAACAAAAAGTCTTTTGACGAAATTCTCAAATCAATCGGACAACTTAAGGCAAGCCCAAGTGAGTTCAATGGAAGTCAGAAAGAGCAAGAATTATTCGAGTCAATTTTGAGCATATCTTTTTGTAATAAGCATGAAGGTTTTAGAGAAGAGAGAGAATATAGGGTGGCTACAGCAATATGGAGAGACGAAAAAAACGAAAGAAAATACAATGTATTTTTTTTCGAAGGTTATGGTGGTGTTATAAGGAGTTATGTAAGGGTCCTAGAAGGTAAGCCAAGGATGGCATTGAGGGAGATTGTAGTTGGACCATCTTCCAATAAAGAGAGAAACAAGATTCAGATCGAAAGTTTTTTGAAAAAAATTGGTGTTGTTGCTGATGTTAAAATTTCTGCCACTCCGTTTGTTTAAGTGAAGAAAAGAAGAAAATCTGGGGACAGAAAAAAAATCAGGAAGACCGAAAATTGGAATTAATTAGTATACTGTCCCCAGATTCCCATCTCCTCATCAGGATTTTTAATAAAATAAAACAACTCTTCTCCATATTTTTTGCTGTTAACTTTGCCCACATATTCAAAACCATTTTTGAGCAAAACCTTTTGAGATGCTATATTGAGCAGTTCAGTAACGGCAACAATTCTGTTTATTGGAAATTTCTTGAATGCCCATGCGCACAATGCTCCAGCAAGTTCGCTTGCATAACCTTTTCCCCAAAACTTTTTATGCAATCTATAACCCAACTCTAAATCGCCGCTAGATTCTTGATCATTTTTACAGGCAAATTTCCTGATATTTTTGTTACATTCATTTTCCGGAAGCTGGTTTTCGCTAATCTCTCTATCATCCAACAGCGCAAATCCTGCATAACCAACCAGTTCTTCACTGTCATTTGTAAAAACAGCAAATTTAGTAAACCCGAAATCTTGCCAAGACTTGATGAATTTATCCAAAATTTTCTTAGCTTTTTCTTCAGAAAAATCAGCGCTCAAATAATCAATTGCTTCACTACTTTTAACCCACTCACACCAAGCATCGAAGTCACTTTCTCGAAACGGTCGCAAATAAAAATTTTTGGTTTTTAGAATCATACTTAATTTGAGTTACTCACTTTTGTTTGTCGTATGAACTATTTCAAATGTTTCAACTGACTACCCCTACTCAACAGCGACTTCATCTGAGAAATCGCAATTTCATTCAGGCTTTTTAATCTCTCACTTTGTGATAAATTTTGCCTTATCAAAACAGAATTAATGCTTTCTAAATTTGTCATCACAACTAGCTGCTCAAGCGTTGCATTATCTCTTAGATTTCCTTCAAGATCAGTATTTTCTTTTCGAAATTCAGCAGCAGTTTTTCCAAATAAAGCAACATTGAGCAAATCAGCTTCATTGGCATAAATTGTTGATATTTGCTGTTTGGAGAGAGTTTTTGGAATTAGATTTTCTTTGATGGCATCGGTATGAATGCGGTAATTTATTTTTGCCAAAGTGCGTTGCAAATTCCATTCTAACTTGAGGCGATTATTTTCATCTTCTTTGAGGCGCTGAAATTCTTTGACTAAGTAAAGTTTGAATTCTGCAGAAACCCAAGAGGCAAATTCAAAAGCTATATCTTTATGAGCAAAGGTTCCGCCTGTTTTACCAACCTTAGAAATGATACCAATTGCATCAGTATTTTCTATCCATTTGCTAGGCGAAAGAACAAAAGCATTTGCTCCGGCTTCTTGCCATAAGGAGTCGAATTCGACCCCTTTAAAATTTTGATTATTAATTTTTTCCCATAATCCAAGAAACTCGATGGTGTTTTTTGATCTCATCCAGTTTTTTACTACATCCTTTGGCTCATCGGGATTTTTATGGCGAGCAATATCTGTCAGCGAAATGTAGTCACTACTATTGGATTTCAATATAGAAATTTGTAATTTTTGAATGGTGAGTTTTTTCATAAATTCTGGTTTAAGTTTTCTAATTATGGCAAATCTGCCGTAATTAAAATAATTTTTATAAGTGATGAAGATGTAATTTTTATTGCCATTAAACTACCGCAAACGACACAAAAAACAACTCGCAAAATCTGCAAATAAATTTGTGTTTTTTGAAATTTCTTAGAAAATCTGGGGACAGTATACCAATTAAATCTTACCTTTAAATTTGAAATTAAGTATACTGTCCCCAGATTTCAAAAAAAAAGGCTATAAAACCATTTGGTCTTATAGCCTAATTTTTCATCATAAATAAAAAGAATTATAAATTCTTCTCTACATCATACTTATCTTCTATCTCCATTTTTCTTATGTTATATTCTTTTTCAGTAATTGTATCTTTAACATATTCTACTTTTAAAGATGCTAACTCCTTATTTTTAGCTCTTTTAACAGCAGCTAATGTTGAGTAGAAATTTATTTCTTTAGCACCGTTCACACCATTAATTGGGTCCCATAATATTGAAATCGGCCATACTAGTAGATCCACAACACCCACTACATAATTTCTTGTATAAAAAGATCCACCACCTGGCAAAAGACCAAATGCTGCAGCAGATCCAACATTCTTTTCTTCTTGATAAAGTTCCGAATGCTCTTGTTGAATAGCGGTAAGTTTGCGTTCTTGATTAACGTTAAGACCAGAAACACAAGAGGTCATCAAAAGTAGGATAAGCAGTGATTTTACTGATAACAGTAGGCGCATAATTATAGGTTATTTTTGGTTAAAAAAAATTGAAATTTTAGAGGGCGTGTTAAACTAGGAATAATCATTTTGTTTTCAACATAATAAGAAAAATCAGGAAGACCGAAAATTGGAATTAATTAGTATACTGTCCCCAGATTTGTGGAGACTTGACCCTTTTTAATTTGAGAAAAAAAATTCTGTGAAAAAAATCACCTAATCTCTTTCTTTTTGTGATTTGTATATTTAGCTAGGTTAGTTATTACTCGCGAGCTCCACTCGCAAGGATGATGAGGGATATTTTATAAAAACAAATCTGGTCAATAAATGAGCAAAATACCAAGTAATTTTACAACTTTGCCATATCAAGCTAGGACTGAAACAGTTCCTACTCACGTAATTAAAACACATAATTTCAACACAACTTCTGAATCAGCAGATTTAAACGAAGAATTTGATTACATAAAAAAAATATTTTCTCGTCCTGATGTAATTGATGATGTGGGATTAGATATTCAAAAAAGAATGGCGGAATCTTCTGCAAAAAAAGATTACGTAACATTTTCTAAAAATTGTTTGGAGTTGGCGCGATATTTTTGCGCCAAATCGGATATTCCTACCGCCAAGGAATTTATTAATATGTCGGCGATTAATATTAGTGTAGATCGTTTTATACGTAACATAGACGATTCTTTAACGGAATCTCAAGAAGGTCACAAAGAATATACCAAATTAATCAGAAGAGAAAAAGGGAATATCCTGCATTCTGAAGGAAAATATCAGGGTGCGACAAGGCCTTTTGAAAAAGTTTTTGGTAAAACTGAAGAAGATCTTAAAAAAGAAACTTTGTTACTCGATATAACCGAGATAGCAGATTATAAAACCTTCCTGGGCTGTCTTCACAAATCAGGAGGTTTCGGAAAACTTCTAAAATATGCTAATTACGGATTAACAATTTATCCCGAAGATCATGATTTTTCTGACTATCAACGTCTGGCTACTCTTCGTTTGAATAATGGCGTTAAAAGTAACGTCAAAAGTAATAGTACTGATAATTTAGATCATCTCAATTTCGAAATTACCAACTTCCAAAACCATCTTTCTAAAAAATATGATCAGGGAAGATATAGGCAGGTTATCGACATTACTTCTCAAATATTAAATCATCAAAGTGAGCATGAAGGTCACGAAATTAAAGTCTGTAAATTTTTTGAAGGAAGATGTCGCAATAGATTAAAACAATTTGATGTAGCCTATCCACTTTTAGAAGCGGTGGTCTCGGAACAAGAATTTCAGCCTAGAGTTTTCTTAGAAGCCGGCGAAGCTGCTATGCAAACCAAAAGAAATACCGCCGCCGACTATTACTACAGTCTTTTTATCAAGGATTCTGGCCATTTGAGTGACGAAGAAAAGCGAGAAGGTATTGATAAAATTGTAAAATTTGCCTTAAAAAAAGGCAGTCATGAACTCCAAGAGATGCTTGTGGAAGACCCGCATGTTTCGGAAGAGAATAGGAAAAGATTTAGAAAGTCAGTTTATCATCAATATGCAACAAATGCGCATGAATTCAGCGAGAAAGGCAATAAGACAGAGGCTTTGCAGGAGTTAAATAAGATTGAACCAACTGCAATAGCTGCAGATGAAAAAGGATTTCTGCGAAAAATTGGTGAGCGTTATTATGATTTAGGAAATTATAAAAAAGCTGTGCAATTTTATGATAGGTTGGAAGTTCTTGGAGTTACAGGCGTAGAATTTTTTACACAAAAAGCTGATCTTCATCTCTCTCTTTCTAAATCTGCAAAAGATCCCGAAGAGTCTAAAAAAGCTTTAATATATTACAAAAAAGCGGTCGATCTTGTCGGCGATAAGGAACAAAATTTAGAATTATTGGAAAAAACCGTTGCAGTTGCTGATCTGCTCGGTGTTGATAATCAGCCTTACAAGGATAAGGCAGATCATATAAAAATTGAGGCGCAAAGTGAGTATATTAGCGGTATAGGTACCGCAGTATTTCTTGCATGTATTGGTTTTTGCGCAGTAGAAGAAGTCTGTAGAATGTGCGTAGAAATGCAACTCAAGAGATCGTCGGAAACTACAGGCAGAACAAGCTCAGCTAACGCTAAGAAATTAAGCAGAGATGTGGAGAATCAGCGGGATAAATAAGGAATTCTCTGCTCTACTGTGAGAAAGGGGTCAAGTCCCGATACCCGACACTAAAAATCTAGTGTCGGGTATCGGGGCATAATGAAAAAAATGGGGTGCTAATTTCCCCCCTGACGCCCCCAATTTTTC
>JAZKII010000093.1:0-2007 GCA_040384945.1 Pseudomonadota bacterium
ACTTCGTGCTTTGCTCGATGACCTAAATTACCCACCAGATTAAAAATTCTGAATCTTCTTCGTCAGTTTCTCAATATATTCCGCGACATTTTCCATATTATCGCTCACCGCGTCATATATATCTTCGTCATTAATTTCCGGTCCACCTTCGCGATCGCCTTTTTTATTTTCCAATTCTTCTTCCATCATCAATGCTGAAATCGCCAATAAAGTTTTTTCATCAACATTTTTCATTTCCAGCGACAGGCTGTTAACCCTTTTATTTAGCTTATCCGCAAGGCGCAGTAATTTTTCTTTCTGACCTTCTTCGCAATTAATTTTGTAGCGCGATTTTCCGATTGGAATTTCAATATTCATGATTATTCCTCAGTTTTAATTATGTCTTCAATCCTTACCAGATCTGCTTCGATCTCTTCAATTAAAGTTGATTGTTGATTGCGAATTGCCGCTAATTTTTCAGCAAAAATTTTATTCTTAGTGTGCAAAAATTCTGATTCTCTTCCCAAAGTTGAAAGGTTTTTTTGCAAGGCGTTAATTTCAGAATTTAAATTTGAAATAGTCTCTGATTGCTCGATTATCTTGGCTCGAACCTCGCTATCTTCTTCATTGCCAATATCCATGATTTTGGTTTCAATCGCACCTTCGTGAAGTTTTCTTTGTATTGTTTCATCCAGGTCTTTCAAAGCCGTTGAAAGTTTTTTTCGTGATTTTTCAAACCTAATTTCGGCCGGAGTTTTGCTCATTTTAGCTACGATAATCTTTGTTAATTTTGATATATTCTTCGTTCAAATCGCAAGTCCACACTATATCGCGGTGAATTCCTACTCCTAAATTTACGGAAATTTTTACTTCCGAATTTTTTAAATATTCATGAACTAATTTTTCTACATAATTCGGATGTTTCGCACCATGTTGCACCAAAGGATGATCGCCAATTTTTATGATAAGTTGATTTGGCGAGGTTTCTTTGCATGATTTGCCAACTGCCATTACAATGCGTCCCCAGTTGGGATCGCAGCCTGCAATTGCAGTTTTAACCAAAGGCGAATTGGCAATTGCAAATGCAACTTCCTTGGCTTGCGCTTTGCTTGTTGCGCCTTCAACTTCGATTTCAATTAATTTCTTGGCACCTTCGCCATCAACTACAATCATTTTTGCCAAGCCCAGAGAAACTTCATGTAAAGCTTCTTTAAATGATGCGATTTCGGCGCTTGCAGAATCAGTTACCGTGATATTTCCAGCCATTTTTGTGGCGAATAAAAAAACGGTGTCATTGGTTGATTGATCTGAATCGACAGTGATTGAGTTGAAGCTTTCTTCAGCAGAATTTTTTAGTAAAATCTGTAATGTTTCGGAAGAAATATCAGCATCGGTAAAAATGTAACCCAGCATTGTCGCCATATTTGGCGCGATCATTCCCGAGCCTTTAGCAAAGCCGATAATATTAACTTCTTTGCCACCGATTTCGCAGGTTTTTTTGATTAATTTTGGTTTAGTATCGGTAGTCATGATAGCGCGCGAAGCCTTATCGAAAGCCTTTTCGCCCGATTCAAGATTTTGCAGCATTTGCGGAATTGCGCTGGTAATTAATTCGGCATTTAAAGTTTCGCCAATCACGCCGGTGGAAGAAATAAACACTTCTTCCATTTTGCAATGTAATCCGTCGGCAACTTTTTTGGCGGTTTTTAAAACTGTTTCTTCGCCGGTTTTTCCGGTGAAAGCATTGGCGTTTCCGGCATTTACAACTAATGCTTTGGCCAAACCTTGTTCAATGTTTTTCTTGCACCAAGTTACAGGCGCGGCTGGCATTGAGGATTGAGTGAAAACACCGGCGACATTTGCTTCATTTTCGAAAACAACCAGCAAAAGATCATCACGATTTTTATATTTTATGCCACAATTTGTAGTGGCGATTTTGATGCCTTTGATCATAAAATTTACCTAAATTTATTTACTATCTTCAGGTCATCGAGCAAAGGCCGTTAGGCCGTCGTCGAGATGCCGGCT
>JAZKII010000093.1:2017-18614 GCA_040384945.1 Pseudomonadota bacterium
CATCCAGCCAGCATCTCGACGACGCACTTCGTGCTTTGCTCGATGACCTGAGGCTTTTTTCTTTTATTTATTCTTAATTTCTTTCGCAAATCCAGAAACTTTTTTAGTCACCAACTTAACAATTTCCGCTGCAGATTTCTTCGCTAAATAATTTTCACTAATTTCTTTTACAATCGTCGATCCAACAACCACAGCATCGAATCCTAATTTTGCAAATTCACCTGCTTGAGCTGGAGTTTGAATTCCAAATCCAATCGCAATTGGCAAATCAGAAACTTTCCGCAAATTTTGCAAGTTCTTTTTGTTATCGGCGGCATTTGCTGATTTTGTGCCGGTAATTCCCAGCATTGAAATTAAATATAAAAATCCGCCAGCGTTTTTGACAATTTTTTTCGCGCGATCTTGATTTGTTGTTGGTGCGATCAAACGAATTAAATCAAGTTTGGTTTTGGAAATTTCACTTAAAATTTCGGCTTCTTCTTCAAGCGGAAGATCAACAATTAAAATGCCATCAATACCTGATTTATAAGCGTCGGTAAAGATTTTTTTCAGGCCATATTTAAAAATAGGATTATAATAACTCATCAAAACCAACGGCGTTTTTTCATCAGTTTTTCTAAATTCTGCCGCCATCGCAAAAGTTTTTTTCAAACTCATGCCATTAGTAATCGCGCGCTTGGAAGCACTCTCAATTGTGGGTCCGTCGCCCGCAGGATCAAGAAATGGAACTCCAAGTTCAATAATATCGCAACCGGCTTTTGGTAAGGATTTAAGCACTTCCAACGAAGTTTTATAATCCGGATCTCCCGCACAAATATAGCCAATAAAAGCACTCTGTTTTTTGGATTTTAATTCGGAAAATTTATTTTTAATTCTGGTCATTAATTCGATTTTTATAACTTAAAATTTAACACTTTCGCAATAGTGTGAATATCCTTATCTCCACGTCCCGAAAGGTTCACGATAATAGTTTGACTCTTCTTCATTTTCTTCGCCAATTTACAAGCAAAAGCAATCGCATGTGAAGATTCCAAAGCCGGAATAATTCCTTCCGTGCGGCATAAAAGCTGAAAGGCTTCAACTGCTTCTTCATCAGTTGCGCTTACATATTCAACGCGTTTTTGTTCGTGTAAAAATGCGTGCTCCGGCCCGATTCCGGGATAATCCAAACCGGCAGAAATGGAATGCGCATCTTGAATTTGCCCATCTTCACTTTGCAGGAAAAAAGTTTTATTGCCGTGTAAAACTGCGACACTTCCTTTGGCAATTGAGGCGGAATGTTCAGCGCTTTCTAAGCCTCGGCCCGCTGCTTCCACGCCATACATTTTAACTGATTTATCATTTAAAAATGGATGAAATAAACCAATCGCATTTGAACCGCCGCCAATGCAGGCAACTAAAGCGTCCGGCAATTTTCCTTCTGCTTTTTTAATTTGTTTTTTTGCTTCTTTTCCAATCACCGAATGAAAGTCGCGAACCATTGTTGGGTAAGGGTGAGGGCCGGCGACAGTGCCAAGTAAATAATAGGTGTCACGCGCGTTGGCAATCCAGTCGCGCATCGCTTCATTGATGGCATTTTTCAAACTTTTTGAACCGCTTTCAACCGGCACGACTGTTGCGCCCAAAAGCTTCATGCGGAAAACATTTTGTGCCTGTCTTTCGACATCTTTTGCGCCCATGTAAATCACGCAAGGAAGAGAAAATAATGCGCAAACTGTTGCAGTTGCAACACCATGTTGACCAGCGCCGGTTTCAGCAATGATGCGCTTTTTGCCCATTCTTTTGGCGAGTAAAATTTGGCCAATACAATTATTAATTTTATGCGAACCAGTGTGGTTTAACTCGTCTCTTTTTAAATAAATTTTAGCGCCGCCAACTTCTTTAGTCAGACGTTCCGCCAAATATAACGGGCTTGGACGACCAACATAATGTTCTAAATAATAAGCAAATTCCGCCTGGAATTTTGGATCTTTTTTGGCTTTGGCATAAGCTGCTTCAAGCTCTAAAACCGCTGGCATCAATGTTTCAGCGACATAGCGTCCGCCAAATGCGCCGAACTTTCCGTTTTTGTCGGGTTGGTAAGTTGTCATTTAAAATGAAGTGTAATTAGGAAATACAAGGGTTGGCAAGGTAGGAGTGGCTTGAGAAATTTTCTACAGAAATTTTCGACTATGTTTTTGATGTTGAAAAATCGAGCCAGGATCTCGACGACGCTTCGCTTTGCTCGATCACCTAAAGTTTTTTCTTCACGTCTTAAAAAGTTCAGGTGATCGAGCAAAGCGCGTTAGCGCGTCGTCGAGATCCGGGCTCGATGAAGAATCACTAAAAAATCCATCCCAAAATGACACCAATTTTCCCCCTCAAAAATAATTCCCAAAAATTCACATTTCCTCATTGACACTATCCATCTCCAACCATAATTTTTCCATGTAATTCCAGATTTTTCCAAATTAATCCAATTTATTCCGTGGCTTTATTTCTCTCAACATTCACAAACAAGATCGACGGCAAGGGCAGGGTTTCAATTCCAGCGCAGTTCCGCGCATCTTTGGTGAATGAGAGTTTTTCCGGAGTTGTGGTTTATGAGTCATTTATAAATGACTGTATTGAAGGTTGTGATTTGGAGCGCATCAAAAAAATCTCCGAATCAATTGATAATTTAGATCCATTTTCAGAAGAGCGCGATGCCTTTGCTACTGCGGTTTTGGGAGGTTCTTTCCAACTCGCAATTGATGGCGATGGCCGAGTTATTTTGCCGGAAACTTTGCTGAAAAAAGCCAAGTTAAAAGATTCAGCAGTTTTCGTTGGCAAGGGTTCGACTTTCCAAATCTGGAACCCAGCCAAGTTTGAAGATTACATGACGCAGGCCAAAAAAGATGCGAAAGAAAAACGTAATTTATTGAGGTTGGCAAAATGAACAATCTTGACTTCCACAAACCAGTTTTAATCAACGAAGTTTTACATCATTTAGCACCAAAATCCGGTGAAGTTTATTTAGATGCAACCTTTGGTGCCGGTGGTTATACAACAGCAATTCTTGAATCAGCAGATTGCAAAGTTTACGCAATCGACCGCGATGAAACTGCTAAAAAATTTGCTGAAGAATTAGAAAAAAAATTTCCAAAAAATTTCACATTTTTGCGCGGAACTTTTTCTAACAGCGTTGATCTTTTAGCTGAAAAAAATGTCACCGAGTTAGATGGAATGGTGCTCGATATCGGTGTTTCATCAATGCAACTCGATGACAAAACCCGCGGATTTTCTTTCGATTCCGATGCCAGATTAGATATGAGAATGGATCGTGAAATTCCACTCAGCGCTTTCGAAGTTGTGAATCAATTTTCCGAAGAAGAATTAGCAAAAATAATTAAAGAATTTGGTGAAGAACCAAAAGCAAAACGCATTGCCAGAAAAATTGTTGAACGTCGCAAAACAGCTGATATCACAAGCTGTAACGAATTATCCGATATCGTAAAATCTTTTTATCACGGCTATTTCAAAACTCATCCGGCGACAAAAACTTTTCAAGCATTACGCATTTTTGTTAATCAAGAATTAGAAGAACTTAAAGAAGCGCTTGCATCCTCCGTAACTTTGTTAAAAAAAGGCGGCAGGTTGGTTGTGGTTTCTTTCCATTCTTTGGAAGACCAGATCGTTAAGAATTTCCTGAAAAAAGAAGCAGGGCTAGACCAAGTAGTTTCTAGGTATCAGCCCGAAAATCTTCAAACAAATTCAGCAAAAAATTTTCATATAATAACCAGGTCAGCAATTTCTCCGACAGTTGAGGAAATTGCCGCCAACCCCCGCGCGCGTTCATCAAAAATGCGTGTGGCGATTAAAATATAATTTAGAAATGAAAGAATTCTGGCAATCATTAAACAAATTTTACTTCGCAAATTTGCTTCTTGTCGCCTCTGTTATTTTTAGCATTATTTTCACTTTTCTGGTGCAGTTCAGAGTGGAATCTTTGCAAGATGACATGGTGAAAACTGAAAATGAAATCATCGCTTATGAAGATGAAATTCAACTTTTAGAAGTTGAATGGGTTTATTTGACTAGGCCGGAACGCTTGAGAACATTAGCTTCGCGTTATTTACAAGATAATGGTTATGCGCTGGCGAGTCAGATTAAAGATGCGGATAAGTTGGAACAATATTATTTGGTGAATTATCAAAAAGCTGAAGAAAAAGTTTTGGCGGCGAACGAGCAAGATCCTGAGTCGCAGCAGGTTTCGTTTTAGGTTATTGTGAGATCGAGCTAGCATCTCGACGACGCTTCGCTTTGCTCGATGACCTAAAATTTATAACTTCGCGAATAAAGAAATTCAGGTCATCGAGCAAAGCGCTTTAGCGCGTCGTCGAGATGCTAGCTCGATTTTTACACAGCTTTCTTCGCAATATCCCTTCTCACAAATCCTTCTTTCCAATCAATCAAATCAACAGCTTCATAAGCTTTCTCGCGGGCTGTTTTAAACGAATCAGCAACCGCCACAATATTTAAAACCCGTCCACCATTTGCGACAATCTTTCCATCCTTTTTAGCAGTTCCAGCGTGAAGAATTTTTACATTTTCAATTTCCGCCGCTTTTAAATTTTTAATTTCAGTTCCTTTTTCATAACCTTCGGGATAGCCATTGGCGCACATTACGACGCAAACCAATTTTTTTGACTCATCAAATTCAACTTTAATTTGATCTAATTTTCCATCAATCGCGGCTTCAATTAAATCAATAAAATCAGTTTTAATTCTTGGCAAAATAACTTGGGTTTCCGGATCGCCAAAACGGGCATTAAATTCCAAAAGTTTGGCACCGTTTTTACCAATCATCAAACCGGCAAATAAAATTCCTACAAATGGCACGCCAATATTTTCAAGGCCGCGCAAGGTTGGTTCAATAATTTTTTCAATAATTTTTGCTTCCATTTTTTCATCAATGAAAGGTGAGGGCGCAAAAGTTCCCATGCCGCCGGTATTTGGACCAGTTTCATTTTCGCCGACTTTTTTGTGATCGTGAGCAAAGCCAAGCGGTACAAAATTTTTGCCGTCGCAAAGCACGAAATAACTGGCTTCAAAGCCATCTAAAAATTCTTCGATGATAATTTTATCTCCGGCTTCACCAAATTTTCCGGATAAAATTTCTGAATTGGCTTCGCGTGCTTCTTCAAGATTCTGCGCAATAATCACGCCTTTTCCCGCTGCCAAACCATCAGCTTTAATCACGCAAGGAAATCCTAATTTTTCAGCAAAATCGGTAGCTTTTTTGGCATCAGTGAAAGTTTCATAAATTGCCGTTGGAACATCATTATCCACCGCAATTTTTTTCATGAAAATTTTTGAACCTTCAAGCTGCGCCGCTTTTTTCGAAGGTCCAAAAGCGCGAATCCCAGCTTTTTGTAAATCATCAACCAAGCCCGCCACCAAAGGCTGCTCCGGCCCGACAAAAACAAAATCAATTTTTTTATCCAAACAAAAATCAATAATTTTTTGATGTTCATCAATTTTAATTCCATCGACAATTTCCGCGATTTCACTAATTCCGGCATTTCCCGGCAGCGCAAAAAGTTTTTCTAATTTTGGCGATTTTCTAAATTGCTCGCAAATAGCGTGTTCTCTGCCTCCAGAGCCGATTATTAGGATTCTTCGCATGTGAAGTAAATTTATGATTTAAGATTTAAGATTTAGGATTTAAGATGTTTTTTAAGAATCCTAAATCCTAAATCCTAAATCCTAAATCTAAAATCCTAAATTCTATGAGCCTTAAAGAACATACCGTAAAATCTTACGATAAAGATTTGCAGTCAATTGCCGGCACGCTTGCTGAAATGCTGGATTTAGTGTTGATTTCAATCGACATGGTTGCGGAAATGATTATCCATAATCACAAGGATTATTTAGAAAAAATCACTTCTCACGATTACAAAATTAACTCGCTGGATTTTTTGATTGAAAGAAAAATCACCACGATGTTGGCATTGCGCCAGCCGATGGCTGTAGATTTGCGCTATATTGTTTCGGCGCTGAAGGTGTCTTCAAATCTGGAAAGAGTTGGCGATCAGGCGAAAAGTATTATTAAAAAAATTACTCGCGTTGGCGCTGATGAATTTGATGCAAATGTCAAAAAATCTTTGCTCGATATGGTACAACTTTCAAAAATCATGGTTCGTGATTCGGTGATTGCATTCAACGACCAAAACATGGAAATGGCTGATGAAGTGTTGCGCGAAGATGATGAAATTGATGAAATTTACAGCAGCTTATTCGGCATTTTAGAAGGTGAAAGTTTCAGCAAACAACAGGCTGAAAGAATTATTAATATTTTATTCATCGCAAAAAGTTTCGAGCGTTTGGCCGATCACTCAACCAACATCGCTGAAATTACCAAATATGTTTCAACCGGAGAAACCAAGTAAGATGCAGACCAGAGAAGAAAAAAAAGAATCAGGACAAATTGCTAAACGCGACAATAAAGATTTGATGGGTTTTGCTACCAATTTTCCAAAAGAAAAAATGGAGCGCAAACCGGATTGGATCCGTGTAAAAGCGCCGGTTTCCAAAGGTTATTATGAAACCAAGGAAATGCTGAATAAGCATAAATTGCACACAGTTTGTGAAGAAGCAGCTTGTCCAAATATCGGTGAATGTTGGGCGCAGAAACATGCGACTGTGATGATTTTAGGTTCTGTATGTACACGGGCTTGTTCATTTTGTAATATTGAAACCGGAAAACCGGATGCAGTAAATCCGCACGAGCCGGAAAATGTTGGTGATGTGGCGAAAGTTTCGGGTTTAAAGCATATCGTAATTACTTCGGTTGATCGCGATGATTTGGCTGATGGCGGCGCGGACCAGTTTGTACAATGTATTGAAAATGTTCGCAAAAAATCTCCGCAAACTACAATTGAAATTTTAACGCCTGATTTTTTGCGTAAAAATGGCGCTTTGGAAAAAGTTGTCGCCTCTAAGCCTGACGTGTTTAACCACAATATCGAAACTGTTCCTGGTTTATATGGAACAATTCGCCCGGGCGCGCGTTATTTTCATTCTTTGTGGCTTTTAAAGCGTGTCAAAGAAATTGATCCGTCAATGTTTACTAAATCTGGTTTGATGGTTGGTCTTGGTGAAACTAAAGAACAAATTCTGCAAGTTATGGATGACATGCGTTGTGCTGACATCGATTTTCTAACAATAGGTCAATATTTGCGCCCAACCTTACGCCACGCTCCGGTAGATCGTTATGTTCATCCTGATGAATTCGAGTTTTACAAAAAAATGGCTTATAACAAAGGATTTTTGATGGTTTCTTCCAGCCCGCTGACCCGCTCTTCATATCACGCTGGCGATGATTTCGCTAAAATGCGCGATGAGAGAAATCGTCGGTTGGGGGTTGTTTAAAAATCGAGCTAGGGTCTCGACGACGCTACGCTTTGCTCGACTATCTAAACTTTTTTATTTTCGTCGAGTATAAATTTCTTTAGGTGGTCGAGCAAAGCGTAGCGTCGTCGAGACCCTAGCTCGATCTCACTAATCTTTCTTAAAAATCTCCCTTCCTAATTTCTGTAAAGTTTCCGCCAAATCCTTATCTTCAATATCATCAATTTTTCCTTTTAAAAAGTTTTCCTGCTGCTGTGGAAGCTTGATTTCCATGCTTCGGCTTACATCTACAATTTTCGGTTCCTGCTTAATGATGATTTTAGAGATTGATTTAAAGCCGTAAAAAGTGGCGATTCGTTCTAAAATTATTTCGGAATTATTTTCCAAAAAAAATCCCACCGCTGAATTATAAACACCGATTGTCAGCTTGCCGCCGGCAGATTTATCTTTTCCTAAAACCACAGATTTCGGATAGCAAAAAACTGCGTATTTTTTTCCGATAATTTCTTCCCAGTTTTTTACCAGATTATTAATCATGATAAATTCTTTCTTGCTGCCTTGAAACATCGGCTTGAGAAGGCTGGAAAGCTTTTGTTCTATTGATTGCAGGCCGAAAGTTGGTTTTTGCATTTGTTTGTTTTTTTAAGATCTAAAGCAGGACGGTTTGTAACCCCGTCCTCACATTCAGTTCCAAAATTAAATGACATGAACATGTGGACTGGGTTACAAACCCAGTCCAGCGCCGCGATTTGCTAGAATTATGGTTTTTTTAATAAAAAATTCAGGAAATTTTTTGGTTAAAATTTCTTTCGCTAAATCCAATGTTTTTTCATTTTCAAAAATTCCAAAACAAGTTGCGCCGCTTCCGGACATTTTAGCAATTTTAGCACCGGAGTTTTTTAGATTTTCAATAATTTCAGAAATTAGCGGAAGTGTTGCAATTGCTGGTTTTTCCATATCATTTGGAAAATTTTCTAGTAAGTCAAAAACATCTTTTTTTAGTAAATCTTTAGTTGGAATTTCTTGCGAAAAATTGCTGCCAAATTTGGTGAAAATTTCTTTGGTTGAAACGGAAATTTTTGGATTAATTAAAAGTGCGGGAATTGGTGAAAAATCCGGAAATTCTGCAATAATTTCGCCGCGGCCTTTTACGATTGCGGCTTTATTTCCTAAAAGGAAAAAAATGTCGGAGCCAAATTTTAGGGAAATTTTTTGCAGTTCTGCAAGTGATAAACCGAGTTCAAAAATTTCATTTAAACCATGCATGAAATAAGCAGCGTCGGATGATCCGCCACCAAGACCAGCGCCAACTGGGATGTTTTTTGTGATTTTGATTTCGAGGTTTTTTGAAATGCCAAATTCGTGATTAAAAAAATTCAGGATTTTGGTAAAAAGATTTTCATTTTGATCAACTAATTCACCAAATTCACCACTGATTTCTAGTTTAAAATTTGCACTTTCTTGAATAGAAAGTTCATCCGCCAAATCCAAAAAAGCGAAAAGTGATTCTAATTCGTGATAGCCATCAACACGCTTGCCTGTAAGCTTTAAGAACAAATTAATTTTCGCCGGACATTTAGCTTGAAAAATTTTTGTCATTTATTTCACCGTCAAAACTACGGGATAATTGGTTTCATTACGTTTCAAAAACAGGAAAAGTTTTTTATTAGTAGTTTTTCTTGAATCCTCGATTTCTTGTTTTAATTCATCAACCGAACTAACGGGTGTCTGGTTTGCCGACAAAATTATATCACCCGGAATCATGCCTTTTTCAGCGGCTTCGGATTTGGGAGTGATTTCTGCAACTAATAAACCTTCAAGATTATTATCGAGATTTTTACTTTTTCTAATTCTGTCATTTATTTCTACCAATCCTAAACCCATGATTTGAACGGCAGGTTTTACTAAAACTCTTTTTTCGATTGGTTTTATTTCAGCTTTTTTAATATCTTCATCGCGCATTTTTCCAACTTTTACAGTAAAATATTTAAGCTTGCTGCGACGTAGGAGAGTAACCTTCACCGATTTTCCAACCGGAAATTTTGAAACTGTTCTAGGTAAAATTTTCATCTCGGAAATTTCCTGGTCATCAAGCCTGATAATTACGTCGGTTGGAATAATTCCACCTTTATCCGCCGGGCCATCTTTGGTAACTTCAGTAACAAAAGCACCACGGTTTTTTTCAATTTTCATGGATTCGGCAATTTCTTCGGAAACGTCCTGAACTGAGATTCCAAGCCAGCCGCGCGTAACTTCGCCTTGTTCTCTTAATTGGCGAATCACTTGCGTTGCAGTTGCGGAAGTGCGGGCGAAACCAATGCCGATGCTGCCGCCGGATGGTGAATAAATTGCGGTGTTAATTCCGATTACTTCGCCGCGCACGTTAAACATTGGGCCGCCGGAATTGCCTTTATTAATTGCGGCATCGGTTTGAATGAAATCGTCAGATTGATTATTATTAATGTCGCGGCTGCGTGCGGAAACGATGCCGACGGAAACAGAGCCACCAAGGCCGTAAGGGTTGCCGATGATGATTGCCCAATCGCCGATTCGAGCTTTGTCGGAATCGCCGAATTTTACGAATTTTAATTCTTTTTCGGGATTGATTTTAAGCAAAGCCAGGTCAGTTTTTTTATCAATGCCGATAATTCGGGCTTTATATTTACTGCCGTCGCTTAGTGAAACCGTGATCTCGCTGGCATCTTCAATTACGTGATGAATGGTTACGACAAATCCATCTTTTGAAATCAAGAAACCGGAACCGATTGAGGCAACTTTTTTTCTGGTATTTTGTTGACCGCGAAATTGGTTTTCGAGTTGGCTTCTAAAATCTTCGAGAATTGGGCTTTTTGGTAAATCGCCAAGTAGAGATTGATCGACGGAATTGTTGGTATTTTGTACTTCTTGAGTTGTGGAAATATTTACAACGGCGGGGAGAAGTTCTTCCACAATATCAGCAAAACCGCTCATTATAGCGGGTTTGGAAGGGATTGCTTCTGGTTTTACATGGGCTTTTTCGGCGAAAGCTTGGTTTGAAAATGCAAAAAGAACGCAGAAATAAAGTGAGAGTTTTGTTAGGTTCATGATTGTTGTTAGTTCTTAAAATAAATAATTTCAGGTCATCGAGCAAAGGCCTCTTAGCAGGACGGGGTTTGTAACCCCGTCCTCACGTTCAGTTCCAAAATTAAATGACATGAACATGTGGACTGGGTTACAAACCCAGTCCAGCGCTAGGGTTGTTCCTCGCTAATGCCGAAAATAGCCGTTTAGGCTATTTTCTCCCAAAATACTTAAAAAATTCTCCATCCGGAGAAATCACCATCTTAGTTTTTTCACTATTCAGCGCTTCTTTATAAGCGCTCATCGAACGATAAAAATCGGCAAATTCTGGATCTCTGCCATAAGAATTAGCGTAAATTTTATTTGATTCAGCCTCGCCATTTCCTCTGGTTATATCGGCGTTTTTCTTGGCTTCGGCAAGAATTATAGTTCTTTCTTTATCGGCTTCCGCGCGAATTTTATCGGCTTCTTCCGCGCCATTGGCCCTGATTTCGCGGGCTTCTTTCTCGCGTTCAGTTTGCATTCTGGCGTAAATTGCATCGCTGTTTTCTTTCGGCAAATCGGCGCGCATAATGCGCACATCAACAATTTTTACCCCAAAAATTTCGGACGCTGAACTTACAACATCTTTAATTTTTGCCATAATATTGCTGCGATTTTCGGTGAGAAGTTCACTCAAAGTAACTTCCCCAATCACTTGGCGCAAGCTCGAATCTAATATACCGGAAATTTTATTGGCAAAACCCTGCGTTGTTCCAACTGTCGTATAAAACTTCAATGGATCAGTAATTTGATATTTGGCGAAAGCGTTAATGATTAGGCGTTTTTGGTCGGAAGCAATAACTTCCTGATCCGAAATGCCTAAATCGATAATTCTTTTGTCAAAAAAAACGGCATTTTGCAAAAGCGGAATTTTAAATTTTATTCCCGGTTTATTGATGGTGCGAACCGGTTCGCCGAATTGTAAAATTAAAACCTGTTGTCTTTGGTCAACCGTGAACATTGTGCTTAAAAACAGCAAAATCGCGATTGTTGAAATGAGGAGAATTTTTTTAGTTTGATTGGTCATTATTTGCTCTCCGCTTTTGGGGATGAAGAAATCTCATTTAAGGGAAAATAGGGCATCACACCTGATTTGGCGGCACTTTTATCGATAAAAATCTTGTCATTATTATGATAAATTTTTTCCATGGTTTCTAAATAAATCCGTTTTCTAGTCACTTGTTTGGCTTTGCTATATTGATTGTAAACCGACAAAAATCTTTCGGCTTCACCTTTGGAATTAGTAACAACTTCCTGGGCATAAGCTTCCGATTGTTCTTTAAGCTGCGAAGCCGCGCCGCGCGCCCTTGGAATAATATCGTTAGAGTAAGATTGAGCTTGGTTAATTTCTTTTTCTTTGTCGGCTTTGGCAGTTTGAACATCGCGGAAAGCGTCAATTACTTGTGATGGTGGATCAACGCGGTGTAATTGCACGGAAACAATGCGCACGCCGGCGCCGTAAGAATCTAAAGTTTGCTGCAATAAATCTTTTACTTCCGCTTCGATTTTAGCTTTTCCATCAGCCAAAGCGCTGGCGATTGGAGTGCGGGCGATAATCTCGCGCATCGCGCCTTCAGATGCTTTGCGGATTGCCTGATTTGGTTCGGCGATGTTGAAAACGAAATTGCGAATATCGGCAACTTGCCATTGAATCTGGAATTCAATATCGACGATATTTTCGTCACCCGTAAGCATTAAACTTTCAGCATCGAAATTTCTTTTATCAGATTTGCGGGAATTGGAAGTAAAGCCAAATTCTTCGCTATTAACTGTGGTAACGCTTTTTTTAATTACTTGGCCAAAAGGGTAGGGAATGTGGTAATTCAAGCCTGGAGTTGCGATTGAATAAAATTTTCCGAAGTAAAGAACGGCGGCGTTTTCGTCGGAATCGACTTTAAAAATTCCGGTTAAAAGCCATAAAAAAAGAAAACCTAAAATGAAAAGGCCGATAATTGATTTTGGGGTTTTTTGCTGCAGATTATTCCAGCCATTTCCGCTTCCGCCATTCTTGCCCGAAAAAAGATTTTTTAAAAAATCATCAACTTTTTTTAGAAAATCATCCAAACCATTTTGAGCTTGTTTTGATTTTGGGTTTTCCTGTTTTTGTCCTTTATTTTCACCGCTACCACCACTCCACGGGCCCCAAGGACCATCGTTTTTACTATTCATAAAAAGTTTTAACATCGCTGATTTGAAATATTGTTTTTGAAAGGAGTTAATGGTTTAGTGCTGCGCTAATCCTTTTTCAATTAAAAACTTTCCCTAATGACTGAAAAAACTTTATCTGATTTCATGCGCCAAATTCCTGATGTTGTGGGCGTAAAAAAAATTATTGCTGTGGCTTCAGCCAAAGGTGGTGTTGGGAAATCAACAATCGCCTGTAATTTGGCGGTTAGTTTGCAGCAAATGGGAAAGAATGTGGCATTGGTCGATGCCGATATTTACGGCCCTTCCGTGCCACATTTGATGAATTTAAAAAATAAACCGGAACAGGAAAATGGTTTGATTTTGCCGCTGGTTGCGCATGGCGTAAAATGTATTTCAATTGGTTCTTTAACTGATCCAAATGCCGCCGGAGTTTGGCGCGGGCCGATGGTGACGAAAATTCTTTATCAATTAATCAGAAGCGTGAATTGGAAAAGTGATGGTAAAGAAGTTGATGTGATGATTATCGACATGCCACCGGGAACGGGGGATGTTTATTTAAGCATGGCTGAAAAATTTCCGCTGGCCGGGATTGTGATTGTATCAACGCCGCAAAGTCTTTCGGTGATTGATGTGATTAAATCGATTGATTGTTTTGAAAAATTAAAAATTCCGATTTTGGGTTTGATTCAAAATATGTCTTATTTGGAAATTGGGGCGGAGAAAAAATATTTATTTGGTAAAGATGGTGCGAAAAACCTGGCAGAAAAAATGGGAATAAAATTTTTAGGTGAAGTGCCGATTTTACAGGAAATAGCTGATTCAACGGAAGAAAGAACTCCGATTGTGGTGTTGAAGAAAAACTCTGGAATTGCGGAAATTTTTAGAAAAATTGCGCAGTTGATTGAGTAAAAAAAGATTTTCAGGTCATCGAGCAAAGGCCGTAAGGCCGTCGTCGAGATGCTGGCGCGGCGTTGCAACATCGAGCTAGCATCTCGACGACGGCCTTACGGCCTTTGCTCGATGACCTAAGAATTGTTTAATGTTTGTGATCGTGATGATGTTGATAAATTGTCAGCGCGCTTTTATTGCCGAAAAGTGATAAATATTCTGGATGTTGATTCACCGATTCCGGCGTGCCGTGGCAGCAAACGTGATGATTAACACAAAATACAATATCGGTTTTTTGCATTACGGTGTAAAGATCGTGCGAGATCAATAAAATCGCACAGTTTTGGGATTTTCTAACTTCATCAATAATCTGGTAAAAATCTTGAATCGCGGCGATGTCCATATATTGCGTTGGTTCATCAAGAACCAGCAAATCGGGATTATTGGTTAAAGCGCGTAAAAATAAAATTTTCTGCATTTGTCCGCCCGATAAATCATGAATTTGGCGATTTAAAATTCTTTCAACATTAAGGCGTATAGCCAGTTGTCTCAAGGTTTTATCAAATTTTATCGAGTTAGTTGAAAGTTGAATAAAATCTTTTGCCGTCATCGGAATGGTTTTATCAATCTCGATTTTTTGTGGCATATAGCCGATTTTTAAATTGGAATTTTTAATAACTTTCCCCGAACTTGGTTTTAAAATTCCCAGTAAAATTCGGGCAATTGAAGTTTTGCCGCCGCCATTGGGGCCGATCAAGGTCGTGATTTTGCCTTTTTGCAATTCCAGATTTATATCGCCCAAGATTTTTTGGCGATTTAGATTCAGACTGATATTTTCAAGTTTTGCGATCATTTAGTTTTTTTAATATTATGAAATTTTTTAGAATTTTTTTATTGCTCTTAATTAGCGCCAATTCTGCTTTGGCGAGTGATAAACCTTTAATCGTGTCTTCAATCAATCCGATTTATCAGATAGTTTTGGCGATTACTGAAGATAAAAACAACAGCATTTTAATTATTAATCCCAATATTTCCGAGCATGATTACCAGTTAAAAAAAAGCGATGCTGAATTTGTGGCGCAAGCGGATTTGATTTTTTATATTGATGATGATTTGGAAAAGAATTTTGCTAAATTAGTGAAAGATAAAAAATCTTATAAAATGTCGCAGGTCAATGGAATCAAGCTTTTACAAAGAAGAAATGATCCTAAAAAAATCGATCTGCATTTATGGTTGAATCCGGAAAATGGTATAAAAATTGCTGAATTTATAACCCAAAAAATTTGTGAAATTGATGCGGGAAATGCTAAAAAATATCAGAAGAATTTAGAAAAATTCAAAAAAGAAATTTTAAAAACCGCAAAAAATATCCGGGAAAATTTGCAGCCAATTCAAAATTCCGGCTTCGTTTTTTATCACGACGGCTATCAATATTTTGAAGATTATTTTGCCTTAAAACCGCTGAAAATTATTTCTGGTAATCACGATTTTGAACTAACGATAAAAGATGTGCGCGAGCTGGATGCACTTGCGAAAACAGGCCAGATTAAATGTATTTTAGGAGATGTTTATGATGAGAAAAATTCTGCGAAGAAATTAGCGCAGAATTATGGAGTGAAATTTACGAGATTGGATTTGATTGGTGAAGAAAATATGAATTATTCCAATTTGTTATTTAATATATCTACAAGCTTGGTGACTTGCTTGTAGATATATTTTTTTATGATCATCCTGGGGTTCTGTTTTTATTTGTGTTTCCGGTTAATTGCTGAGCCCTTCTGTCATATCCGGCGTATAAAGTAGCTCTTGGATTGAGATCTGCTGCTGTTGGTTTAGCACCTGGATTAACAACAAAGGTAACTTCATCCATTTCGTGATAATGATCTATCAAATTATGCGCATTTACCAGTAAGTTGCGTTCATGACTAAAGGCTGCTACTGGAATTACATGTTTATCTTGTAATTTAAGGCAATTTTCTATCGCTTGGGCTAATATTGCAGGCGATCCGTTTAGATAAGACTTAGTAAGATTTTTCCTTCTAGTATCTGTTAAATTTGCAAGATTTGGCTCATTAGTTGTGAAAAATGCGTCAGAAAACATTCCCCCACGTCCTGCTAATATTTCTGCAAAGTTTACTCTTAGAGTTTCCAGAGGAGTGTCTCTATTCTTGAATTGTGCTATAAAATCCTTTGGAGAAATATCATCATATTCTCCTCCGGCTTGTGGAGCCATAATATGTTCAAAAGCAAATTCTAAGGCTTGACCTAATTTTAATTTATCTGCTGAGCTTGAAAATGCATGAAAATGTGAAACATGTTCCAATGAATGGTTAATTTTTTCTAGATAATCTGCACCGTTGTAATCTCCAGCATTTTCGAAAGTTTCATCCTTTTGTGTGAGTATTAATGCAACTAATGGAGCAATATGTGATTCTGGAGTTAATCCGTAACGGCTAACTGCAGAAAATACATTAGCAGCAGCACCAGCAAGTGCTCCTATTTCAACTCCAGATGCAGCATATGATTTTTCGGCATTTGGATCATTTTCAGTTCCTTTTACTGAAGTATCACCTTCTGTAGTGAGCCTTCTCCTATTTTCTCCTGCATTTGCGGCATCCATAATGCCTCCTATTACACCACCTACCAAACCGCCACCGAGAGTAGTCAATCCCACTGAAGCAAGTGTCAATGCTGTTAAAGAAGTTACGCCGGAATTAACCAAAGCTGCTTCAGTTGCTCCGACCAATCCTAAATTGGCAATGCCTGTAGCTTGAGTTGTTACTCCGGATCCGACCGCTGCTAAAGTTTCTGTTGTGGCAATAGCTGATGTTGCAATCACTTCTCCAGAGAAAGTACTTGCAGCTACAATGTTGCTAGTTGACGGAGTAGAGGTCGTCGTAGATGGTCTTCCACTTGGTTGAGTACTAGGTTGACTAGATGGTTGAGTTGGAACACCAGTTGGTTGACTAGATGGTTGAGTTGGAGTACCAGTTGGTTGACTAGATGGTTGAGTTGGAGTACCAGTTGGTTGGTTAGATGGTTGCGCGGTTGGTTCCTCACTTGGTTGACTAGATGGTTGCGCGGTTGG
>JAZKII010000093.1:18714-30127 GCA_040384945.1 Pseudomonadota bacterium
TAGATGGTTGCGCGGTTGGTTCCTCACTTGGTTGACTAGATGGTTGCGCGGTTGGTTCCTCACTTGGTTTGCGGCTAGGTTGAGTCGAAGGTGTGTTAGTTGCTTGATTGCTAGGTCTAGCGGAAAGATAGTTAGATGTTTGTGAACTTGGTCTTCCAGATGGTTTTATACTAGGATGAGACGAAGGTTGTGAAGTTGGTCTCCCTGATGGTTTATTAGATGGTTGTGTAGATGGTTGAAGCGAAGGTCGTGAACTTGGTCTCGCAGATGGTTGTGCACTAGGTTGAATCGAAGGTTGTGTAGTTGGTTGACTAGTAGGGTGAGCTGTAGGTTGAGCAGATGGTTGTATTTTTGATGGAGTTGAACTTGGCTTTCCAGTTGGTTGACTACTAGATTGAGAAGATGGTTGTATTGATGGTTGCCCAGATGGTTTATTACTAGGTTGAACCGAAGGTTGAGAACTTGGTCTTTCATTCGGTTGCGCAGATGGTTTGTCCGATGGTTGTGTAGTTGGTTGCGCAGATGGTTGTCCCGATGGTTGCACAGAAGGGTGAGATGAAGGTGTTAAAGTTGTAGGTGAATGTGTAGGTGAAAAAGAAGGTGCGAATGATTTTGGACGAGGAATATCTAATGGTGCTATTGCATTATTTCTGCTACCACGTAGTGAAAGGGCACTTGATGATTGAGATTCTGAACTAGTACCAAGCTGATTTGAGCCAGAGGCTGAAAGGGCTCCCACAGTAGCAGCGCTTAAGAGTGAAATTAAAGATGGTCCTTGGTGATTGTCAGGAATTCCATAAATATCATCGGATGATTTGTCTAATCTTCTGGAATGTAAGTCAGGATTATTTGAAACAATTTGCTTAGCATCCTTTAACCTGGATAATTTTTCAGCTTTTTTTGACATTTCTTGGCTGAAATCTCCTAAGTCCCGTCCTTCATGTAGTCTATTATCTGTAATG
The DNA here is from genome assembly GCA_040384945.1 of Pseudomonadota bacterium. GTDB lineage: Bacteria > Pseudomonadota > Alphaproteobacteria > Rickettsiales > UBA1997 > UBA2645. The sequence goes on from JAZKII010000093.1 coordinate 19,677, forward strand.
GTCATTTGGCCACTTACCAAATTTTTTACTACTTCAATCAAGAATGATTCACCAACAGAATCTGTAGGTTGCTGAATTTTATTGGTAGTGAAAGTTATATCCTTAGGCGTAATTCTGGATGTAGTTAATAAAATATTTCTAATGTGAATAGGAAGAGAGCCGATTTCTGTAGTTTTAGGAGCAGTGTCTTTAGCAGCACCAAACATCCAATTTAGTCCGGTTTGTAATAGGCTTGGAGCAGGTTTTGGCTCAGTTCCACGAAGATCTACATAAGCAGCAGTAGTAATTCCATCATCATTTTTTGTTAAAATAAGAGATGTAGCGCGACCGTCTTCAGTTCTAATCGGAAGTACTAGTTTTTTAGCGTTAGAATTCTCATTAAATTTGGTTATATAAGCGGCAAGTTCTTTCGAATTTTCTTTTGCGGATAAGCCAATCCAACCTAAATCAGCTTCTTCTGAAACTTCTTTTTCAAGTAAATAATCAATGGTATCATCGCTGTAAGGTTTCTTGCTATCAATTTCTCCAAGAATTTCTTGTACATCAAAACCATTTTCATCAATAACGTTTTCTTCTGACATTCCTTCCACAACTACTTCATCAATTTCTATTAAGTCAGGCATTTCATCATCATCTTCTTGAATCTCATTGTTATCTTGAGAATCTTCAAGATTTTCATCTTCATCATCAACAAGTGCGGAAAATCTATTATTTGGATCATTATATTTGCTCATAAATTAACCAATTAAAATTTGTAATAAAGTCCGACTTTTACTGTGTCCATTCTGGCTCTGAAAGCTTCTTTAACTGCGTAATCTTGTGTTAGAGGAGATAGAGTTGTTTTTGGAGCAAATCTTTGAAAATTATATTCGGTATTTAGTGATAAAGAAGAAGTTAAGTTAACTTTTAAACCTGCTCCATAAAATACATTTCCATTAACACCATTTTTAATAACGCTAACTCGGTTATCATCAATATCATATCCGCCAGATCTGCTTTTGTAAGCAACTTCAGCATAACCAATTGTTAAATAAGGAGCAAATCTTCCAATATCATATCCAAAATCAGATCTGATGCCATAGCGGTTTTTAATGTGTAATCTTTTTAAATCGCCGTCAGTTCCGCTTACTGCTTGATGGTTATTTTGTTCAAGGAAAATTCCTGGAGCGATAAAGAATTTATCAAAATTAAAGGCATATTTGTAAGTTAGACCTACGCCATAAGAGTTGTTTGATAAAGCAGGTTTTTCAGCATATACGCAATCTTGACCAGCGCATACTCCCGGAACATAGCCATTTGTAACGTTTAAAGTTGTTCTGGTGCCGAATACATCTATACCAGCGTAAGAACCTTCTGTTCTGGAGCCTGAATTGGACACTTCAACTTTAGTTATTTTTTTAACCTTAGTTTCGGTTTTGGTTTCAGTAGTTGTAGAAGAATCTGAAGCAGGGCTTGCTACAGTTGAAGGGCGGCTAGTGTAAATTGTAGGGCTGGTATAAATTGTGCGGTTAGTTTCTGCAAAAGAAACTTGCGAAAAAAGAACGGCAATAGTGGTGATAGAAAGAAATTTTTTCATGTAAAATTTAATTATAATTTACGTCAAGAAAAGTGTAGGACAAGGTGATTTTATATAAAAAAAGTAATCACTGCCTTTAAGCAGTCAAATTTTTTTTATATTCATCTAAACTCAAAAATTTCTCCAAATTTCGGAGCCACAAATTCGGCTGCTTTTAAATAATGATCTTTTTTCGCTTTTTCCAAATCAATTTCAGCATCATAATAACCTTCATCGCTGGTCTGAAAAGTATTAAAATGCATACCGATTGATTTTTTGGCGTGAAGGTCGAGATGTGCTTGCACAGCTTCATCAGGATTCATGTGATGATGTTTCATACGCCATCTTGGTTCGTAAGATCCAATTGGTAAAAATGCCAAATCAAATGGGCCATATTTTTTACCGATTTTTTTAAAATGATCGGAATAGCCGCTATCGCCGGCGAAATAAATTTTAAAGTTCGGGCTGTTGATGGCAAAAGATCCCCACAAAGTTTTATCGCGGTCAAACCAGGATCTTTTGGACCAGTTTTGAGCAGTTAGAAAATAAAAATTCATATTTTCCGGCAATGACATTTTTTGTTCCCAATCAAGTTCCACGCAGCGCAGATCAAGGTTTTTTACCTCATTTAAATAATAGCAATTTCCCAATCCGGCGACAAAAACAGGATTAAATTTTTCCTTAAGCTGGGCGATAGTTGGTAGATCCATGTGGTAGTAAGAGCTGTGACTCAAAACCACATAATCAATTTTCGGCAGATTTTCCACAGCAATTGCTGGTGGATTATGACGTTTGGGCGCAAAAAATGGTAAAGCAATCGGGCCGGAGCGTTTGGACCAGATCGGATCGGTTAAAATATTTAAATGCGGAAATTGAATCAGGAAAGTTGAATGTCCGATAAAAATGACGCGGGCTTTGTGAATTGGTAAATTCGGGTTGAATTTTGGTGAAATGGTTTCTTCTTTATCGCCGCTCCAGCTGTCTTTGAAGGTGAATAGAAAACGAAAATCGCTGCGGAATTTGGTATGATTTTCGGAAATGAAACGCTCGCCGTTAAAGTGATCGGATTTTGGGCCGGTGTAATATGGTTTGAAGTAGGAGCAGTTGGAAAGGAGGATTAGGAATGTGAGAGAGAAAATATATTTCATTCAGGTTCGTATTTTTGTTGGGATGAGATCGAGCTAGCATCTCGACGACGCTTCGCTTTGCTCGATGACCTAAACTTTTTTGTCGTGTTTAAAATACTTTAGGTCATCGAGCAAAGTGCGTTAGCACGTCGTCGAGATGCTGGCTCGATCTCATCACAACTTAATCTCAATAACTAAGCGTCAGTTTTAATTTTATTCTTCAACCTTGCTACAATCTTCTCGCAAGCCGCATCAGAATTAATTCCAAAATGCTTAAATAAATCTTCCGCTTTCCCCGAAGCACCAAAATCACTCATGCCAACAAAAATTCCATTGCTGCCGATATATTGATGCCAGCCTTGTGAAATTCCGGCTTCGATCGCAACTTTTAAAACTTTCTCATCACCTAAAACTTGATTTTTATAAGCTTGTTCTTGCTGGTTGAAAATTTCCAAACATGGCATTGAAACCACGCGGGCAGCAATTCCATGGCTGTATAATTTTTCTTTAGTTTCAATCGCAGTCGCAACTTCCGAACCGGTTGCAAGAATTACAACATCAGGTTTTGCAGCGTCAGATAAAATATATCCACCAAGTTGGCAAAGATCGCGATCTTTAGTTAAGAATGGCAAATTTTGGCGGGTTAAAATCATCGCTGATGGCGCGCAAGTTGATTTCAAAGCCGCTTCAAAACATTCAATTGTTTCTTCAGCATCTGCAGGTCTGAAAACATTTAAGTTTGGAATGCCGCGAAGCATCGCCAAATGTTCAATTGGTTGATGCGTTGGGCCATCTTCACCGAGACCAATTGAATCGTGAGTAAAAATATAAATAACTTGCTGTTTCATCAAAGCGGCAAGGCGAATAGCAGGTTTCATGTAATCTGAGAAAACCAGGAAAGTGCCGCCAAATGGAATGAATTTTCCATGTAAAGCCAGGCCATTCATAACCGCACCCATCGCATGTTCGCGAACGCCGTAATGAATGTAACGCTGTGAAAAATCAGTTTTTGAAATTGATTTTGTATGCGAAGTTTTAGTTAAAACCGATTCGGTTAAATCAGCAGAACCGCCAATTAATTCCGGTAATTCGCCGGTTAAAAATTCTAAAGCAATTTGTGAAGATTTACGCGTGGCCTGTTTTGGCTTTTCATCGCGGATTTTTTGTTTGAAAGCTTCAAGTTTTTGCTCAAATTCTGCCGGTAATTTTTTGCTATAAATACGTTTTAATTCTGCGGTTTTTGCTGAATCTAATTTAGAAAATTTCTCTTCCCATTTGGCATAATTGCTATCGGCTCTTCTGCCAGCTTCTAACCATTTATCTCTTAAATCTTGCGGAATTTCAAAAGCGGCGTGCGGCCAATTTAATTTGTCGCGAACTTTAACCGTTTCTTCAACGCCAAGCGGTGAACCGTGAGCTTTTTCCGAACCGGCTTTATTTGGCGAGCCAAAACCAATTGTAGTTTTGCAATCAATCATTACCGGTTTTTGTGATTTTTGAGCGGCAGATAAAGCGCTGCGAATTTCATCAAAATTATGACCATCAACTTGAATAACTTCAAAACCGCAAGCTTCGAAACGCATTTTCATGTTTTCAGAAGTTGTGATCGAAGTTTTACCATCAATTGAAATTGAGTTATTATCCCAAAGCACAATTAAATTATTTAATTCCAAATGTCCGGCAATTGAAATTGCTTCTTGCGAAATGCCTTCCATCAAACAGCCGTCGCCCGCTAAGCAATAAACTTTATGGTCGATTAAATCTGTGCCTAAACGCGCGGCCAACATTTTTTCGGAAAGCGCCATTCCAACTGCATTGGCTAAACCTTGACCAAGCGGCCCAGTTGTAGTTTCAACGCCATGTAAATGACCATATTCCGGATGTCCGGCGCATTTAGCGTGAAGTTGGCGGAAATTTTTAAGATCATCAATTGCAATATCTTCGTAACCAGTCAAAAAAAGCAGCGAATAAATTAACATCGAACCGTGGCCAGCTGACAAAATAAAGCGGTCGCGATTTAACCAAGTTGGATGTTTTGGATTAAATTTTAGAAATTCTGTAAAAAGAATTGTCGCCACATCTGCCATTCCCATCGGCATTCCCGGATGCCCGGAATTAGCGCGCTCAACGCCATCAATTGACAAAAAGCGAATAGAATTGGCAAGCTTTTGCGCTGTTTCAGTTTTGTTCATCTTATTTTTAGAAAAATGTGAGGAAATGTTTGATTGCTTTTTTTGTGAAGCGGCGCGAAATTAACTCCGCTTTCGTGATAAAGCAATTCCAAATTTTTCAGACTTTTTTTCATACTCATGTCCAAACAAATCATTCAGCAAATTCGTCAGGCTGACGGCGGCTATTTTCCGCTTTTTAGGCTTTTGCCAAATCTGGTTACACTTACAAGTCTCTGCATCGCTTTATCAGCAATTCGTTATGCCAATATGGGTGATTTTTATCGCGCTTCGGCATTTTTGCTTTTCGCCGGATTTATGGATGGCGTTGATGGACGACTAGCGCGCTTCTTGAATTCAAGCAGCGATTTCGGCGCACAATTAGATTCATTAGTTGATTTCGTAAATTTCGGTGTAGTTCCCGGTTTCGTAATTTATTCCTGGGTTAATTCTTATTCTGTTCTTCCTGGTTTGGATTGGGCGATGGTTTTATTCTTCGCCGTTTGCGGCGCAATTCGATTAGCCAGATTCAATGTTGATATGGCTCGCGAAGTTACAAATCCAACTTTGGAAAAATATTTTTTCAAAGGAATTCCCGCTCCGGTAGGTGCTGCAATGGCAATGTTGCCAATGGTTTTAAGTTATGAATTCGGTGAAGGTTTTTATTGCAATCCGGTTTTGGTTATTACTTACACCGCAGTTTTAGCGGTTTTAATGGCCAGCCGTGTTCCGACAATTTCGATTAAAAAAATCCCGATCAAAAATGAATTTGCTTACCTGACTTTATTAATTTTAGGTTCAATCATTATTGGACTGTTACTTGAACCTTGGTTGACTCTTGCAATCATTGGCATCACTTATGGTTTTTCAATTCCCGTGACAATTTTTTCTTATGTAAAAATCGAGCTGGCTTCAATTAAAAAGCAGCGCATTAAATAGATAATTTTATGAAAAAAATCCTGATTTTAAACGGTCCAAATCTTAATCTTTTGCATAAAAGAGATAAATCAATTTACGGTGATATTTCGCTTAAAAAAATTGAGGATGATTGCCATAAACTAGCGTCAGAACTGGCTTTGAAGGTTGAGTTAAAGCAGTCAAATTCTGAAGGCGAATTGGTTAATATTATTCAGGAAGCGATCGATAATTTTGACGGAATCATCATCAACGCCGCCGCTTACACTCACACTTCAGTTGCAATTCGTGATGCTTTGGAAATGTTTCACAAACCAAAAATCGAATTACATATTTCCAACATTTTCAAACGCGAAGAATTCCGCCAAAATTCATTTTTGAGCGATGTTGTTGATGCAGTGATTTCCGGTTTGGGAATCGACGGTTACACAATTTCGCTACTCGCGATTAATAATATGGTTGAGAAATGAATATAGAAACTCTGCGCACAAAATATCGAAACAGCATTCTTCAAATTGCCGATAAATATAAGGCGGAGAATGTTCGTGTTTTTGGTTCAGTTGCGCGTGGTGAAAATAATGATAAAAGTGATATTGATTTATTGGTTCATTTTAAAGAAGGAGCATCTTTGCTTGATGAATCGGGGTTAGATATTGATTTAACCGAGTTGCTTGGATGCAAAGTTGATGTGATCTCTGACAGATCAATAAGAGATGAATTTAAGCCATTTATTTTAAAAGAGGCGCAAGAATTATGAAGAAAATTAACCCTGATTTTATTCGAATTTCTGATATTCTTAAATCAATAAATGATATCAAAGATTTTTATAAAAGCAGTGATCTTGAGGACCGAAAAACTGTAATGGCAATTGCTTATTCTATTGCGATTATCGGAGAGGCGGCAAATAAATTATCTTTAGAAATTGTGGCAAAATATAACGATATTCCCTGGAAACAAATTATTGGAATGCGTCACAGAATAATTCACGATTATGGTAATGTTGATATTTTAAATCTTAAACAGGTTATAATTTCCGACCTACCAATTCTTAAGAGTAAAATTGAATTAATATTAAAAGATATTTCAAACTAATGCTCCCTCTAAAAATCTCCGAAATCTCCAAATCCTTTGCCCGACCAGTTTTGGACAATGTAAATTTCGACGTAAAACCCAATGAAATTTTTGGATTTATCGGCTTAAACGGTGTTGGGAAAACCACATTAATTAAAATTATCCTCGATCTTCTCGATCAAGATAATGGCGAAGTTGAAATTTTTGGTGTCTCGCGTGCCTTGCCAGAAGCCCGCAAAAAACTTTGCTATTTGCCAGAAAAATTCCAGCCCTCTTCACATTTAAAAGGTGAAGAATTTTTAAAATTCGTTCTCGATTTTTATGGCAAAAAACCAGATATGGAAAAGGCTCGCATCATTTGCGAAAATCTTGATTTACGTTTCGAAGTTCTAAAACAAAAAGTCACCAAATATTCCAAAGGCATGACCCAAAAACTTGGCCTTTTAGCAGTTTTTTTATCGGAAGCTGAATTAGTAATTTTAGATGAACCAATGAGCGGCCTTGATCCAAAAGCCCGCATCGCTTTAAAACGTGAACTTTTAGCCTATAAAAATTCCGGCAAAACCGTCTTTTTTAGTTCACATATTTTATCTGACATGGATGAAATCTGTGATTCAATTGCAGTTTTAAACAACACCAAAATCACTTATCACGGAACGCCGCAAGGCTTTAAAGACAGGCATTCACAAGATAGTCTCGACAAAGCATTTTTAAAAGAAATAGGAGTAATGTAATCATGGAAAAAATATCTAAAATCTTTGTTGCCGGACATCGCGGCATGGTTGGATCGGCAATTGTGCGCGAATTACAAAATCAGGGTTACAATAATATTATTACTAGAACCCGCCTTGAGCTTGATTTAACTGACCAAAAAGCGGTGCGTGATTTTTTCGCGCAGGAAAAACCGGAATATGTTTTTTTATCAGCAGCAAAAGTTGGCGGCATTGAAGCCAACCGTTCACAGCAAGGCGCTTTCACTTATGAAAATTCACAAATCCAAAATAATATAATTCATAATTCTTATTTAAACGGCGTAAAGCGTCTTATTTTTTTAGGAAGTTCTTGCATTTATCCACGTTTGGCACCGCAGCCAATCAAAGAAGAATATCTTTTAACCGGTCCACTTGAACCGACAAATTATGGTTACGCAATTGCCAAAATTGCCGGTCTGAAAATGTGTGAAGCTTATCACGATCAATATGGCTGCGATTTCATTTCTCTAATGCCGACTAATCTTTACGGCATTAATGATAATTTTGATTTAACCGGATCGCATGTTTTGCCGGCTTTATTGCGCAAATTCCACGAAGCAAAAGTAGCCGGAAAATCTGAGGTTGAGGTTTGGGGAAGCGGCACGCCGAAACGTGAATTATTGTATGTTGATGATTTAGCAAAGGCCTGCGTCTATGTAATGAATAATAAAGAAGTGACAGGCCTTACCAACATCGGCACCGGTGAAGATGCAACAATCGCCGAACTTGCCGAATTGGTTAAAAGAACTGTCGGCTTCAAAGGTGAAATAAAATTTGACGCCACCAAGCCAGACGGTGCTCCGCGTAAATGTCTTGATGTTTCAAAAATCAATTCCTTGGGCTGGAAAGCAACAACTTCCCTGGAAGACGGGATTAAAAAAGTTTACGATTGGTATTTAGCTGAAAAAACAAAAACATTTTAATTCGTAATGTCCTAATAATAAGTTATTACTAGGACATTAAGAATATTTTTATCTTAAAGATTGATGACTTATTTTGTTGTTAAAAAATATATTAATAAAACAGAATTTTTGTAGAATTAATCGATATAGCGCCTAAGATTTTTATTCTTCCTAATTTTTAAAATCTGCAAATGACATCTCAAATCATCAATGGCAAAGAAATTGCTGCTTCAATGAAGCTAGAAATTGCTGCCCAAATTCAAGAAATTAAAAAAAATTTTAATGTTATCCCAAGCCTTGCTGTGATCTTGGTGGGTAACGATCCAGCTAGTGAAGTTTATGTTGGAAATAAAGAAAAAGCGGCGCATGCGGTGGGCATGAATTCGCTGCAATTTAAAATGGCGGCCGATATTTCCGAAGATGATTTAATCGCCAAAATCCGCGAATTAAATGAAGATAAAAAAATCCACGGCATTTTGGTGCAATTGCCACTTCCGAAACATATCGATTCGCGCAACGTAATTCACGCAATTGATCACCGTAAAGACGTTGATGGTTTTAACGTAATTAATGTCGGAAAACTTTCGGTTGGTGATATTGTAGGTGTTGATAAAGCAATGGTTCCTTGCACGCCACTTGGTTGCGTGCATTTATTGAAATCGGTAAAAGGCTCAAATTTAGCTGGTTTAAAAACTTTGGTAATTGGTTCGTCAAATATCGTTGGCCGTCCATTAGCGCGTCTTTTAATGCTTGAAAGCTGCACCGTTACAATCGCTAATCGCTCAACTAAAGATTTAAAAAATGAATGTTTACAAGCCGATGTAATTATTTCTGCTGCCGGAGTTCCTGGTTTAATCAAAGGTGATATGGTTAAAAAAGGTGCAGTTATTATTGACGTTGGTATTAATCGCATCACTTTGGCCGATGGAAAAACAAAATTAGTCGGCGATGTTGATTTTGAAAATGTTAAAGATATTGCTCACGCAACAAGCCCGGTTCCTGGCGGAGTAGGGCCGATGACTATCGCTTATTTACTAAAAAACACTTTGGACTGCTGTCTAAAAATTATTAATTAATCATTAAAAAGGAAACTATGTCAGACGAAGCAATGAACTTAATTAACCAAGCCCGCGCTCAATCTAGAGCTGAATGCATTAGAAATTTTTTCGTTCAAAACGGCAAAAATATTATGCGTTTAGTGATTCTGGCAATTGTTGCTTTGATTATTCTTTTTGGATTTAGGTCTTATCAAAATTCGCAAGAAGCTAAATATTCTGAAATTCTGCATAAATCATTATTGAATCAGCAAGTTGGAAATATTGAAGAAGCTAAAAAAGATTTAAAACAAATTTATGACGCTAAATCAGCACCAAGCGGCGTTAGATCATTGGCTTCTCTTCGTTACGCAGCGATTCTTTTGGAAGAAGGAAATAAACAGGATTCAGCCAAAATTTATTTAGAAGTTAGCGGTTGCGGATCTTGCGATGCTTACATTAAGGATCTTGGTGGTTTGTTGGCAGTTAGAACCTGGCTTTCTGATGAAGCAGAATTGAACAAAGATGATTTGAGCACCAGAATCGAAAAAGTAGAAAATGGTGGTAAAGTGCTTAGATATCACATCGCAGAGCAAAGAGCGCTGCTTGCATTGCACAAAAATGATTTAGAAAAAGCTTATAAAATTTATGAGCAAATTGCTAAAAATCCTGAAAGTTCGCAAGCGCTTAAAGCTAGAGCTACAGATGGTTTGAAAATGATTGTGGCAAAAGGTTATGAGCCGAAAGTTGAAGTTAAAGAAGTTGAGAAAGATGTGAAAAAAGAAGAATAATAATAATAATAATCTAATCGTATGGACTTCGTCGTAAAGATGGATCTATAAGTATCGCAAAGAAAATGTATTAGGTCATCGAGCAAAGCACGAAGTGCGTCGTCGAGATGCTGGCTGGATTTTTCAACATCGAGCT
>JAZKII010000094.1:0-12905 GCA_040384945.1 Pseudomonadota bacterium
AAAAATTTTAGGTCATCGAGCAAAGCGAAGCGTCGTCGAGATGCTAGCTCGATCTTTCAAACAACTAAATTTAATGAAATATTTTTTCCTCCTCACATTCCTATTTTTCACCAATTGCCGCTACCTTCCGCCGATTGGTGAAAAATATAAAAAGCCCGAAACCAAAATGCCTACGGTTTGGGATAGTGTAAAAAAAGATGAAAATTCGGAATATGGCGAGATTGAAAAAAACTGGTGGGAAAATTTTCAAGATCCGATTTTAAATAAAATTATTGAGCTGGCGGTAAAAAATAATCACGATTTTAAAATTGCCCAAAGCCGTGTGGTTGAAGCGCGCGCAAATGTCACGACTGCAACTTCAGAATTAGGCCCGAAAGTTAATGCAACTGCTTCGGCCTCGCGAAAAAATAATTATATAATTCCTTTTGCGCCGGATACTCACACGATTTTTAATTTATTTACCGCTGGTTTTGATGCCAGTTGGGAAATTGATTTATTCGGTGCCAATTATCGCTCCAGACAATCAGCAAAAGCTTTGTTCGAAGCTTCAGACGAAGCAAGAAATTATATTTTAGTTTCACTGATTGCCGAAGTTGTAAAAAATTATTCCGATTTACGCGCCGCCCAAAATGAATTATTTTTACAAAAACAAATTGATGTGGCGCGAGTTATGATTCTTCAATTAAATGAATCCAAAAAATCTGCCGGATTATTAAGCGACATTGATTTAGGCCCGATAAAAATTGCGATGCTGGATAGCAAATCTGATCTTTTGGAATCGGAAGCGCGAGTTGCAATTGCGCTATATAATTTAGAATTTTTGCTCGGAAAAAGGCCGGGCGAAATGAAGAATTTTTTTGGTGAAATCGGTGAAGTTCCGGTTTTGCGCAAAGGCGTAATTGTTGATGCGCCGGTTTCGCTTTTACGAAATCGTCCCGATATTAAACAGGCGGAACGTGAATTTGCAGCGGCAACAGAAATGGAAAGTTATTCGGTGGCACGAGTATTTCCCAAACTTTCTTTGGGTGGATTTTTTGGATTTTATAACACGAAATCGCAAAATTTATTACAATCATCAAGCCGAGTTTTTTCGGCTGATGCACAAATTACAATGCCGGTTTTGGATTTTGGTGGAGTTTTCGCTGGCATAAAAATTGCTGATGAAAGAAAAAAACAGGCTTTAATAACTTATGAAGAAAAAGTTAATAAGGCTTTGTTGGATGTTGAGTCTTCGATGATTGGCTTTATTAAAGAAAGCCAAAAATTCGATCTTATAATGCAAAGTGGTGAAGTGCAGGAAATGGTCCATAAACTTAACTCTAGGCGCCAAAATAGCGGGTTAATGGCGCAAGTCGATTATTTGCAATCACAACTTAATTTGTTGCAATCGGAAAAAAAGTTAAACTCGGAAAGATTAGAGTTTGCTAAAAAAACTGTAGCACTTTATAAATCTTTAGGTGGCGGTTGGGAAGTTTTTTCAGGTTCCCAAAAGAAATGATTTGACAAAAAGACTTTGGAAAATAAGTTGCGCGACCCTTTTTAAAGCTGATCACATATTTTAAATCTTTATGTTTGCAATTATCGAAACTGGCGGGAAGCAATATCGCGTCCAAGCCAACGAAAAAATTATTGTTGAAAAACTTATCGGCGAAGCCGGTTCTAAAGTTACAATCGACAAAGTTTTATTAGTAAAATCTGAACAAGGCGAAGTAAGCTTTGGCAGCCCTCTAGTTAGTGGTGCCAAGGTTGAAGCTGAAATCGTTAAAACTTTTAAAAACGATAAAGTTATCATCTTCAAAAAAAGAAGAAGACAAAATTCGCGTAGAAAACAAGGTCATCGTCAACAACAGACTTTGTTAAAAATTTTATCAATCAAAGGCTAATTGCTTTTGAAAATTTAAGTGCGAAAGCAGGCTTCAAGTTGTCTGCGAGTAGTGTAATTTAATATTAGGAGAGCCATGGCAACGAAGAAAGCTGGTGGTAGTTCGAGAAACGGTCGTGACTCGGCAGGTAGAAGATTAGGCGTTAAAAAATACGGTGGTCAGGCAGTAATTCCTGGCAACATTATTGTTCGTCAAAGAGGAACAAAATGGCACCCAGGTAAAAACGTAGGAATTGGTAAAGATCACACAATCTTTGCTAAAATCGAAGGAACAGTAGTTTTTGTTAAATCTTCAAGAAATAACAGAATTTCAATCGACGTTGTTGCAGCTGCAGCAAACTAGATAAACTATCCGGCACTTGCCGGATTTTATGCGGACGTGGCGAAATTGGCAGACGCACTAGACTTAGGATCTAGCGCCTCACGGCATGTGGGTTCAAGTCCCTCCGTCCGCACCACCCTTCGCTCTTACGAGCTTCGGGTGGCAGGCCAGCCAGCGGCTGGACTGTCACACGGAGATCGTTAGAGCGAAGAGTGCCTGTCCGCCATAGCCCAACGGGCGACGGCGGAGCCCCCGAAGCCCCCCAGAAAAATGGCCCGGGCTTCACAAGAACAAATCAACAATAAAAACTCCATAAATTCGTTTTCAAAATTTTCACCCAAATTTTAAAACCAAACCATGTATTACACCTACATCCTCAAATCTATTTCTCCATCTTCTCAAGAAAAAACTTACATCGGCTACACCTCCGATCTTAAAAAAAGATTAGAAAGGCACAATTCTGGTGAATGCAATTTTACCTCAAAATACACTCCTTGGGAACTTCAAAGTTACTTCGCATTCCGCGATAAAAAAACAGCATTAAATTTTGAAAAATATTTAAAATCTTTTTCTGGAAAAGCTTTCGCGAACAAACATTTTTAGTATTTTCGTTACACCAAAAAAAATACAAAAAACCCAAACGATTTAATTGCTATTTTCCCCTCCTTCTTCTTAAATCCTCACCTCATTTTTTAGCTCATAAAAAATCACAAATTCTAACTACCCCGCATTCGCTGCGGACTCATTCTAACCTATATATTTCAAGGCTCGCCAATGGAAGTACAAATCAAAAATACTTACGACAAGAAATTAAAAAAAGAATTTCAAGTTACCGTTCCTTACCAATTAATTGACGCTAAAGTTAGCGATTATATTGAAAAAGTTCGTGGTAATTTTTCACTTAAAGGTTTCCGCAAAGGACAAGTTCCTCTTGAAGTTATCAGAGAAAAATATGGCCAATCAATCATGGCTGATGAATCAGATAAAATTATCAATGACACCATCAAAAAAATTGTTACCGACAATAATATCAAATTGGCTTTAACTCCAAAAATCGACATCAAAAAATTCAAAGAAGGCCAAGATGTTGAGCTTACAGCCACAATGGAACTTTACCCACAACTTCCTGAAATCGAATTTAACAAAATCAAAGTTACCAAAAGAGATGCCGAAATTTCTGCTGCTGACTTAGATGAATCACTAAAAAAATTATTAAAATTTTACCGCAAATGGAACGCAAAAGATGCTTCATATAAAGCAAAATTAGGCGATTCAGTTAATATCGATTATGTTGGTAAAATCGACAAAAAAGAATTTGAAGGCGGCGCTGCGAAAGGTTACCAGTTGGAACTTGGTAGCAAAAGCTTCATCGATGATTTTGAAGAGCAATTAGTTGGCAAAAAAGCGGGTGATGAAACTCGCGTAAAAGTGAAATTCCCAAAAGAATATCATAACGAAGAATTCGCCGGAAAAGCAGCGGAATTTGATGTGAAAGTTAATGAAGTTTTAACTGCCGAAATGCCAGAAGTTAATGATGAATTCATCAAAAATAATTTCGGTTTAGAAAATAAAGCCAAGCTTGAAGAAGCAGTTAAAAAGCAGATCGACGACAATTATAAAGGTATCGAACGCAACTTGTTTAAAAAAGAATTATTTGATTTTTTGAACAAAAAATATGACTTCGAATTGCCAGTAGGTTTGGTTGAAGAGCAAGTTAATAATCTTTGGGCTGAAACTGAAGAAGAGCTAAAAACCAATCCAAATAAATTCAAAAACGACAAAGAAAAAGAAAAAGCCAAAGATAAAAAACGCGAAACTGCAGAGCGCATGATCCGTTGCGGCATGGTTTTGTCTGAAGTTGCACAAAAAAATAAAATCGAAGTTACTAACGATGATATTAACCAAGAAATTGGCAAAATTTTAGCTCGTTTTCCAAATCAGGAAAAAGCGGTTCTGGAATATTATCAAAAAAATGCCGGCGCAGTTCAGCAGCTTCGTGGTTCAATCATTGAAGAAAAAGCAGTTGATTTTATTTTGAATCAACCGGGAATTGAGAGAAAGAAAATTTCTTTAAAGGAATTGGACAAACTTTGGCAAAAAGCTAGTGAAGTTGAATAATTAACTACTTTTGCACTTGGAGAAAACGAACCTGAAATCAAATAATACAAATTAAAATTTTATGACACATTTTCTAGACGCATTAAAACTGGTTACTTTTGCCATTCACAAGGAAGGCTATAAATTTATCGTAATCTTCGCTTTGATAACCGCACTTCTAGCCATGCTTAGCAACACTCTTGGTTTGATCGGACTTGTTGCAACTTTATGGTGTGTATTTTTCTTCCGCGATCCTGAAAGAGTTATGCCGATTGAAGAAAATATCATTATCAGCCCGGCCGACGGTGTTGTAACCCGTGTTGAATTCGGTGTTGAAGCGCCTGATGATTTGGGTTATGGCAAACAAAAATTTAACAAAATTACTGTTTTCCTAAATGTGTTTAACGTTCACGTAAACCGCGTTCCAGTTAGCGGAACTGTTACTAAAGTTAGCTACAAACCAGGAAAATTTTTAAGCGCTAATGCTGATGAAGCCAGCGCTGAAAATGAAAGAAATTCAGTTGTAGTAAAAACTGCAAGCGGCACCGAAATTATTTTCGTGCAAATCGCTGGTTTAGTTGCCCGTCGCATTATTTCTGACATCAAAGAAGGCCAAGAAGTTAAAATGGGTGATCGTTACGGAATTATCCGTTTCGGAAGCCGTGCTGACATTTTCTTGCCGGAAGATATGGCGATCAAAGCTCTTGTGGGTCAAACCATGATTGGTGGTGAAACTATTATCGCGAAATTGAACTAATTTAAAAAAAACATGCGTTCTTTAAATATTGCAAAACTGGCTTCAAAACGTGAAGAAGCTAGAGTAGGCGGCGGTCAAAAAAGAATCGACGTTCAACATTCCAAAGGAAAATTAACTGCGCGCGAAAGAATTGAGGTTTTACTCGATCCGGATTCGTTCGAAGAATATGGTCTTTATGTTGAGCACCGTTGCTCTGATTTTGATATGGAAGATAAAAAACATCCGGGAGATGGCGTTGTTACAGGACAAGGCACAATCAACGGCCGTTTAGTTTTTGTTTATAGCCAAGATTTCACCGTAATGGGTGGATCTTTGGGTGAGGCGCATGCCAAAAAAATCTGTCAGGTTTTGGACCGCGCAGTCCAAGTTGGCGCTCCGGTAATTGGCATTAACGATTCCGGTGGAGCCAGAATTCAAGAAGGCGTAGATTCTCTTGGTGGTTACGGTGAAATTTTCCAACGTAATATCGATGCCAGTGGTGTTGTTCCGCAAATCTCTTTAATCATGGGGCCATGCGCTGGTGGTGCAGTTTATTCGCCAGCTTTGACTGACTTTACAATCATGGTTGAAAATTCTTCCTACATGTTTGTAACCGGTCCTGACGTGGTTAAAACCGTTACTCACGAAACTGTTACTCAAGAAGATTTAGGGGGAGCTTCAGTTCACGGCAGCAAAAGTGGCGTTGCTCATTTGACTTTCAAAAGCGACATCGATGCGCTTTTACAAACTCGTCGTTTAATTAATTTCTTGCCACTTTCTAACCAAAAAGCGATTCCGCAAATTCCAAGTTCTGATGAGGCAGATCGTGTTGATATTTCTTTGAACACTTTGATTCCGGACAATGCCAACTTGCCTTACGACATGTCGGAGCTGGTTGAAAAAATTCTCGATGAAGGTGATTTCTACGAAATTCAACCTAATTATGCTAAAAATATCATGGTTGGTTTTGGCCGTTTAGAAGGCGAAACTATTGGCGTTGTAGCCAATCAACCAATGCATTTGGCTGGTTGTCTTGATATTAAAGCTTCTGAAAAAGCGGCGCGTTTCATTCGTTTCTGCGATGCTTTTAATATTCCACTTTTAACTTTCGTTGACGTTCCGGGATTCTTGCCTGGAACCGATCAAGAGCATGCCGGAATTATTAAACATGGTGCAAAATTGCTTTATGCTTATGGCGAAGCGACAGTTCCAAAAATTACTGTTGTAACCCGCAAAGCTTACGGCGGCGCTTATATTGTAATGAATTCAAAACATTTGCGCGGTGACGTAAACTACGCTTGGGCGAACGCCGAAATCGCGGTTATGGGCCCGGAAGGCGCGGTTGAAATCATTTTCCGCGAAGATGCCAAAAATCCGGAAAGTAAAGCTAAAAGAGTTGCTGAATATCGCGAAAAATTTGCCTCACCTTTTGTGGCAGCTTCTCGCGGATTTATTGATGAAGTTATCCGTCCGCAAAATACCAGAAAAAGAATTTGCGCTTCACTCCAGATTCTGAAAAATAAAAAAGTTCAGAAGCCTTGGAAAAAGCACGATAACCTGCCTTTATAATTAAATGTCGAAAAAACTTTCCCACCAAACCCAGGAAAGGAAATCGATACAACAAGAAGAGCCGTTCAGCGGAGATTTTATTTCTCCGCTGCGCGAATATAATGAATCACTGGATCCAGAATCATCTGCTAAATTTGTTAGAAAAAACGTTACTGATTTTTTAGGATTAGTTTTAGCCGGTGCTACAACCCAAGTACCAATCACAATTGCTATTAGTGTAGGAACTCCCAAATCAACAGGTGCTGTAAAAACCTATTCGGAAGCCTTCAGGAATTTGAGTGAAATGTCCTGGAAATATGTAGCAAAACAAAGTGTAAATACCCTCAAATATAGAGGTTTTTCTTCATTTGCTCCAGTTACAGCATGTAACATTATTAAAGAGCAAAATGATTTGCATCCAGCCACGGTTACCGTAATTAATACTGCTGCTGAAACCGCAATTGCAAGCTATGCCAGACGCGAAGCTGGAGCTAAATTTCATTCACTTAATTATTTTAAATATCGCTTTAGCGATCAACAAGGTAAGGCATCAAATTTGCTTGAAATCAATTCTCTGGAGAAATTTAACCAATTAAAAAACTCTACTTACAATAGTTCCCCAAATCCGACATATGATGTTAAGACCTTCGGTGAGAAAGAATTTAATCAATTATTAAGTCTGCAAAAAGTTTTTAATGAGAATCGTGTATTTCAAGCGGCGGCATTAGCTTTTAGGAACGTTATTTTTTCTTTTGGAGTTTTTGCAGCTCGCTACATATCTAAGAAGTATGTAGTTGGTAATTTTGGGGATAATCTTGAAAAAGATTTCGGTATTGAAAAAGATGATCTCGAAGATTACTCGACGCACTCAATACGTGCAGGTTCTGCTTGGTTCAGCATTTTGGGGGATCGGCCATTATCGATGGCTTCATCCGGCAGAATGACTTCGAAGCAAGTTCAAGAACAAATTCTCAAAGAAATAAAAACCGCGGATGTGAAAGCATTATCTTCCGGTGCTACGGCTAGAGCTAGTATTTGTTTTATGGCGATAACAGCAGTTGCAGAGGGACCTAATTTAATCTGGAAGTTAGTAGGAAATTCAGAAGAAAAATTATCTACTAATTCCAAAGTAAGTGGAAAACCAAATCCCAACATGGAAAAACCCACAGCTGAAAAAGTTTCTGCAAATAAATCAAAAGAACGTTGAAGTTATGAAGGAAGATTCCATCCCAAATGAAAAAAATAATACAATATTTGCAATCGATCTTACAAAAATCACCGCAACTGTCTTGCAATATTCTATAAATGCCTTTCAAGAGCGCAGCGCCAGTAATGTAAAAAGCATGATTGAATCAGGGAAGTTGTTTCATACGCTTCAAAATAATCCCTCAGGAATTGCTAGCGGTTTTACGTCAAACTTGGCTTATTATTGTGTCAGCATGTTCCCGGCAATGAAAGTTTATGATCATGTAAGTGAAAAAAAAATACCTCAATATCAGGCAGCGGCACTTGCGGCTACAGTTGAAACTGTTTTAGGAGTTCGTTTAGATGTGATGGGTTTTGAAAAAATCCTTAAACAAAATATGGGAATAGATATCTCAAAAAATCGTTTAGGCATTTCATTGCGCGTTGCTCCATTTTATGCGATGCGTAATTGTGGTTTCTGGTACGCGATGAAAGTAATGTCTTCTGATGAAAGCTTAGAGCAAAAAGATGAAAATTTAGGGAAAAAAAGTTTAACAATGTTTGGTATTGGAGCTCTTTCCTCAATTCCTGATACTGGTGGGAATTGTGTCATGAAATATGATCCAAAAATTAGTATCGGTGAGTGTTATTTGAAGGCTGCAAAAGAAATTTTTAAGATGCCGCCAAAAACAATAGCAGCTGCAGCAGCTGTTCGAGGAGGTTCAATAATGATTGGAGGTTTGATTTTTTCCAAGGAATTTTTTGGTTATGTTGAAGAAACTATTAATTCAATATCTCCTTCCTCCAAGCCAGAAGCAAAATTTGCAGATAAAGTTGTAGATGCTAAAAAAAATGAAAGGGAAGCAGGTAGTTAGCCACTACTAATCATTCTCAAGCAATCATCATAGTTAAAAAGTCGTAGCAAATCGCGGTGTTTTTTGCTTTGCAGTTTTTTATCATGATGCAAAATTAGTTCGGCATTTTTATGAGCGATTTTCAATAAATCAGTATCAAAAGTTAAATCAGCAATTTTAAATTCGGGAAAGCCACTTTGTTTGGTGCCAAGCAAATCGCCACTGCCGCGGATTTTTAAATCTTCTTCGGCAATAAAAAATCCATCATTTGATTCGCGTAAAATACTCAATCTTTTGCGGCCATTGACGCCGAATTTTTCGCCGTAAAGTAAAATGCAAAAAGATTTTTTATCTGATCTGCCGACGCGACCGCGAAGTTGATGTAATTGTGAAAGTCCAAAATTTTCTGAGTTTTCAATTAAAATTACTGTTGCTTCGGGAACATCAATTCCAACTTCAATAACAGTGGTTGAAACCAATAGTTTCAAGCTTCCATCGCGATTAGAAAATTCATTCATTACTTTTTCTTTTTCACTTTCTTTCATTTTTCCGTGAAGCAGCGCGACATTTTCGGCGCCGAAAATTTTTGATAATTCTGTAAATTTTTGTTTAGCGCTGACTAGTTGAACTTCTTCTGATTCTTCAATTGCCGGGCAAATCCAGTAAATTTTTTCACCGCGTGAAACCGCGCGCTTTATGGATTGGTAAATATCTTCAATTTTTTTTGCTGACATTACTAACGTTTCAATCGCTTGACGATTTTTTGGTTTTTCATTCAGAATTGAAATATCCATATCGCCATATAAACCCATCATAAGGCTGCGCGGAATGGGCGTTGCGCTCATTAATAAAACATCAACATCTTGGCCTTTTTCAACTAATTTTAAACGTTGAATTACACCGAAGCGATGTTGTTCATCGATAATTGCTAATCCGAGTTTTTTAAATTTTACATCATCTTCCAAAACGGCGTGGGTGCTGATTAAAATATCGATTTCTCCTTCATCTAAATCAGCAAGAATTTTGGCTTTTTGTTTTTTTGTAGTCGCAGAAGTAAGAAGTTCAATTCTGATTTCATGACCTTCTAAAAGCTTGCGGAAGTAAGACAAATGCTGTTTTGCCAAAACTGTTGTTGGTGCAATTACGCAAGTTTGTTTTTCTTGTGAAATGCTGTTAAGACAAGTGGCGATTGCCACCACAGTTTTTCCACTTCCGACATCGCCTTGCAAAAGTCGCAACATTTTTTTGTCAGAATTGATTTCAGCAGAAATTTCTTTAATGGCTTTAACCTGCGCGCCAGTTAGTTCGAAAGGAAGTGAAGCGAGAAATTTTTTAGCGAAATTTTTTTCCGCTTTATGAAATTTTTTCTTTTCTCCGGATTGCGATTTTGCCAGCAGAACCGCGATTTGCCAGGCTAGAAGCTCATCATAAGCTAAACGTTTGCGCGCAACTTCATGCAAATTATCGTGATTTTTTTCTTCCAGTGCAAAATAATGAAGGTTTTTTAAAGCCATTGTAAAACTAGGCCAGAGCTGCTGATTTAAAAGGTTATGATCGATCCATTCGTCAATATTCTCTTCAACTTTTGCTAAAGTTTCATGAATTTTTTGTGTAATAAATTTTTGCGAAATCGCCGCACCTAAAGGATAAATTGCATTAATTTTTGGTAATTTTTCAATTTCTTTTGCCGGTAAAATTTCTTGCGGATGAACAATCTGGTTTTCACCGGCAATTTTTTGTAAATTTCCTAAAATTGCAATTTCAGAACCAATCGCCATTTTGGCAATTTGGCTGGGAAAAATTTTGAAAAAAACTAAATTTACATAGCCGGTTGGCGTGTAGCAAATAACTTTGTAAGGCTGGCGCGAGGTCGCTGGTTTGGTATGCGATTCAACTTTGGCTTTGATGATTATGAGACTGTCATTTGGCACTTCAAAAAGGCGCGGGTTGAGCATGATTTTTTCGGCGCGCACCGGTTTATGCAGCAATAAATCAAAAATTTTATTATCTCCGACCAAACGCGCTAAAAAATTAGTTATTGTCGGGCCGACGCGTTTTAATGTCGAAAGAGGCTGAAGTAGAGTTTGAATGCTCATGTTTTAACAATTAATTGGTGAATTGTTTATTCTTCGCCGCGTTGTGCCCTGCGGTTTTCATCGCGTTTTTTGATTGATTCACGTTTGTCGAAAAGTTTTTTCCCGCGTCCGATTCCGACAATTACTTTGGCAAAATTCTTTTTGTTGAAAAATATTTTCATAGGCAAGGCGCTGTAACCTTGAACCTGCATTTTGCCGGTGATTTTATCGAGTTGTTTTTTATGGAGTAAAAGCTTGCGTTGTCTTTTCGGCGCGTGATTAAATTTATTAGCGCCTTTATATTCGCTGATGTTGCAATTGATTAAAAAAAGCTCGCCTTTGATGTCGGCAATATAAGCTTCAGAAATATTGGCTTTGCCTTCGCGGATTGATTTTACTTCACTTCCAAGCAGCATAATGCCGGCTTCGATTTCTTCTTCGATGGCAAAATTAAAATGTGCTTTGCGGTTAAGGATTTGCATTATTTATTAAAGTGATGAAAAAATATATGACCTTCATCATAAATTGACCAAACTTTATCTTGCAATTAAAAAACCGGTAAATACTTTGCGCCGCTCCCAATTTTTAGCTGCTGACAAATAAAGCAATTAATTTCAATTTAAAAACTTTTACTTATGCCTCTTTACGAGACCGTTTTTATTGCTAGGCAAGATTTAACTGCCGAAGACGTTGACGCCTTAACTACAAAGCTTTCCAAGATTATTACCGATGGTAAAGGAAAGATCGTTTCCAAAGAATATTGGGGACTTAGAAACTTAGCTTATAAAGTTAAGAAAAACTCTCGCGGACATTATATTTTGTTAAATATCGATGCCGAATATGCAACAGTTGCAGAGCTTAACCGCGTTATGGGTTTCAACGAAGACATCATCAGAAATATGACTTTCTCAGTTGAAGCTCACCAAGAAGAGTCTCCTCTTTTTGTTTCCGGCAATGCTAAAGATTATAAAGCTGGCAAAGTTGCCGCTAAGAAAGAACCAAGCAAAACAGATTTGGTTTTGGATCAAGTTCAATTTGAAGTTTAAGGAGTATCATGGTTGCTAGAACTGCTAATAAAAATAAAAACACCAATAATAACGCCAGCGCTACTCAGAATACTGAGGAAGGCTATATCAAAATCTCTTTGGTTAACCAAAGCGTTTTCATTAGAAAGAAAAAATCTTGTCCACTTCGTGACATTCCTCTTTCTGAAATCAACTACACTAATTTGAAATTGTTGAATAAATTCTTGTCTGAAAGAGGCAAAATTATTCCAAGCAGAATTACCAATGTTGAAGTTAAAAAACAAAAAGCTCTTGCGAATGCAATTAAAAGAGCTCGCCATTTGGCTTTGATTTCTCCAATCAAAAAAGATCTAGCAACTATCTAATTAATCGGATCATGAAAATTATTTTAATTACCGCCATTTCTAACTTGGGAAAAATTGGTGACGTTGTAGAAGTGAAAAACGGCTACGCGAAAAACTTCCTAATCCCAGGAAAAAAAGCGATCTGCTTTACTGCAAACAACTACAAAATCTTCGAATCTAAGAAGGTTGAATTTGAACAAGAAAACCAGAAAAATCTTGAATCATCTTCGAAAGTTAAAGACCAAATTGTTGGCAAAGACATCATCATTATCGAAAATGCTTCTGACGATGGCAGACTTTACGGTTCAGTAAGTTCATCAGTCATTGCTGCAAAAATTAACGAAATCGTTGGCGGAAAATCTATTTCTCGTGCTGACATTTTCTTGAAAAAACCAATCAAAGAAATTGGTATTTATGCAGTTAAAGTTGCTCCACATTCTGAAGTTAGCTTCGATGTGCGTTTGATTGTAACTAGAAGTGAATCTGAAATCGGCGCTCTTTTGAAAGCTGAGAAAAAAGCTAATTCTAAAAATGAAGGTTCTGAAGAAATTGTAGAAAATTCTGAAGAAGTAGTTGCTCAATCTGAAAAACCAAAAAGAGCATCTAAAAAGAAAAAAGAAGAAGTAGTTGAAGCTGAGTAAGTTCAACTCATTTCTTAATTAAGAAATTTAAAACCGCCTTTGAATTTTTCAAAGGCGGTTTTTTGTTGCGTGAAGTTTTTTTGTGAATCGGAAATTGTTCTAAAAAAAGACAAATTTTCAGGTCATCGAGCAAAGGCCGTTAGGCCGTCGTCGAGATGCTAGCTTGATGTTGCAAAATCGAACCAGCATCTCGACG
>JAZKII010000095.1:0-13116 GCA_040384945.1 Pseudomonadota bacterium
CCAGCATCTCGACGACGCACTTCGTGCTTTGCTCGATGACCTAAATTTCTACTTATTTCTCAAATCTTTCATTTAAAATGTCCTGGATATTATACACAATTGCTGCCGCTGCATTACAAACTTTCAGGAATCTTGAGCAAAAAGGTCTTCATAAAAAACTCGATGTTTTGACCGTTTCCTGGTCGCGTTATATATTACCTTTTCCGATCGCGATAATTGTGGTTATTGCCACTTATTCTATAATCAATTCCTGGTTTATTTCTTATTGCCTTATCACCGCGATTTTTCAAGTTGCGGGCAATATTTTTCTACTTCAAACTTTCAAATCAAAAAATTTTAGCATCGGCATTGCCTTTTACAAAACAGAGACTTTGCAGGCGATGATAATTGGGTTATTATTTTTTAACCAAGGTGTTTCTTTCGTCAGTTTTATCGCAATTATTATTGCTACAATCGGCGTGATTTTAATGTCAGGTTTAGTTTTCAATGGTGGTTTTGAAAAATTCCTGCAATCGCTACAAAATAAGGCGACGCTTTTTGGAATTTTAACCGGCTTTTGTTTTTCAATTTCCGCTTTCAATTTGAAATCCGCTTCTGATATTTTACTGCCGCTCGGTTTTTCAAATCTTAAAGCCGCTTTGACAGTTTTACTTTGGGTAATTTTTTTCCAGAATATTTTATTCGCGATCGTAAAAATTTACCAAAAACGTTTCATCAGCGATTTGAAAAGCCTGCTTTGCCTGGAAAATAAATCGACTTTTTTCAAAACCACGATTTTCAGTTTTTTGGGATCGGTTTGTTGGTTCACAGCTTACGGAATCGGCAAAGTAGTTTATGTCAAAGCTGTTGGACAAATTGAATTAGTAATGGCAATTGCGGTTGCACATTTTCATTTAAAAGAAAAACTTACCAAAGCAGAATCAATCGGGATTGTACTTACATCTTGTGGAATATTAATGCTGATTTTAGTTCATTAAAATATGTCAAATAAAGTTGAAAATTATCAAAAACAACGCGTTGAATTTTTGGATAGTTTATTGCCTGATGATTTCAGAAATCCGGGAAGTTTTAATCAGGCGGGAATTATTATTGACCAGCTAAATAAATCACTTCATCGTGCTTTATTAAAGCAGGAAAATCCCCAAGAATTTATTAAAAAAGCTGTTACTCATCTTTTCCGCGAAAATTCTTTGGCGGTTGAAAAAGCAATTAGCCTTGCCAATACTTATTTAGAAATGAAAGCAGCATAAAATCTTATGAAATCAAAAAAGAAAATTTTTTTAGCTATAATTTTAGCTTTAGCTCCAATCTCAGCAAAAGCACAACCGGCAGAAGGTTGCGCTGTGAAGGCGCAAGACGGTTTAGCAAAAAGATTTTATGAAACTTATAAAGATCATTTAAAATGGACTGGTGAAAATGTGCCCGAGCTTGAACATAATAGCGATGCGGTTGCAGCACCTTTAAGCTCACCACCATTTCCCAGCGCCACGTGGAATATTGGTGGAACTTCGCCAATTGGCTATGCCGATAATACCGTCGCACCTTTGATGGATGCGCTTTATTGCGGTGAAAATGGTCAGAAAATTAAAGATAGTCGGATTAAACTTTATGGCTGGCTTGATCCGGGTATGAATATTAGTAGTTCAAAAAGTCATTATAATATTGCAACGGGAACGGGCGGAAATTATCCGGCGGCTTATTATCCTTATTCAAATCAATTAACGCTGAATCAAGCGGCTCTATATTTGGAGCGTGTTCCTGACACTGTGCAACGCGATCATGTTGATTATGGTTTTCGCGTAACTGGCATGTATGGTACTGATTACAAATATACTTATTCTAACAAACTTCTCAGCAATCAATATCTCAAAGATCACAAAAAATATGGTTTTGATCCCGTAATGTTTTATGGCGATCTTTATGTGCCCCAAGTTGCTAAAGGCATGAATATCAGGGTTGGGCGCTATATTTCAATTCCGGATATTGAAGCGCAACTGGCGCCGAATAATTATACTTACAGCCATTCATTACTTTATAGCTTTGATCCTTACACTCATGAAGGCGTAGTAACTACAGTTAAACTAAATAAAAATTGGACAGTACAGGGTGAGTTGTCGGTTGGATCTGACGTTACGGTTTTCGACAAACGAAATCGCAAATTAACTCCAGGAGCTTGCGTTAGTTGGACTTCAGATAGTGGTAACGATAATTTATATCCCTGCATCAACGGCATTAATAGCGGAAAATATGCTTATAACAATTTGCAGATGCTGGCTGCAACCTGGTATCATAAATTCGATAATAAATGGCATATGGCAACAGAAGCTTATTATATGTGGGAACGTCAAGTGCCAAACGCCAACAATGCCAACGCTCCGGCAACTATTCTTGGTGCAAATGCTGCACAATGCGCACCGGGAAATTTAACCTGTCGCGCTTCAGTAAATTCAGCTTTGAATTATTTGGTTTATAAATTTACCCCGAAAGATTTTATCACCATCCGCAATGAATTTTTTAAAGATTCTCATGGCCAAAGAACAGGATATAAAACGCTTTATACCGAACATTTAATCGGTTGGACGCATTGGTTTGGTGATGTTATCACTGTTCGTCCTGAATTACGCTTTGATCATTCTTACGATGTCAAAGCCTATGATGGTGGTCGCAAATCAAGTCAATATGTCTTTGCCACAGATTTAATTGTGCATTTTTAGACACTGTTAGCTAATTAATTTTATTTAAGATTTTGGCATATTATGAGCGCTTTTTTAGTAAAATTTGGATAAATATCAGGATATATTTTGAGAAATTTTACTAAAAAATAAGCCGGAATAGGACAAAATATGAAATAAAATTAATTAGCTAACAGTGTCTAAGATATCGAAAAATATTTCTTTAACAACAAGAGGCGCTGATTTCGAAGTAAACCAACTTGTTTTCTTTTGTGGTTGCAGTGATTAAGCGGGAATGATTGGTTGCCCAGGAATAAGTTAAAGAAGCATTAAAATATCTGCTGTTGAAAATGGTTTTTATACCAGCGCCGGCAAGCCTTCCATCTGCGCCATCATCAATATATTTATTTTTGACATAGCCGTAATCATAAAATGGTTCTAAGGAAAATTTGTTTAAGTGAAGCAAATTTTTCCCGAAAAATCCTTGTTGTTGTTCATCTTGTTTTTTAGTCAATGGCGCGATGAGTGATCCAAGATTGAAGTTAAGTTTATTCCTGAAGTAATAGCCGGAATCGCCATTGATATAGCCTTCTCTAAAACCTCTCACCGAATAATATCCGCCAACCGAAAATTGCTCCGAACCGTAAAGTGTTTGCTTGGCATATTGTCCGTTCATTTCGGTAACAAAAGTTACTGGACTATCGATTTTTGGCAAAGTGAATTTCTTGGAAAAATTGGCGTAAAGTTTGAAGACATCAAATTGGGCTTTGGGCACAGTGTTTATGGAATCGGGCTGATCTTTTTTGGCGTTCATTAATTTTAAACCTTTTGAGTAAGAAGGGTTGAAATAGAGATTGGATGTATCGTCTAAATAAGATGAAACAGAAAATCCGACATTTAAAATTGACAACCTTCTTTCCGATGTGGCAATTTTTTCATTGTTAAGATAGCTGGCCGATGATTTATCGGTTAGGGAAGCGTTGGTTGAAAATCGCAATTTTGTTTGATTTACCAAAACGCGATCAAGAGTGATTTTTGATGATTGTGAAAAACCGGTTAAAGTGCTTGTCCCGTTGATTCCCGGATTTTGTCCTTTAAATTCCGAGCGTGAAAAATCGTAAGAAAAAGTATTATATTTGAACGGAATTGAAAGGCTGCTGGAAAATGATTTAATGTCTTTTACTTGGCTGTCATTGTGAAGATTAGTGGTGTAATTCAAATTCAGATTATCATTCAAAAAAAGCAGGTTATCAAAATTGGAAGAAAAATTTGTGCGCTCTACGCCGGTGAATTTATTGCCCAGATTATCTTTGCCAATTGTTACTTTGGCCGGGAATTTTTTATTATTATCGATCTTTACAATGCTTTCACCGCTTTTGGTTCCCGGTTCAATTTTCATTACCGCTTGATTTGATTGTAAGCGGTTGATTTGATACATTCCCTGATTGATGTCGTTGATATTTAACACATTGCCTTCCGCCGCGCCAAAAGCCGTAAATTCCTGCATTTTTTCAATCATCCGATCTTTGCCAAAAGCAATTTTTTCAACTTTTCCTTCGATGATTTGTAATTCAAAAATTCCATTTTGCAGATTTTGTTTTGGCACTGTGACCTGAATTGTGATATAGCCTTTGCTTTGATAATAATCGTTAACCGCTTTGATAATAGAGGCTAAAGTTTCTGCTTCGATGCATTTACCGATAAAAGGCAGCAGAATTTTTTTCTGACGGAAAGGGGAAAATGATTTAGCATCAAGTAAATGAATTTCTTTAATGATAACACAGCCCGACATATTGCCACTAACCATTGGCTGCGACTTTTTAGTTTTCTCCTCTTCCTTTTTTTTGCGCTCATGTTCTTTGCTGATCGTATCAAACTCAGTATTGCGCTTTTTATCTTCTAAAATGTTTTGTTGTTGGCGCGTGATCCAATCTTGCTGATTGATGGCATCTTGAGTGGTTTGGGCGCGGGATTCTGAATGAAAAACTGGCAATAGAAAAATAGCTAACGCCAGAATTTTAAAGCTAGTAGAAATCTGGTTTAAATATTTGGTGGTCATTAGAATGTGGTGTTATAGCTGATTCTTAAATCTTTTGCTAAAGTGAATAATAACTTCTGTTTTAAAAGTTCAGATTCAAAATTGTCAATTGCTTCCTGATAATCTTGATCTTTATTCCGTGTTGGTGGTGTGAAATTATTTGTGGTGTATTGAAGATTGCGATTTGGTTTTAGAATCCACTAATTTTATTCCCAATGTTTTACCGGCGACTGATTTTGGTGGAGCCGATGCGGGTAGGGCGCTTTCTAAATCGGACATTTTTTCTAATGGTCCTGAATCTTGTGTTGTAGTCCTTTGTTTACCTTTTTCAGGACTGTCAAATAATATTCTTGCCGTGGAATGTTGTTGTTGATCTGCTGTTTCTAGGTCTTGTTTAGCTATAGAAAGTTCAACTTTAGCGTCAGACGCAAATGGAGTTTGAACTGAAGTTACAATTCTTTCATGCAGGTTTTGCGCTGATTTATCTGGTGTTGCTGGTGGAATTTCTCGAGTGAGATATGGAGAAGATTTTATAGAACTTCCCGTTCTCGCATCTCGTGAAGTTAATTTTTTTCCATAAAGATTAAGATCCTCAAGATCGCCGTGATATCCGCCTTTTTCTGATGAATCTTGAGTTGCAACGAATCTTCCCTGATAGCCTTCTTTTCGATCGGAATTTATAGCAATTTCTCTTAAAAGGTTTCCGTGATGTTGAATTAGAAATTCGGTAAGCGAGCCAAGTGGATAGGCTCCTTCAGTTTGTAACAAAGTTTGAAAATTTTCATAATGACTTTTATCGAAGCCAAAAACCCTGCGATATTGCGCGTGTTTTTCGCGAGACATATCGCCCCAATTTCTATCTAATCTTGGCAATACCATCGGAAGAGAACCTTTGACAAATTTCCCTTCGATTTTTGAAACGAAAGTAATTTCTTCTATCATTCGATTACATTCCATTCCTCGGCCTGGAATATCTAAATTCACATCAATTAAATCATTGCTGTCTCTTAAGCTTTTGTAATCTGCTAAAGACAGCGACATGGCAAAGCCATTTCCCAAAACCCGGTTTACTGGTTTTCCATCTTTTTGGTAACCAAATGCGGTGTCGCGATTTCCTCCTGCTGCACCACCCATTTGTCCAATCATATATTCTGCTGCGACCCAAGGAAATTTTGTTGCTGCTGCAACCGGATTTCCTTTTAATTGGGTGATTCTCATGAGATGACCTACGGCAGAGGTGTAAGATGTACCAGCGCCAAATAAAGCTTTATTTTGTGAGCCATCTTTTATTCCTCTGATATAACCGCGGGTAACTTTTTCAGCATAGTCGAATCTTTGAGGATCATTTCTGACAGTATCAGTTCCATCTGAATATATAGCTTTTCCGGCAAATTTTTTAGTTACGTAATCTTCTTTTTCTTTTTTGGTTCTGGTTCTTTCGGTTCCGGTTAGCGGATCTAAAATTACATTATTCATATTTTTACCGCGAAAAATATGCATTCGTTTGGTTGCATCTTCGCCTTCGTAATTTCTTTCCTTCTCTTGGGGAAGAGTATCTTTAAATGCAGTTAGTTGAGCTTTTTGTTGGCGATTTGCTTTTTGTTGCTGAGTCTTTTGTTCTGGGGTAACGGAACCGTGTTTTGCTAATTGTCCCAGACTTCTATTTTTGGATTCCAATGCTTTTATATCTGAATCAATTTTTACAATTTGCGGATTACTGATAATCACATCTATTACATCATATTCTCTTTGTTTTGATTCAAATCTTGGATCAAGATGGTCATTCAGCATTTCCTCTACCAAGTCAGAATATTGACTCATATTTGAATCGCTTCTTTTTAACTGATAAAATTCTTGTGAGTCTCTATCGGCAACTTTCTTGGCTAAATTATCAATTCCGGCGGTAATATCGGCGATATTATTTTGTAGCTCTGGATCGAGTAATTCCTCAATAATAACTTCAGGAAATGCTGTTTGCTGACCGGTTAAAAGATTTAAATTTTGCTCCCTAATTTCTGTGCCAAATGAATTTGACTGTTCTTCGTTTAGATCAGGAATATCTTGCCATCCTTCAGTTGTGATGATTTGCAATCTGTTTCCTTCAATCATGATATTACCCAAGGCTAAGCCAGATAAAATAAATCCTGTAAAAGCACCGCAATGCACGTTGGTTAAATATTCAATTCCATCTTCTTCTAATATGCTTGAAGTGCGATGCTGTATCTTGTTGGTGGTCGAGATAATTTTATCCGGCGCAATTCCCAAAACTTCCCACAAAGAATTCCTGATATTTAGAGGAATATCATTAACATCTCCCGATCCAATCGGATCAATATAAGCAGCGCTATATCCCTCATCATTTTTACTTATATATATTCCAGCAAAATGCTCCCGAGCCTTCGCACCTTGATTACCAACCGGACGAATCGGAATTACGGCGTGAGCTTGCTCACTTTGTTGAAAAGCCCATAAATTAACCGGAAGATTTGCCGCAAAATTATGATCATCATCAAGCGGAATAAGCCGAGCCTGTTCGTTTTCTGCGATAGCTACATCAATTACGAAATTCAAAACATAGTGATTATAAAATTCACTAGGATCTGAAACTACATTTATAGCTTCTTGATGTAATTGTTCCGCAATTTCTAAGTTTTGTTTTTTTTCGGAAGGAGCTTGTTGGGAGGAGGTGGAGTTAGTTTTTGGTGCCGAGATGGGGGTTTTCATTATATTAAAATTTGAAAGAGTGTTTTGTTTTCTGCTTATTGTAAGAAATAAGACCTACTTTATTTAAAGGATTAATGGATATTTGGGGATTATGCTATTTGGAGTGACGACATCCACATTGTAGGGGATAAGGTCTTGATAACAAAGGATTCTATGATTTTGGAAAATCTGATGTGCCCCCGTTTATGCCCCATGAATTAAAATTCTATCGTTGGTAGTGCAGCTTTAAAGGCATTGGTAATTCCTGGCGCAGAGTTATTTTTTAGCACACGCACAATCCAATTGTTAAATTCTTTCAGATTTGTCGCCTTCATATGTGAGGCAACTATGGAAATGAGACCATTTTTGTTATTGTCGTAGAGCCTCATGAGATCTTCAATGCTTTGACTTTGAATGCTTTTAGTAATTGCTGATCTTCTAGTATCTGCGATCTGTGCAACATTAAGGGCTTCGGTTTCTGTTTTATACTTTGTGGCAATGTCGGAGATTGTAGCTGCATCACTCAAATCAATCTTTTTTAGAACGCGGTCAATTCGACGTCGACAATACCTCGCAACACATTCCTCTGTGTTATTTTTATGTTGAACATGCTCAATTATAGCAGCTTTCATTTTTAGTAATTTTTCATCCAAGACAGCGCCCTCATATCCCTCATGAGTTCCAATAGCTTTGGCAATGCTGGGTAGTGCAAATAAATTCTCCACCTCACTTACTGCTAAAACTTTTATTCCCAATTTTTCCAGATAAGAAATTTCTTCTGATGAGTAATCATCCGCATCTACAATACCAGCGCATGTAATGCGAGTAAGTGACGCATTTTTGCGCATTGTTACAACAGAGTGAATAACATCTTCACAACGACCTCGTGGCATCACAGTCCATCCAGAATAACAATTTCTATATACAGCGTAATCAAGGCTTGAACCAGAACCCTCTACAAAAAGAATGGGTTTTCTACTTCCCAGAATTTGCGTCACCACCTCTTCGCTAAAGCCAGTTTCTTCTGGAACTTCCTCTATTGTCCAAGTTTCGGATGCTGAGTTGTCATAAGCACGAATCACATATTTTTTCCCAACTCTAGAAGCCACAAACTCTAAATCGTGAGAGATGAAAATGAATGCGCAATCTGGGCGCGCACCTTCAAGTTCATCCCACAAGCTCGACATAATCGATCTGTGAATATGAAGCTCTGGTTCATCAAAAATAATTACGCTATTTTCAGCGGCACAAAGTGTCTGTCCAATAAGATAAAATATTGCACGCTCACCGTCACTCATATCCTGTGCGCTATAAGGACTTGTGCTATTGGGAGCTAGAACCGTTATATCATCTCCAGTAATATTTAACTTACGATGTGGAAGTAATCTGTCCCAAATGATAATCAATTTTTGGAATTTCGTGCATTCAACTGGATCAGTATTTCCTGCGTGCACTTTTTGATGAGTTCTTAATGTAACATTGCCTTGCTCAGCGAAAAGCAACTGGATTAACCGATCAAAATCATTAAGTAAGCTAACTGACAAATTGTTGCCCCATCTGTGCCCAGAACGATTAGTAATGTTGGCATCTTTATGAGCGTGTCCAGTACGCAAACCATTAGTAGCCTCTTTTTCACTTATTTTAGTTACGGATGGATTTAGAGTTAGAGCTCTGTGAGCTGAGATCCGATGAGCATTGATTCCAAGATCATTTTCAATTTTTACAGCAAGATGGGTTTTTCCACTTCCATTCGCTCCGACAAACAAAATTGATTCTCCTTTTTTGAGTTTAAAATTTTGCGTACCTGAAGGTGCTGGTATAGAAAAGGTAAAGCCTAAGGTCATTTTGTTATGATTTTAAATTCTGAAAAGGAGAGCTGCAGCTTCTCAGGTCATCACTCAAGTAAAATCTGGGGACAGTATACTTAATAATAAAGTTCCTAAGTTTAGGAACTTTATTATTAATAGATCTAAATCTTATTCTTGCAAACTTCTTCAACTAATCTTTTCAATTTCTCAACTCTTGAAATCAAATAATTCAACTGCTCTTTAGTGATGTTATAATTCTTATTATATCGAGCATCGATATAGGCTTTTTGCAAGAGTTTAAAACATTGTTTCTGCTCTTCAGTAGCTTGAGGAAAGATGGTTAGAAAATCGTTGGATTGAATAGAACAAAGTTTGTTTAACTCTTTTAAATCATGAGATTTTGGTTTGTAGCTGGTAAGAGTTAAAAGAGCGCAGTTATATAAGCTTTCAGTTGCCTGATGTAACTCAAAAGCTGCTTTGCATAAATATTTTTGTCCTTCATCCGATTTTTTGAAATTTGAATAAAAGTCTTCCAATCTGGTTGAAACATTACCTATCCAATGTTCATAGTCAGCTTTCGCAATTTTCCTTCTTTCTTCTTCATCTAAATTTCCGGCTTCTGATAATTCAAACTCCCCTGAATCATAAAGTAAAATTCCTTCTTTTTTGATGTCAGAAAAGAAATATTGGGATTTCTCTAAATCATCATTAACTCTCGTGATTGGTTCAATGATTATATGTGTGTGATGCTTTTCCCTGATCGAAGTGGATTTTTCGATTTCATTTAAGATCTTTCTTTCAAGGTCAAATGCGCAAGAGCTGTTGGCTTGCTTTCCGGTTTTTGTGATAACTAAAAAATCATAATCGGAAGCATATTCATACAAAACGCCATCTTCGCTATATCTGTCAAAAACCCAACTCCCGCGCGCAAAAGAGCCAAACAAAATCACAAAAGCAATTTTATCTTTGGCAGCATTAACAATAATCTCAGAAATTTCTTTGATTCTGGATTCGTGCTCTTTTGATTTTTCGGGGAAGGTGGATTTCATTTATTAATATTTCTGATTTACCTCATCGGTATTGAGATAAATTTCTAAATAGGGTTGGTTCAAAGTGCAATAATGAAGAATATTTATTAGAGCTAACTATCCCATATGAATGACCAACTTAGGGAGATAATTTTACCGTCATATGGGACTCAAGTATTTAGTGCCTATGGTGTTTTCCAAGTTCCGGTATGAGGAACTCTATGAGAACCGCTGGCATTAGCATAAGCTAATCCGGAAGCTAAAGAAAGTGATAAAGTAACAAGAAGTAAAAGTTTTTTCATGACATTGTAAATAAGTTAATATTTACCCTGTGGCTAAAGAGCGATTATATGGTTCTTTTAAATAACCTTATTTGAAATGAATAACCTTTTTAGGAGTTAGATAAATTTACCTTTGCGTTATTTTGAACGAGTCAAACAGCTTTCTAAAGGTAGCTGTTTCCAAAATGGAAACAGTTCGAAAAACTAATCTAAAATATATTTCCTGTTTTTTATCAGTGACTTGATTAATAGTTTTAATTTCTTTTCGACCCATTCATGACCTCCATCCGGGTCAAGGCATCTCATAAAATCAAAAGAGATTAAGATCGCATAGTTACCAGAACTATGAAGAGAGGTAATTGATTTGCTTGGAACTACGATAATTTCATTGCCACCTTCTAGCCAATAACATTGACAACTTTTATCCACTTTAAACTCAACATATCCGGTTGATGGTTCAGTAATTTTTGTGAATTCTATTTTTAATTTTGGTAACATTATTCGTGTAAAAACTTGTTAAGGATGAATTTAAAAAATGATAAGGTTCAAGAAAGCAATATGTAAAAACAAATATTAAGAAAATAAGGCAGAACATTAAGGTTTTGCGCTTTTGGTGGTGATGTATGTAAGAGGTATATAAATTTGTGGGTAATTATTTTTAAGAGATTTTTTACCCTGAGAATTACCATAAAATGAGGGTAAATGTAGTAAGACTTCTTTGGATAGGGTTGGATGATGAATTTCTATAAATCCTTTACTGTAAAGGTCTAGAAGGATTACTTTGGACTACGCCGGATAAGGAAATGGCGGGAGTGACGGGACTCGAACCCGCGGCCTCATGCGTGACAGGCATGCGCTCTAACCAACTGAGCTACACCCCCTTCTTGAGAAGGGAAGAAATTTATTCGTGGAAATTGTGAAGTGCTTTGTACTTTGTGTGACCGGCCCACCCTTCGCCCTAATGATCTCCGTCTGACATTCCAGCCGCTGGCTGGCTTGCCAGCCGAAGCCCATAAGGGCGAAGGCTGGTGGGTGATGACAGGCTCGAACTGCCGACCCTCTCCTTGTAAGGGAGATGCTCTACCAACTGAGCTAATCACCCGTAAAATTATTCAATTTCTTGAACAATATTGGTAAGAAAATATTTAAAAAATTTCGTCAAAAAAATTTACTGACACAAAATTTAAAACTTTGCGTTGTATGTACATAAATTTTTTCTGGGAAAAATCTTGAAAGACATATTCTTAAGAAAATTTTAAATCGAAAGAAGTTTTTTTTAAAATTTTCTAAAGAACAGGAACAAAAAAACCCTTACGCGTTTTAGCACGTAAGGGTTAAAGAAACTATTTAACAGAATCTTTTAAAGCTTTGCCGGCAGCAAATTTAACTCTTTTAGAGGCTTTGATTTGGATTTCTTTTCCAGTTTGTGGGTTACGACCTTTTCTAGCAGCAGTTTTTACTACTTTAAAAGTACCGAAACCGATCAAGGTAACAACGTCACCTTTTTTAAGAGCTTTAGCAGTAGCTTTCAAGAAAGCTTCTACTGAAGCGCTAGCGTCTTTTTGAGATAAGCCAGTTTGGTTAGCAATTTCTTTGATTAAGTCTGTTTTATGCATTGTTTGAATCTCTTATTGAATTGATAATTAGAAACTTAACATGCCTCGGAGCAGCTTGTAGACTGCTCCTGCGGCAAGTTGTGGCGCGAACCTATATACAAAAAATTTGAAAGCAACTATTTATTTACAAATTTTTACTAAATTTTTTTTTGTCCCAGATTAACGCAGCACTAGCTCGCGGGAAAAATAGTTTTTTCGGTGACAATAAAATCAAGCTTTTGGTCGGTATTTTCAGTAGTGAGAGGTTCGTGAGACCTTTGAAAATCATAGGCCAGACCAATTGTAATAATTGAGTTTTTTTGATTTTTCAGGAATTCGATAGTGCGGTCAAAAAATCCGCCACCCATGCCAAGCCTTGATAAGTCTTGGTCGAAGGCAAGTAATGGTAAAATTAAAATATCGGGGAAAGTTTTTTCGCCGTTAAAAGGTTCGAGAAGCCTGGGATATAAATGGTTGGCGATGAATTTTTGGTCTTTTTCTGTTTTGATAAAATCGAGATAGCGATTTTGTTTTATGATTTTTGGATAAGAAAAAGGAATATTATTTTTTGTGAAATGCTCAGCAATATCAATGGTGGCAACTTCATTGAATGATGGAGAATAAAGTGAAAAAATTTTGCCGGAATTTTTTTGATAGATTTTTGGTAATAAATTTTGGATGAAATTTTGGTTAATAGCGTGGGATTTTTCTTTTACTTCGAGTGAGGAAAGGTTGGATCTTTTCTCTCTAAATATTTTGCGTTGGGCTTGTTTTAGTGAAGTGATATTTGGCATTTGAATCTGTGTTAAGTAAGGATAGATCCTGAATCAAGTTCAGGATGACGGAGTGGGTGATTAGTTTGAGTGCAAACTTTCTCTATCGCTGGACTGGGTTTGTAACCCAGTCCACATGTTCAGTTGACATGAACGTAAGGACGGGATTGCAAATCCCGTCCTGCTCTGGAGGCATTTGAATGTATGCTTATAATAAG
>JAZKII010000096.1:0-37000 GCA_040384945.1 Pseudomonadota bacterium
GATTGGATAAGGCGTCAGGGGGGAAATTAGCACCCCATTTTTTTCATTATGCCGGAAAGATATTTCTGAACTTCGTAAAGACATGAATCAGGAGTTTTCTCTACTTAGAACAGAAATGAAACTCATGGAATCCAACATCATCATCAAAATGTCGGTCATCATGAGCGGGCTTTTGGCGTTATTTGGAGCTGCTCAAAAAGTTTTTGGCTTATAAATTTCTACCCGATTCTGCGTAAACGATTCATGTAAATTGTCGCTCCAACTGCATCGAGTTTTTCAATTTCATATCTTCCGCCACGCGCAATTGGGTAAGAAAAATCACCGCTGAAAACATCAAAAGAAATTCCGCTGTGATATGAAGATTCATGATCGCCAAATAAATCAAAACGCGTTTTAACTTCACTGAATTTTTCTTTCAAAAATTGTAAAATTGTTTGAGCCTTTTTTAATTCTTCGGCAATTTTTGGCGATTTAATTTTCGCTAAAATTTCTTGAGCCAGATTTTCCAAATCATCATTTGAAGTAGCGATTTTGCTGATTATTTCCGCATTTTTTCCGGCAAGATTTTTGATAGTTGATAGATTTTTTTTCATCACTGCTTCACGAAGTTCAGCTTTTTTCTCAACTCCTATTTCATCTAAAAAAATTCCTAAAAAATTGGGCAAAGAAAACTCAATTAACAAATTTTTCATTTCTAATTTTTTGAGCGCGATCAGCAAAGTTTCAACAATTTCCAGATTTGATTTTTCTTTGTCGCAACCAATCAACTCAACTCCGACTTGGGTTTGTTGACGATCCGCATAAAGATCTTCACTTTTTGCACAAAGCACATCACCAACATAACAAAGCTTTAATGGCAATTTTTCTTCTTTTAAACGCGTCGCCAAAAGTCGCGAAATTTGTAGCGTAATATCATTTCTAAAAATCAGATTTTTTCCTGAAATAACATCAGTCGCACGAAAAGAATTTTTCATTTGTTCACTGGAAAAATTATCCTCAAATTCAACCAATGGAGTTTTCACCAAACGATATCCAGCCTTTAAAAACGCGCCTAAAGCTGTATTAATATTTTCATGATTTTTTTCCGCTTCCTCAAAAAGCAGGTCGTAAAATCCAACGGGCAGAAGTTGTTTTTGCATTATTATTTAGTTTTTAAAAATTCTTCCAGCGCCAGCATATCTTGCCACGCCACTTTTTTCTTGGAAGATTGACGCATTAAATAAGATGGATGGAAAATCGTGAAACTCTTGATTGGACGCGATAAAAATTTTGGCGCGTAATCCATGAATTTTCCCCGCACTTGACCAATTGGATCATGAATTCCAAGCACTGCAGCCATTGAAGTTGCACCAACCAAAACCAAAACTTCCGGATTTAAAAGTTGAATATGACGCTCCACAAAAGGGCGGCAAATTGCTAATTCTTCATCAGTCGGACGGCGATTTCCCGGTGGTCGCCAAAAGATCACGTTAGTAATATAAAAATTTTCTTTGCGCGTCATGTGAATACCGCGAAACATATCGTCTAAAACTTTTCCGGAATCGCCGCAAAATGGAATGCCTTGTAAATCCTCATGATTTCCCGGCGCTTCACCAATAACCATTATTTTAGAATTAGAACTACCATCAGAAAAAACGGTGTTAGTCGCCATTTTTTTCAAATTACAGCCATCAAAATCCTCAACTGCTTTACGCAATTCAGCAAGGTTTTGCGCCGCATCAGCAGCTTTTTTAGCTTTAGCCACAATCTCATTTAATGACTGAAATTTCTGGTCGGAAGCCGGATTTGGAACTGGAATTTGTAAAGATTTTTTAGCCAAAGTTGAAAGTGCCTCACTTGTTGAAAATTGTGGTCGAACAAAATTTTGAATCGGTGGAACATTTGTAACTACAGGTTTTTGTGCTTCAATTTTTTTTACTTCGATTGGTTTTTTTATTGGATCTTTTTCCAGAAAATAATTTTGCGAATTTTCCGCAACTACTTCATCCAAATTATTATCGAGATAGAAACGTAGCGCTTCCGTAATATCTTTGCTCATTGTTTCACCACCTGTTTAATAAATTTTTGAAAATCATCAGCTTTTTCAAAATTTTTATAAACCGAAGCAAAACGCACAAAAGCAACCTTATCCAGCTTTTCAAGCGCCAGCATCACCATTTCACCGATTTTTGATGAAGCAATTTCAGTCTCACTTTCCATCTCCAATTGGCGCACAATATTATTCACTAATTTCTCAACCTGTAGCTCGGAAACCGGCCTTTTACGCACTGCCATTTCAATTGATTTTTTCAATTTTTCCGGATCAAAAATTTTCTTTTCGTTATTTTTTTTAATCACCAAAATTTCCCGCAATTGCACGCGTTCGTAAGTTGTAAACCTTGAATCACAAGCAGCACAATAACGCCTTCTCTTGATTGATTCGCCATCATCAGAAATCCGGCTATCTTTAACTTGGGTTTCCATATTTCCACAAAATGGGCAACGCATAAATTACATTTTTTCGGTTAAAGCGGCTTTAATAAAACCTTCAATTTCGCCATCCAAAACGGCTTGAATATTTCCAGTTTCATAATCAGTGCGCAAATCTTTCACCAATTGGTAAGGATGCAACACGTAAGAGCGAATTTGATGTCCCCAACTATTGTCAGTTTTAACTGATTCGGAAGCTGTTTGCGCTTCTTTTTTCTTTTTCATTTCCAAATCAAAAAGCCGCGATTTCAACATTTTCATGCATTCGGCGCGATTGCGGATTTGCGAACGATCGGTTTGACATTGTACCACAATATTGGTTGGTAAATGCGTCATGCGAACGGCAGAATCAGTTTTATTGACGTGTTGTCCGCCAGCGCCGGAAGCGCGGAAAGTATCAACGCGCAAATCTTTTTCTTCAATCGTGATTTCAATTTCATCATCAACTTCCGGATAAACCCAAACTGATGTAAAACTGGTTTGTCTTTTGCCATTAGCATTAAATGGTGAAATGCGAACCAGCCTGTGTACGCCTGATTCCATCTTCATCCAGCCATAAGCAAAACGTCCGGAAATTTTCATAGTGGCGCTGCGAATTCCGGCTTCTTCACCATCTAAAATGCTAACGATTTCAACTTTAAATTTTTTGGAATTAGCAAAGCGTTCGTACATACGAAGTAACATCACGCCAAAATCGCAAGAATCAGTTCCACCCGCTCCGGCGTTGATATCAACGAAGCAGTTGTTTAAATCGGTTTCGCCGGAAAATAAACATTCAACTTCAAAACCATCTGATTCTTTTTTTAGAGAAATTAAAGTTTTTTCAATATCTTTTAAAAGCTGTGAATCACCTTCCAGCTTGGCTAATTCCGCATATTCGCGACTATCTTTTAAACTGGTTTCAATCGCTAAAAACTGATTTAATTTTGTTTCTAAAATTGATTTTTCTTTAAGAACTTTTTGCGCTTCAATTTTGTTGTTCCACAATTCCGGATCTTCTGATTTCTTATTTAATTCTGCTAATTCTTCTTTAATTTTTTCCGGTTCAAAGACACCTCTTAATCAAAGCCAGTGAGGTTTCAACCTGGCTGATCAAATTTTCAATTTCTGCGGACATGTAGATAAATTATTGATGTTTTGGGAAGGCAAAATTATGGTCCGCACCACTCTTCTTATTCCTTCAATTTTTTCTACATAAAATATGACAGTTGCTGCAAAAAAGTTCGACCTTTGTGTTATTGGTGCCGGCCCTGGTGGCTACGTTGCCGCGATTCGCGCTGCTCAGCTTGGCTTAAAAGTCGGTATTGTTGAAGCCAATCATTTAGGTGGAATTTGTTTGAACTGGGGTTGCATTCCAACCAAAGCACTTTTGAAATCTTCAGAAGTTAATCATATGTTGCACAACCTTGATTCATATGGTTTTGCAGCTGAAAAAGTTACTTTCGATTTTGCTAAAATTATTGAACGTTCACGCGGCGTTTCCAAAAAACTAAGCAGCGGAATTGGTGGTTTAATGAAGAAAAATAAAATCGAAGTAGTTGATGGTTTTGCTAAATTTTTAGATTCAAAAAAAATCTCGGTTTCAAAAGATAATAAAGAAGTGGCACAAGTTGAGGCTACTTATTTCATCGTTGCTACTGGCGCCCGCGCCCGCGTGATTCCTGGCATGGAACCTGATGTTGAAAATATCTGGACTTACCGCGAAGCAATGACACCAAAAGCTTTGCCAAAATCTTTGTTAGTTGTTGGCTCCGGCGCGATTGGTTCTGAATTTGCTTCCTTCTACAAAAACATGGGTTCAGAAGTTACATTGATTGAAATGGCGGAAAATATTCTGCCGGTTGAAGATGAAGAAATCTCAAAATTGGCGCGCAAATCTTTCGAAAAACAAGGTATTAAAATTCTTACTTCTGCCGCGCTTAAATCTTTGAAAAAAGGCAAAGGTTCGGTCACAGCTTCAGTTGAAATCGCTGGAAAATTAGAAGAAATCACTGCTGAAAAAGTTATTATGGCAGTTGGAATTGTTGCTAATACTGAAAATTTAGGTTTAGAAAAAACCAAAGTAAAAGTAGTTAAAGGCAATATCGAAACTAACGGCTATTTAGAAACTGCTGATGCCAATATTTTTGCCATCGGTGACGTTGCAGGCGCTCCTTGGTTGGCTCACAAAGCATCTCACGAAGGTGTTATCGCAGCTGAAAAAATCGCCAGCAAAATGGGAAAACATGATGCGAAAAAAATTCACCCAATCAAAAAAGATAATATTCCGGGTTGCACTTATTCAATGCCGCAAATCGCTTCTGTTGGTTTGACTGAGAAAAAAGCCATTGCCACCGGTAAAAAAATCAAGGTTGGTCGTTTCCCTTACATGGCCAATGGCAAAGCAATTGCGATGGGTGAAACTGAAGGTTTGATTAAAGTTATTTTT
The DNA here is from genome assembly GCA_040384945.1 of Pseudomonadota bacterium. Classification (GTDB taxonomy): domain Bacteria; phylum Pseudomonadota; class Alphaproteobacteria; order Rickettsiales; family UBA1997; genus UBA2645. The sequence continues at coordinate 4,898 of JAZKII010000096.1, forward strand.
GATGAAAAAACCGGTGAGCTTTTAGGCGCACATTTAATCGGCGCGGAAGTTACTGAAATGATTCAAGGTTATGTAATCGCGAAACAGGCGGAATTAACCGAGGAAGATTTAATGCATACAATTTTCGCCCATCCGACCATGTCAGAAATGATGCATGAGGCGGTTTTAGATGCTTACGGCAAAGTGATTCACTTTTAATTTGACAAACAAATTCGGGTCCATATTTTGCCGCCCGCCTTTCTGTTATTTTTGCCGGCAGCCCTTTAAAAAAGCTGCTAGTTTAGAGTAATTATCGAAAGAAACTAATCAGAAATGATTAGCCTCTCAAAACCAATTTGGTGTATAAATAAAATGAAAAAACTTTCATTGATCATCGCTGCAGTTTCTCTTTTCGCAACTGCTGCTCAAGCTCAAGCTGTTAAAGCTGAAGTTAAAGCTGCTGCTCCAGTAGCTGCTAAAGCTGCTCCAGTAGCTGCTGCTAAAACTGCTGAAGTTAAAGCTGCTAAAGCTGAAACTAAAGCTGAAGTTAAAGCCGTAGAAGCTAAAGCTGAAGCTAAAACTGCTGAAGTTAAAGCTGACGCTAAAGTTGCTGAAGCTAAAACTGAAGTTAAAGCTGCTAAAAAAGCTCACAAAAAAGCTAAAAAAGCTGAAGTGAAAGCTGAAGAAGCTGCTACTACAGCTGCTGTTGAAGCTCCTGCTAAAAAGTAATTTAATTACTTTTTACTAAGTTTAAGAAACCGGATCAGCCAAAAGGTTGATCCGGTTTTTTATTTCTATAATTGGATAGGAAATATATTAAAAATGATTTGGAAAAATTCCTTGCAGTTTTTCTCATGCAAAAATAGTTTCCCGCCTCTTCAAATGCCGATTTAGCTCAGAGGTAGAGCTACTGTCTTGTAAACAGTGGGTCGGGAGTTCGATTCTCTCAATCGGCACCAGCCTTCGCCCTTACGGGCTTCGGCTGGCAGGCCAGCCAGCGGCTGGAATGTCAGACGGAGAGCGTTAGGGCGAAGGATGCCTGTCCGCCATAGCCTTCAGGCGACGGCGGAGCCCTCGTCACAACCTCATACCCCTCCGCATATGATGAATCGCATTACTTCCATCATCTTCACCATCCTCCTAAACCTCTGGGGCGCAATCATCCCAATCATTTATTTCCCCGCATTTATTTTTAGAAGTGCCAAAATTGCCGATCATGGGGCAAAAGTTTGGGCAAAAGGTGTGGTATGGATGTTAAAAAAATTATGCCAAATCGATCATGAATTTATTGGCCTGGAAAATTTACCTAAAGAACCTTGTATCATCGCCTGCAAACATCAATCAGCTTGGGAAACAATTGTCATGCATTTGGTAATTAACCGCCCGGTTTATGCTTTTAAAAAAGAATTATTAAAAATCCCATTTTACGGTTGGTATTTGAGAGTAATGAGTGGAATTACTGTTGACAGAAGTGGCGGCGCCAGCGCGCTTAAAGCCTTGATAAAACAAACCAAAGATTATTTGGCAAAAGACCAAAGCATAGTTTTATTTCCGCAAGGAACTCGTGTTCCGGTTGGAGTTGGAACTGACAAATTTCCATATCAGGCAGGAGTTGCAGCTTTATATCTTTCAACCGGTGTAAAAGTTGTGCCAGCGGCTTTAAATTCCGGGGTTTTCTGGGGGAAAGGAACTCCGAAAAAACCAGGTAAAATTACATTGGAATTTCTGGAACCAATAAATCCCGGACTTTCAAAGCAGGAATTTATGGCAAAATTAGAAAGCGTGATTGAAAAAAGAAGTGATGAGTTGGTAGAAAAGGTTAAATAAATATTTATTTTCCTTCAAACACACCCTTATCTTTCAATGCTTTAGCCACTTCCGGTGGCATGTATTTTTCATCATGTTTCACCAACATTTCCTTCGAAAAAAATTCATTTTTCTCTGCATCAAATTTTCCTTTTGCTACTACGCCCTGTTTTTCGCGAAATAAATCCGGCAATATTCCGACATATTCAACCAGCAAATCTTTTTCCATATCAGTAACTACAAATTGCGTAGTTAAAGCATCAATTTTTTTAACACTATTTTCTTTTACAAGCCCGCCAATCCTGATTTGGCGATTATGAATTTTTTGCAAAATTTCGGTTTTTAGCAATTCACTCGGCGAATAGAAAAAAACCATATTATCGCGAAAATTCGAAATCACGAAAGCTAAAGCCAGAATCGAAATCAAAAAAATCGAACCAACAAAAATTATCCGCTTTTTTTTACGCTGATTTTTCATTTTTTATTTTGGATTTTGCACGAAAGAAATTAGTCACAATAAACAGCATCAAGCCAGCTAAACAAAGACTCGCGATCAAATAAGCAGCATTAACATAACCCGAATAATCGGCAAAGTTTTCCATAAGTTTTTGAAATTAATTTTTAAGCAAGCTTGCAAAATAAAAGACCATTCTTACCTTGCACGCCTTCGTTTTATCCCCATATGCCTGAATAGCTCAGTTGGTAGAGCAAAGGACTGAAAATCCTTGTGTCGCTGGTTCGATTCCGGCTTCAGGCACCAGCCTTCGCCCTTACGGGCTTCGGCTGGCAGGCCAGGCTTGCCCTGGACTGTCAGACGGAGAGCGTTAGGGCGAAGGCTGCCTGTCCGCCATAGCCCACAGGGCGACGGCGGAGCTCCCGTCACACAGAAAATCCCCTCACCCCAACACAATCACCGAAATATTCCTCCCGCAATCCACTTCTCCGCGATGTGTCGATCTTCTATAACTAAAAAATTCTTTTTCGTTTTCGTAAGTATCAATTCCAGAATTTTCAATCTCAAGAATTCCTTCCTCGCGCAATTTTTTCTCAACATAACTTGGCAGATCAAACATGTGTTTACCTGCTTTCTCACCATCCATAAAAAATATTTTATTTCCCTCATCTTCACTCGTAAAATCATCGAAAAACTCCTGCGAAACTTCATAGGATTTTTGCTGAATCATCGGCCCAATTATCGCCACAATATTTTTTGCACCCAGCTTTTCCATTTCTGCGATAGTAGATTTAATCACGCCACTCTTGGCTCCTTTCCATCCAGCATGAACAACGGCGACAACTTTTTTTTCTTCATCATATAAAAAAATCGGCGCACAATCTGCTGTAAAAACACCGATCACAACTTTTTCTAAATTGGTTATAATCGCATCCGCTTTGGGTAAATTCTGATCACCATGAACTTTACTATGTGCATCAATTGTAATTACATCTGCGCTATGAATCTGATTCACAAATTGAATTGCATCATGTTCAAAACCCTTCTGGCACAAGGCTCTCCTTAAATCCTCACGATCAGCAATCGCACGGTCAACTATACAATCTTTTCCAAAAAAATGAAATTTCACGCTCATACCTTCGACTTAAAAAACCTTAATTTGGCTAAATATTCTTTCGGATTTTTAATCTTAACTAAAGATTCCGTTGAAACAGCAAACATATCGTGAAGCCTTGTCAATAAAAAGCGCATTGCTGCGCCAACCAAAGCAATTTTTAAGAAATTTTTTTCTTCAGCCGAAAATTTTCTGACCTCTTCATAACCACGCAACATTTCATCAAATTTTTGTTGGTCAAAATTATTTCTCTCATCAAAACACCAGGCATTTACAACAATCGCAAAATCATAAATCAGCAAATCATTGGCCGCGAAATAAAAATCGATTACGCCGCTCGCTTTGCCTTCATTATCAAAAAAAACATTATCGGGAAAAAGGTCTAAATGACTGGCGCCGCTAGGTAAATCAACTCTCCAACTCTTTTCAATAAAATCCAAATCTCCCAAAATTTCCGCGCGTAAATTGCGATGCAAATATTGAATTTTGTTAAATAAATTTCTTAAAACTAAGGGGCTTAATTCATTCTCGCGCGACATGTTAAAATCTGCCGTCGCCAAATGTAAGCGGGCTAAAACTTTGCCAATTTCGTAACAATGATTTGGAGTGATATTATCATAATATCCATCTTCGCGGGCCTTTAAAGACGTGCCATTCAAGAAAGTTACGATCGTTGATTTTTTATTTTTCAAATCAACAAGCGAAGCTCCCGAATTTGCAACAATCGGAATTGGGCAGCAAATACCTTTTTGCGCCAAATGGATTTTAAAATTGATAAAAAAAGGCAGCGAATTTTTATCAATTCGCGATTCAAAAATAGTTAGAATAAACTTGCCCTGCGTGGTTTCGATAAGCAGATTGGTATTGTCGATTCCTTCAATAATTTCTTTAAAATTAGTAAGAGTTCCTAATTTGTAATTGGTTAGATGATCTTCAATTTCCTGACGGGTTAACTTGGTGTAAATAGCCATTATTTTTTCCCCTTATTATCTTGAATTTCTTGATGTTTTTGCCAACCGGCTTGCCACATGGAATTTGATTTAGTGCTTTTGGCCCAACTTTTTTCTATGGACTTATTTTCTTGAGGATTTTTTGCTTTATTATGAAATGAATCTATTCGATCTGAGAATTTTTGTTCTGGCGCCGAAAGCTTGATTTGTCTAGCTATTTCAGACGTTTCGACAGCAATTTTCTGATCAATTTTTGCTCTGATTTGGGGATTAAAAATCTTCGCAATAAAGTTAGTGGTGTTTTCAAAAAAGTCCATGACATCTCTGGTAGAAAATTCACCAAAAGCGCGGACATCGCGCGAGATGCTCAGCAATTCAAAATAGCGGGCAAAAAGTTCAGAAATAATTTGATGTTGTGGATAGCTATTCATGCCTTCAACTAACAATCTTTTTATTTCAGCCTTTAAGGGCAAGCTTTGCGGGGAGCGGCCTTTCATATCAAAACCAATAGCACTGCGAAAATCTTCACCTAAATTTATACCGCCTTCAAATTCCCAAGCATGTGCCATTTCATGAGCGAGAACGTTATGCGTGAGGCTGCGTAAAGTAATTTTGAGATCAGCTTTTTTTAAGAAGCGGCCTAAAGTTTTGTCATAGATACTTTTTTGTTCGGTTAAAAAACAACCGACATTTGTGTCCCAACCCTTGATAATCTTGATTTCGAAGCGAAGTTGTTTTTGTTGAACTTTGGTGAGAATTAGATCTAGACCATCTTTGAAAAGTTCAATGCGATATAAATCGGCGAAAGTTTTGAGGAATTTTTCCGGATTGTCAGCGCCTTCAAATTGAAGTTGCGGGAGGAGGATTTTTTTTAAGATGTCAGACATTTTGCGAAAATTATCAAGACCGCAAACCCCCCAACCCCCCTTGTCAGGGGGCTTTAGATCGCGGACGCGGTAAGCCCCCGACAAGGGGGGTTGGGGGGTTTTGCGGTCTTAAAACATAATCAAAACTACTTCTTCAACGGCCTGCAATAAAGCTCCAATCTGTGCCCAATCAATTCAAAACCTTTTTCATGAGCAATTTTGGTTTTTAATTTTTCCAATTCTTCATTAAAAAATTCATGCACTTCATCAGTCGTAATATCAACTAAATGATCATGATGATCTTCGCCTTCAAGTTTTTCATAACGCGCGCGACCTTTGCCGCCGAAGTCATGTTTGGCAATCACGCCCAACTCTTCAAACATTTTTACGGCACGATAAACTGTCGCGATTCCGATTTTAGGATTAATTTTTGAAGCACGGTGAAAAACTTCCTCAACATCGGGATGATCGACGCTGTCAGAAATCACGCGAGCAATGATACGGCGGTTTTCAGTTAATTTAATATTGCGTTCAGAGCAAAGTCTTTCAATTTGAGAAGGCATATTTTTAAAGGCTTGTTAACCAGTTGAGGGAGTTAGTAATTGTTTTTTATTTTTTGAAGCCAAAAATAATTTGCCAGCTCTTTCTTGCCTGACAAATTCATTTTATCCGATATGACAAAAAATCGTAAAATCATCGAAACCACCGCCCCTTCCTTAACTTTCGATGATGTGTTGTTGAAGCCTGCATTCTCAAATGTTTTACCGGCAGATGCTAGTACAAAAACCCGCATTACCAAAACTATTTCACTCGAAATCCCAATTATTTCTTCGGCGATGGATACTGTAACCGAAAGCAGGTTGGCAATCGCGATGGCGCAATCGGGCGGCATTGGCTGCATTCACAAAAATCTTTCAATCAAAGATCAGGCCGATGAAGTTAGAAGAGTTAAAAAATTCGAATCAGGAATCGTTGTAAACCCGCTAACTATCACACCGGATGAAACTTTGGCCGATGCTTTGCATTTAATGAAACATTACGGAATTTCGGGAATTCCTGTAGTTAAAGCTGGAACCAAAAAACTGCTGGGCATTTTAACCAATCGTGACGTGCGTTTCGCCACAGACAAAAAACAACCGATCAAAGAATTAATGACTAAAAGCGGCTTGATTACCGCTAAACAAAATATCAGCAAAGCTGATGCCAAAGAATTACTTCATAAAAATAAAATAGAGCGCATCATTATTACCGATTCAAGCGGTAACTGCATTGGTTTAATCACTGGAAAAGACATCGAAAAAAACAAACAATTTCCTCATGCTTCCAAAGATGAAGAAGGTCGCTTGCTGGTTGCAGCAGCAACTGGAGTTGGCAAAGAAGGGATTAAACGCGCTGAAAGTTTGATTGAAGCCGGAGTTGATATTGTGGTTATTGACACCGCACACGGACACTCTGCTGGCGTTATTGAAACAGTTCGCGAATTAAAAAAATCTTATCCAAAACAACAATTCATCGCTGGAAATATCGCAACTTTAGAAGCAGCGAAAGCTTTGATTGAAGCCGGCGCTGACGGCGTGAAAGTTGGCATAGGACCTGGTTCAATTTGCACAACTCGCATTGTTGCCGGTGTTGGCGTGCCACAACTTTCAGCGATTATGGATGTTGTTGAATATTGCGACAAAGTAAAAGTTCCGGTTATTTCTGACGGCGGAATTCGTTTTTCCGGCGACCTCGCAAAAGCCATCGCAGCCGGCGCTTCCTGCGTTATGCTGGGTGGATTACTGGCCGGAACTGAAGAAACTCCCGGTGAAATTGTTTTATTTAAAGGCCGTTCTTACAAAGTTTATCGCGGTATGGGATCGCTTGGCGCAATGGCTCGTGGTTCTGCAGATCGTTATTTCCAACAAGATGTTTCGGATAAATTAAAATTAGTTCCGGAAGGTGTTGAAGGTCGCGTTGCCTACAAAGGGCCGGTTTCTGAGGTTGTTCATCAACTTATTGGCGGCTTAAAAGCTTCAATGGGTTACACCGGAAATGCCACAATTGAAGAAATGAGAAAGAATTGTAATTTTGTTAGAATTACAAATTCAGGTCTTCGCGAATCGCACCCCCATTCAATCACGATCACTTCAGAATCACCGAATTATACGACTGAAAATTAGAAATTACTTACCGATCGGGAAGTTTAGGTTGACAAAAAGGGTTTTATGTCATTTTCTTACCGATCGGGAAGTTTTAATCAAAAAAACAGCTTTTTGAGGCAAAACTTCCCGATCAGTAAGAAATAATTTTTATTAAATATGATGTTAATCCAATCCTGCCAAGACTTAGGAGCATTAATCCAACAAGCCAGAAAATCTCAAAACTTCACCCAAAAGCAATTAGCTGCTTTATGTGGAGTTGGTGAAAGATTTATCATCGATTTAGAAAAAGGTAAATCAACTTGTGCAATTGATAAAGCCTTGGGAATAGCCAAGATGCTAGGAATAAAACTAACCGCCACCTTCAAATGACCACCAAAAAACTCGAAGTTTATTTAAACAAAATTTTCACCGGAATTTTTGAACAAAATTCCAGCGGCGGCGGCAAACTGTCTTTTACTTATGATAAAAAATATTTAAAATCTGCTAACGCCAAAAAACTTTCTATTTGCCTGCCTTTAAAGCCGGAAGCATTTGACGACGCTACGACAAGAGCTTTTTTCTCCGGACTTTTACCGGAAGATAAACAATTAGTTTTGGTCGCAAAAAATTTAAAATCTTCCGCCAGAAATCCTTTCGCTTTACTTTCCGAAGTTGGCCGCGACTGCGCCGGAAGCATTGAAATCCTGCCTTCCGGAGAAAAGCCACCATCTTATTTCGAAGGTTCAAGCGAGAAATTAAGTGAAAATAAACTTTACGAAATTTTAAGTGAAATTCGTACTAATCCGTTACTTGCAGCCAATAAAAAAATCCGGCTCTCACTAGCTGGAGCTCAAAGCAAGCTGGCTGTTTTATTTGATGAAAAGAAAAAAAATGCCCTTCCGGAATTGGTTAAAAACAAACCCAGTACTCACATTTTAAAACCGATAATTCCTGATTTACCGGACAGCGTTCACAATGAGTTTTTCTGCATGAAACTGGCCAAGGAAATTGGTTTTGAAGTTGCAGAAGTTTTTTTAAAACAAGTCAAAGAACGCCATTATTTATTGATTCGGCGCTATGATCGAGTTAAATCAAAAGGCTATACAATCCGCATTCATCAAGAAGATTTTTGCCAAGCGTTAGGATTATTTCCTGAACAAAAATATCAAGGCGTTGATGGCGGCCCGGGAATTGAAAATTGCCTTAAATTAATTACCGAACATTGCTCATTTCCCGGCCTTGATAGCGCCCGTTTTATCAATGCCGTTATTTTTAATTATTTAATTGGAAATTCTGATGCTCACGGCAAAAATTTTTCCTTTTTATATCAAGGTTCCAGCATAAAACTCGCACCGCTTTACGATTTAATTTCTACTAATTCTTACTCAAAATTGGAACATAGAATGGCGATGAAACTTGGCCGTTCTCACGATCCCGACCGCACAACATTGCGCCATTGGCACAGCATTGTTGCCGATAAAGCAACTTCTCGGTCTTATTTGGATAAAGAGCTGCAAAACCTTGCCATTAAACTTCCGCAAGCCGCAGAAGCTCTACAAAATAAATTAAAAAAAGCTGGAATTGAGTCAGAAGTTTTCAATGTGATCCGCGGCACAATCGCTAAAAGATCAACGCGGATTTTGGGGTATTTTAAGGTATAATTGTCAGCATCTCTGACTTTACCAAAACCTAAATTTATACTTTAACCAACTTCATCTTTGGTAAAAATTTATTCGGAATTTTGATAAAAAAGGGAGTGAAAAATTAAATTTTCACTCCCTTTTTTTTAATTAGTATATCGCACTATAACAATTCCCGAACCACCTGCTCCACCAACTTTACCAGAACCGCCGCCGCCACCACCACCAGTGTTAGTGGTTCCGGCAGATGGTCCTGAAGTATGATCAGTTCCATCTCCATAGCCACCAATACTAGAACCACCAACACCACCTAATTGGTTATAACTACCACCATCAGCACCAGATGAACCACCGCCACCGCCACCATAGTAAAGACTTGATCCACTTATTGAGTTTGCAATTCCTGCTCCACCTGCACCACCATTAACATGGCGATTGGAAAACCAAACTGCATTACTTCCAGCAGCACCTGCACCACCACCACCATTCCCAGGATAATTTCCGCTGGTATAACCCCCACCACCAACGTTACCATATGATGTCGCGCCTGAAAAAGTAGCTTGATTTGAAGCACCGCCAGCACCCGATATTGCACCGCCGCCGCCAGAACCTCCTGCCAAACCAGCGCCAGAATTGGCACCACCACCGCCACCTTTTGCTGTAAAGAATGAGTCAAAAGTTGAATCACCACCATTACCTCCTGTAGATGAAGAACCTGTTCCGCCAGCGCCAATTGTTACAGAGTGAGAAGCTACTGTAAGAGCATAAGCAGTGGCATATACAACACCGCCACCACCACCGCCACCACCACCAAGTTGGTTTCCGGTTCCAGCACCTGCACCACCACCACCTACTACTAGCACCTTAGCAGTTGCTGCCTGACTACAAGTAAGTGTTGAGCTCGACAGAAATACGTGAATCGTGTCTCCGGAAACAGTATACATAGTTGTATTACCGCCAGTACATTGCGGAACCACGCAAGTTCCACCGGTTGGAGTAACTGTTCCACCGGAGCAAGTATAAGTAAATGGTCCACCAGTTGCACCGGATACGTTACAGGCAAGTGAAGTGCTGTTAGCATTAACCTTGGTTCCATCTGTAATACCAACAACACCAGTGATTGTGCAGCGTAATGCACATCCACCACTTCCATCTGAGGCGTAATCATTTGCTGTATCACAAGTTGAACAACCAGATCCTGTATATCCTGTTGCACAAGCACATGTTGCTGTAATCGCAGCACCACCTGAACAAGTGTAAGTATATCCGCTACTTGAGTAATGGCTGGCTGTATTGCAGTTCAGAATTGCAGTTCCAGCAGATACCGTTCCAGTTGTCGGCGATCCTCCGGTTAATGTGTAAGAACAATCCGCAATACATACGCCACCAGATAGAGAATATCCTGCTCCGGTATCACATGCACACATCGATGGAGAAGATGAAAGAACTCCAGTTCCAGATCCGCAACTTAATGTTACAGTTCCAGTATAACCTGTGGTTCCGCAGGTTCCACTTACGCCAGATGCGCCATCAGATACTGTCGATGGAGATGAAAGGCCAACTACACTTGAAGTACTACAATCCATCGTGCAACCATTCGTGGTCACAATACCATTAATACATGAGCCGCTAGCGTTCGTAGTTCTATTTATTTTTGTAGAGTATTTTTTTCCTAAATAATCTTCAGTCGTTTTTCTTTCATCAGCTTTTAATGCGCGGGTGAAAATTGCGATTTCTCCGATTTCGCCAGTATATCCTTTACCAATCGCCAGGGTTGTGATGTTACTTAATTTAGTCGTGTCCGAACTTTGAGCAGCGAGAATTCCATTAATGTAAGTTTTTTTACCATTTACCGAATCAGAAACGAAGGTGAAAACTCTTGGGGTATCTGTTGATGAACTATAGGTACTTATAGTTGAAGCATAAACATTTCCCGTTCCTTGAGAATGAGAAATAGCTGCGTCAGCGCTGTAGCCTAATAGTAAAGTCTGGTTGGCTGTTGATACTGAACTATCGCCGATGAAATATCCAGCTGAAGCGCTTTGACGCTTTTCTAAAACAACAATCGTGTAATCCGTATTATTTAAAAAACTTGCGTCAGAAACTTGAAGATAATTAGCAGTACTTCCAGAGAATTTTACAGCGTGAATATAATTAATCGTATTGGAATAAGTTGGCCCAGTTCCTACAGCTACAACAGAAGATTTATTAACAGCATTTTTTTGATCATACCAAATCGTTACAGCATCACCAGTAGAAGTTTCGGTATCTTTAAAACTAGATTCGGCGCTGCTTTCTAACCATAAAGCATTATCCTGAATTCCTGCAATTGGAGAGGCTTTAGTTAAGCTTTGAGCCGCCGCGATTTTGGATTTTTTTACTAAGCCAGTAGCAGTCATTACCCCTGCAATCAAAATTCCGATGATTACAATTACAGCGGAAAGTTCGATGAGGGTAAAAGCAGAAATTTTTTTCATCATGAATTTCAAGAAATGTTTATAAAATTTCTTCAAGTTCTCTTAAAGAAATTTACTATCAAAGCTCTATAAAATGCAAAATTCAGTTTTCAAACTTATTATCTCTTAATTATTCAAAATATTACAACCGTCTTCTAACTAGTAGGATCAACATCTATTCTAACACGCACGGATTTGGGAATTTCAAAATTTTTCATCACATCTAAAACCAGTTTTTGTAAATTCACTTTTTTAGCGGTTTTTAAATTCACAAAAAAATGATGACGGTTTTTTAGGCGTTGAAGGGCGGCTGGTGCGGGGCCGAAAAGTTCAATTTTATCATCGATGGGAAAATGTTGTATTAATTTTTTGGCAAAATTTTTGGCTTCGCTTTCAACAAATGAACTTATTTCAAATCTGGTAAGCCGTGAAAATGGCGGTAAATCTAAAGCGTGGCGGTTTTTGGTTTCAAATTCGTAAAAACTTTTTTTGTCGCTTTCGATGATTTTTTCAAAAATAAAATTTTGCGGATTATAAGTTTGAATGATGATTTTGCCTACATCTTCGCGTCTTCCGGCGCGGCCGATTACTTGCATTAAAATTTGGTAGGTTTTTTCTAAAGCACGTAATTCAGATGAATAAAGCGACGAATCAGCATCAATAATTCCAACCAGCGTCAGATCAGGAAAATCATGGCCTTTGGCGATCATTTGCGTGCCGATAATTATATCAATTTCGCTGTTTAGAATTTGTTTTACCAATTTATCAACTTCGGCAAAATTGCTCACATTATCGCTGGTAATTACAGCAATTCTGGCATCTGGAAAAGTAGCGCGCACTTCTTCTTCAACCTTTTCAACACCGGCGCCAATTGAAATTACGGCATCTTTTTCATCGCAAAATTTGCAGGCTGAAAGTAAATGTTCATGATGTCCGCAATGATGACAAATTAATTTCTTTTTTGATTTGTGAAGCACCAGATGAAAATCACAATCTGCGCAATCATATTTTTTTCCGCAAGTCTTACAAAGTGTTACTGGCGCATATCCGCGGCGATTTAGAAAAAGTAATGTCTGTTTTTGTAAAGCTAAATTTTGGGCAATTTCTTCGCGTAATTTTTGGGATAAAAATTCATTTGCTTGAAATTTTTCACGACGCAAATCGACCATTTCAATGGCATTTTTCTGACCAAAACTTTGCTCTAAAATAAAGTGATGATATTTGCCGGAAGTGGCGTTGGAGTAAGTTTCAATCGCCGGCGTTGCTGAAGATAAAATGATCGGAAAATTTTCTAATTTCGCTTTCACAATCGCCATGTCGCGAGCGTGGAAATTAAAAATATCTTCTTGTTTGAAAGATGAATCATGTTCTTCATCAATCACAATTAATTTTAGATTTTTGAAAGGCAGAAGAAGAGCGGAACGTGCGCCTATTAAGACTTTAACCGAACCTTCAGCAACACCGTAAAAAATTTCACGCTTTTCTTTTTTGGAAATTTTGGAATGCCAAAGTGCTGGATCAAAGCCGAATTGTTCTTTGAAACGCAGAAGAAGTTGGCTGGTTAAAGCAATTTCGGGAAGGAGGATTAAGATTTGTGCCGCAGGGTTTTCTGCAAATATTTTAGCAAGTAACGCAAAGTAAATTTCAGTTTTTCCCGAACCGGTAACGCCATCAAGAAGCCCGATAAAATGTGGGTTTTCCGCCATTTTCTTTTGCAGTTCATCAACAATTTTTTGCTGTTTTGGCAAAAGTTTTTTTAAAGAAAAATTTTCTTTTTTAACTTCCTGATTTTTTGGTGCTGATTGTTTTTTAACTTTATCCGAATTTAAAATCCCGATAAAAGCACGAAGCACCAATCCTTGACTGGCAAGGTTATACGACGCAATGATTTCAATAAATTTTAACTGGTTTTTTGATAATTTTAAACGCGAATTTACTTCGAGAATTTTTTTAAATTTCTCAATTTTCACATTTTCCGGCGCGTCATTGCTCACGCCAAGCACAACGCCCCAAATTTCTTTTTTGCCAAACTGCACGCGCACAACATCGCCGCACTCAATTTCCATTTCAGCCAAATAGCTGAAAGGCTCATTAAGCGCCAAAGGCAATAAAACCCGGGCGAATATTTTTGACATGATTGTTGATTAAGAGATTCGGAGAAGTTAATTTCAAGGCAGATACCAAACCATTTTCACTTCCAAAATTCAAATAAAATAACTTATGAAATTTTTTATCGACTCTGCTGAAATTGCTGAAATCAAGGAAATCGCGGCTTACGGCCTTCTTGACGGCGTTACGACCAACCCAAGCTTGATCGCAAAATCAGGTAGAGATTTTAAAGAAGTTATTGCCGAAATCTGCAAAATCGTTTCCGGCCCGGTAAGCGCGGAAGTTGCTGCGACTGATTATGAAAATATGGTTCGTGAAGGTGAAATTTTAAGCAAGATTGCGAAGAATGTCTGCATTAAATTACCGATGACTTTGGATGGATTAAAAGCTTGTAAATATTTTTCGGATAAAGGAATTCAAACTAACGTAACTCTTTGTTTTTCAGCCGCTCAAGCTCTTTTAGCAGCTAAAGCCGGCGCAACTTTTGTGTCACCTTTTGTTGGCAGATTAGATGATGTCGGACAAGATGGATTAGAATTAATCGAAGAAATCTGCTGCATTTATGCTAATTACCCAAACATCCAAACTCAAATTTTGGTTGCTTCAATCCGCCATCCAATTCACATCACCGATTCAGCAAAAATGGGCGCTGATGTTGCGACAATTCCGGCAAAAGTTTTAAAACAATTAATTTCTCATCCATTAACTGACAAAGGCTTGGAAACTTTTGTTAAAGACTGGGCTTCGACTGGTCAGAAAATTTAATTTATTATGAGCAGAGGCAATTTCACTGAGCTTCCAAATGTTGATTTAGAAGCAAATAGAACATCTTCTCCTAAATTATATAAACCAGTCAAAACTTCTGAGGGTATATTTGGCAATGTAACCGCAGTTGTTGTTGGTGCTGCTCTAGGAATTTTTGCCTTTGTAAAAGCAGCGGCTAGTACAACTGCAATATCTCAAGGTCTTTTATATACTGCAGGAGGTATAGGAGCAGCATTGGCGATAAAAAAAGGATTACCCTTAATAAAATATGCTATAAAAAATCGAGACACTGCTCGTAAAGTTTTTATTACAGGCACTAATAATAGTGAACCTGATCTATCACCAGACTTGATTAATCTAGTATCCAACACTCTTACAAATCAAAGAGAATTTCCTGCTTCGAATTGTAACAAGATATTTAACCATATCGTAAAATATGGCCCATCTTTATCAAACCAAGATTTGTCAGATATTGTAAATGATATGTTCAGCAATGACGGAAGAAGCCGATCACTAGAGACACAATTGGGGCGTGAAATAAATTTTTTTAGAATAAGATTTACGAATGATTCTCTTAAACTTAATCTTTCAGCAGCACCAGAAACCAGCATAGAAAATAAGCTCATGATTCAAGCAATTTCTTATGCCCTTATTTATAATAAAATATCTTCACTAGCACTGCCAAATATAAACCCTGAAACCTTCCGTAAAGATTGCAAAACCATTATTCAAGGCGTAACCGATTCCTTACCGAATAAAGAACAAGCTAAGTTTGCTACTATTTCATTAATGCTGGCAGATTTTTTGGATAATGGAAATGTAAAATCCTCAGTGGCTCAACTGAATTCCAAACGAAATATTGGGAAAGTACAAGAATTCAAAGAAGATGAAGTTATTAATATAATACTGGATCGAGATATTGAGACTGGAGCTTCCTTCGCACCTAATTTCTCCGAACCCCTCTCAGATAAGAAAACAACCTCTAAATCGAGATGACAAAAAAATGGAAAATCTTTGGCTATCAGACCGACGTTGAGTGGTATGATGTCAAAACAAAATTCAAACAATTATTGCGCAAAATCACTTATAGCTGGCTGTTTCAGGAATTAATCTGCCTGATTTTTGTCGGCTATATGATGTTGGTTTATCATACCAGTAAAAAGATTTTCAAAAACCAGGAAGTGATTATCGAAGCGGCAAAAAACAAAAAACCGCTGATTATTTTCTTTTGGCATAATCGTTTGATGATGATTCCTTACATCACCAAAAAACCGAAAAAACTTTATCCATATTACAATTTCATGACATTGGCTTCACGCCACGGCGACGGTAAATTCGTGGGTCGGATTATGGAAAGATTCGGGCTGATTTCAATTTTAGGTTCATCAAAAGACAATCGCAAATCGTCACGCGGAATTGACATTGGTAATTTCAAGAAAATTTTTAATGGCTTGAAAAGTGGCTATTCTCTAGGCATCACGCCTGATGGCCCGCGCGGGCCAAACCAGAAAATTAATGGCGAAGTGATAAATATCGCCCGTATTTCTCAAGCTGGAATTATCGCAACTTCTTACTCGACATCGCGATTTAAAAGGCTCAACACCTGGGACAAATTTTTTATCCCGCTGCCTTTTTCGACAATTTGTTTTTACTTTGATGAAAGCCCGATTTACGTTCCCAAAAATATTTCTGACGAAGAAGTAGAAAAAATTAAAATCACGGTTGAAGAAAGAGCCAATTTAATTCAGGAAAAATCGCAAATCCTCGCTAATTCAGGCAACTAAAATTCTGCAAATTTATGACAGAAGAAATTAAAGATTTTAAACTTACAGGCTACAAATATCCGCCCCGCAACAGCAAAACTCTCAGCGAAATTCAAAGCTATTTAAAAGCTTATGATAGAGGACAATTGCGTTTATGGAATCCGTTTAGCGGCCAAAGTGTAAATGTAGTTGAACTGCTGAATCCAATGGTGCGCCCAAGATTTACCATTACCGGCGCCATATTGATGATTTCTGCCTTCATCAGCAATATGTATACTTTGAACAATCTCACCGCCGACTCAGCACTTATATCTTACATCACTTTCATGTGCGCCAATCTTGGTGCCGCGCTTTTGCTTCCGACTTTTATCGTAGTTGTTTTAAACCGCGTAAACCACGCTCGTGGCAAGAAAGCCGCACTTCGTGGCACTGGTTATGAAATGCTGCAAAAAGAATTGCCGGACTTAAAACAAATTAGTGACGAATTAATTTTACAACTTTCACAGGATTATTCCCCAATGCTCAATGGCGCTGCCGAGCTTTTTGGCGGATTAAAAAAGAATATTACGACTGAACAAGTTATCGCGATTTTTAATTATATTTTTGCCGATGATAATTTTGATCCGACATCATTGATTGAAGATATGGAAAGATTTGAAAATGGTCGCAATGAATTTACTAAAATGCTGCAAAAAGGCTTGGATTATGGCTCCGACCTGGGTGTGATTCAAGATCCGAAATTTGTGCAATTTTTGTCTTTCGCTTTTGCGATCGGATTTTTGAAGCGCGAAGATGAACGCGAAAATAAAGAATATCGTTTTCCTAATTTGCACATTTTCGAACTTCTAAAAGTTTATCAGGATTTTTGTGCTAAGTTTTTGGCTTATTGCAAAACTGAATATGGAGCGCCTCTAACAGAAAAACATGTTATAGGTCGCATCATGAAACTAATGGATGGTTTTATTGCCCATGGCAAAATTACTATTGAGGTCAATCATTTAATTCATCGTTAGTATATTCAGTAACCGCCATCCAAACTGAGGCCACAGCTTGAGCGGCAATTCCTTCTTGGCGACCTAAAAACCCTAACTTTTCTGTTGTTGTAGCTTTAACGCTGACACGGCTTGGCGAGATATTTAAAACTTTTGCCAATTCTTCTTTCATCTGGGTTTTATATCTGGAAATTTTCGGTTTTTCGCAAAGTATCGTGATGTCTAAATTCACAATCGAAGCGCCTTTTTTAATCAGTAAATGATTAACGCTTTTTAACATTTCACGCGAATCAGCATTTTTCCATTTGGAATCAGATGGCGGAAAATGTTCTCCAATATCACCTGCACCAATCGATCCTAAAAGCGCATCAATTAAGGCGTGAATACCAACATCGCCATCGGAATGGGCTTCAATTTTTTTATCAAATTCAACATCAACGCCGCAAATTTTGATAAAATTATTTTCATCTTTTTGTTTTTCGCGAAAGGCATGAACATCAAATCCACTTCCACAACGAGTTTCTTCTTTTACATTTTGAATCAACATCGAAGCCATGCGGGTAGCGCGTTCGTAATCTTCGGCTGTAGTAATTTTAAAATTATTTTGTGAGCCGGGAACAATCGCCACCGGAATTCCGGCATATTCATTTAGTGCCGAATCATCAGTGAAATTTAAATCTTTAAAAGCGACATGGGAATTTAAAATATCTTCATAAATAAATCCTTGCGGAGTTTGGGCGCGCCATAAATTTTCACGCTCCAACGTCCATTCAATTTTGCCATCAGAATATTTTTTTAGCGTATCTTCAACCGCAATTGCCGGAATTACCGCCGGATGAGTTTCGAGTTTTTCTAAAATGCCATTAATCACGCGCTTAGAAACAAAAGGGCGCACGCCATCATGAATTAAAACCTTGTCTGGTTTATATTCATTTAAAGCTTCCAAACCAAAACGAATTGAAGCTTGCCTGCTTTCACCGCCAAAAATCGGATTTAGCAAATCAAGTCCTGCCGTGGCTTCTTCGTAGAGCGCAACATCATCAGGATGAATCACGCACATTACATCATCAATTTTTGGATGGTTTAAAAATGCTAAAATTGAGTGACGTAAAAGTGGTGTTCCGGCTAGCGGCAAATATTGCTTGGGAATTCCCTCGCCGCGATTGAAGCGTGTTCCACGCCCGCAAGCAGTAATTAGCGCAACAATTTTTGAGGTTTTTGAAATGCTATTTGACACTGTTTTCAACTATTCTTTTTTCCATTTCACCGCGGAAATTTTTGATTAAACCTTGAACCGGCCAAGCTGCGGCATCACCTAAAGCACAAATGGTGTGACCTTCAATTTGTTTAGTTAAATTATAAAGCTGATCGATTTCTTTTACTTCTGCTTTTCCCGCAACCATACGATCCATGATGCGCATTAGCCAACCCGTGCCCTCGCGGCATGGCGTGCATTGGCCGCAAGATTCATGTTTATAGAAATGGGAAAGTCGGGCAATTGCGGCAATTACGTCAGTTGATTTATCCATCACGATTACGCCTGCTGTTCCAAGTCCGGTGCCTGCAGCTTTTAATGAATCAAAATCCATTAACACAGTATCACAAACATCTTTTTTGATCATTGGAACTGATGATCCACCAGGAATTATAGCTAGAAGATTATCCCAACCACCACGCACGCCGCCGGCATGTTTTTCGATTAATTCGCGAAGTGGAATTCCCATTTCTTCTTCAACATTGCATGGTTTATTTACGTGACCGGAAATACAAAAAACTTTAGTTCCAGTATTTCTTTCACGTCCTAAACCTGCGAACCAAGCTGGTCCACGACGTAAAATTTCCGGAACAACTGCGATTGATTCAACATTGTTAATAACTGTCGGACAACCATAAAGCCCGATAAGTGCCGGGAATGGCGGCTTCAAACGAGGTTGACCTTTATTTCCTTCCAAACTTTCAAGAAGCGCAGTTTCTTCGCCGCAAATATAAGCGCCGGCTCCACGATGAACATAAACATCCAAATCCCAGCCAGAATTACAGGCATTTTTACCGATTAATTTTGCATCATAAGCTTCATCAATTGCACGCTGCATTGCAACTGCTTCGTTATAATATTCGCCACGAATGTAGATGTAGCAAGTGTTGGCGTTGATTGCGCGCGCAGCGATTAAACAACCTTCAATTAATTTATGAGGATCATTGCGCAAAATATCGCGATCCTTGCAAGTGCCTGGCTCAGATTCATCGGCATTAATAACCAAGTAATGTGGTTTACCTTCTTTTGGATCAGATTTTTTAGGAACGAAAGACCATTTAGTACCAGTCGGAAAACCAGCGCCACCGCGGCCGCGCAAGCCAGAATCTTTAACTTGTTGAATCAACCATTCCGAACCTTGATCCAGAAATTTTTTGGTTTCCTGCCAATCGCCTCTTTTTTTAGCAGCTTCTAAATTTGCTGATTGAAAACCGTAAAGATTAGTAAAAATTTTGTCCTGTTCTTTGAGCATTTTTTTGGAAATTTTTTTGGGTAGGAAGAATTATGGACTATGGTAAATTTGCTTTTACTAAAATCAAGAAAGCAGCAAATGAATTTTTGAATCAAAACAACTAAAAGATAAAAATTTTAAGGACTAAAGATTGATTAAAAAAAACTTCGCAAATAAAAGTTGTTTATAATTTTATTCATTACACTTTACTAAAGTTTCACCTACTCAATTTAACGAGAATTCTTCAGTGTCTAAATCAAGCAATCTTCTTAAAAAGCTTTTCATTTTATCGCTGTTATTTGCGCAACCTTCTTGTTATTACGGGAAGCTTGATCCATTTGATACACAAAATGGTTTATCCAGGTCGGATATCAAAAATAGCATCATGAAAAATCCAGAAAAAGCCAAAACAAATCAGGTAGTTGAAGCTCCAATTCCTAACATTTCAAAATTAATTGCCGCTCCAAGAGCGCCTTCAATTGGTAGCAATAAAACAATTTCTTTTTCAGTTACCGATCAAGTTCCTCTAAAAGATGTTTTGATTGAACTTGGACGCGTTGCCCAAATTGACATCGACCTCGATCCCGGCATTGATGGTGGCATTATTTTAAATGCTAAAAATCGTCCTTTCAAAGAAGTTGTAGATCGCATTGCATCGCTTGGCAACTTGCGCTACAGCTATCAAAATGGAGTTTTACATTTTGAGCGCGATACTCCTTTCATGAAAAATTATTTCGTTGATTATTTGATCGATGGCCAACTTTGGAGTGATGTTGAAACCAACGTTAACGCTATTCTTTCCGCCTCTTCATCAGCATCCGAAGATTCATCTAACGCCGCTTCCGCAATTTCTTCTAACAAATCAGCCGGAATTCTTTCGATTTTTGCCACTACTAAAGAACATGCCACAATCACAAAATATTTGGCAGACGTTGAAAGATCAGCTTCAGCACAAGTTTTAATTGAAGCAAAAGTTGTGGAAGTTTCTTTATCTGAAACCTTCAAAGCCGGTATTAATTGGTCAGTTCTTGGTAAACAAAATAATATAACTGCTAATAACAGTGTCGCTGTTACGAGCGGTATCACTTATACTGCGCTTGAATTATTCGGTGCTGACATCAGCGCCACGGTAAGTGCGCTTGAAACTTTTGGAACTACCAGAACTCTTTCCAGCCCGCGTATTCACGCCATCAACAACCAAAAAGCTTCTTTAAATTTCGGTGACAAATTAGTTTATTTCAAAATCGATAATAACCAAAACGTTACTACAACTGGTACTTCGGCTGCTAACACTCAAACTATTACTTCCACTAAACAGGAAGAAAATGTCGGTGTGCAACTTGATATTACACCTTCAATTAATTTGAGAACCGGTGAAATTATCATGAGCGTTAAACCACAATTATCGATCAAAAGTAGTACTGTAGTCGATCCGGCCAGTCCTTCAGGAATTTCTAACGAAGTTCCGGTTATTCAAACTCGTACCATCGACACTATCGCGAAAATTAAAAGCGGCAGCGTTCTTGTAATTGGCGGCTTGATGAAAGATACAACCACCAACACTGATAGCGGTATTCCTTTCTTGCAACGCATTCCGATCTTAGGCTGGCTTTTCAAATCAGTTTCAAAAGATACTACAATCGTTGAAACTGTAATCTTCATCAAAGCTACAATTTTAAGCAGCGGCGCTACTGCGAATAAAATTGATCGCGATATGCAAGAAAAATTTGATACTGACAGACGTCCATATTTTACTAATTAATATGAAGTCGATTCTAAAATATATCCTTCTGACCGGCATTAGAGACAGACTTTATGCCGGTCTTTTTATCACATTAATTGCCTCTTTTTCTCTCTCGATTTTCTTAGGCTCAACTGCTTTAACCGAACAGCAGCAAATGACTTCGGCTTATATTGCGGGCTCTTCGCGCGCGATTTTAGCAATTGGCATGATTTTATTCGTTTGTCTTAACATTAATCGCGCTTTCGAAAATAAAGAAGTTGAGTTCATCATCTCTAAAGCGATTTCGCGTGAGCAATTTATTTTGGGTTATTTATTCGGCTTTTTCATTGCCGCTTTTCTGATTTTTATTCCACTAGTAACTGCGATTTTATTCATCACCAACGCCAATAAACTCGGGCTTCTTGTCTGGTCAGGAAGTTTGCTTTCCGAACTTATGATCGTGATTTCTTTTTCACTTTTATCTTCACTAATTTTAAAAAATTCCTTCTCCGCAATCATGGCCAGTTTTGGCTTTTACATTATCTCGCGCTTGATGGGAGTTTTTGTTTTGGCGATCAATTTGCCGCAAGATTTAACGCAAGCCAAAAACCATTTTCTTGATACTTCCCTAAAATTTCTTTCCGCCCTTTTTCCGCGTCTCGATCTTTTCGGACAAAGCAGCTGGCTAACCTACGGAATCACGGATTCAAGCAATTTGAAAATAATTTTACTGCAATCAGTAATTTACATTCCTCTTATGATTTTCATGGCCTTTCATGATTTTAAAAAGAAGCAATTCTAAAATGAGTCTCTTTTATCATATTTATTCACATAAAATCTTCTTCTGGCTTTTCATCGCCACTTTTGTCGCGCAAATTTTTTTCTGGAAACAAACTGAAAATATAAAACCAAGTTTTGAAATCATTCCGCCGGTTCCTAGCAAATATTTAGTTTCAACATTGTCGCTGGGCGATAATGAATTTTTATTCCGCGTTTTAGGAACGCGCCTGCAAAATTCCGGCGACGTTTTTGCCGGCTTTATCGCTTTAAAAAATTACGATTATTCCCGCCTTTACCAATGGATGACAATGCTTGATGAGCTAAATCCTAAATCCAATTTCATCCCCGCTTTAGCCGCTTATTATTATTCCCAAACCCAAAATAAACCTGACACGCGTTATATTGTTGATTATCTCGATCAACATGCTTCGCGCGACATTGACAATAAATGGTGGTGGCTTTTTCAAGGCACTTACATTGCTAAAAATAATTTAGGCGATATTAATCGCGCTTTGGAAATGGCCGAAAAATTAAGTTCCAATAATTCGCCAAATGCGCCTTTTTGGACCAAGCAAATGCCGGCTTTCCTTTACGAAGAAATGGGCGATGGTTGCATGGCTTTTGCCGTTATCGAAAATTTAATTAAAGAAAGTGAAAGCGGCGAACGCCAGATCAGCGCGCAAGAAATGAATTTCATGCGTGTTTTCATCAATCAGCGCCTGGCTAAATTACAAAAACAAAAATTCGATCCCCGCAAATGCAAAAAGAATCTGTAAAAAAAGAGATTACAAAAATTGTTGAAATTGCCCTTTGCGAAGATTGCGCTTTGGATGATATTACTTCTGATTTAACAATTCCCAAAAATAGCATTGTGAGCTTTGAAATCAAAGCTCGCGAAGATATTATTTTTTGCGGACATGATGTGATTTCGGAGGCTTTTTTAGCTTTAAAAAATTCTCCGAAATTTAAAAATTCCAAACTCGATTTCAAAATTTCCGCCAAAGATGGCGCCGCAATTTCTAAAACAAAATCAATCGCTTCCGGAAAAGGTGACGCCAAATTAGTTTTCGCTGCTGAAAGAGTTATTTTAAATTTGATCCAGCATTTAAGCGGAGTTGCGACTTTTACCCAACAATTTGTTGCGGCACTTAATAATAAAAAAATCAAAATTCTCGACACCCGAAAAACTTTACCGGGATTGCGTTTTCTACAAAAATATGCCGTTGAAATTGGCGGCGGAAAAAATCACCGCTTTAGTTTGGCTGATATGATTTTGATTAAAGATAATCATATTGCCGCAGCCGGAAGTGTTACCAAAGCAGTTGCGGCTTGCGCTGATTCCAAATTAAAAATCGAAGTTGAATGCGACACAGTTGAACAAGTCGCAGAAGCAGTTAAAGCAAAACCTGATGTTATTATGCTCGATAACATGAAAATTTCTGACATCAAAAAATCGATCAAAATCATTAATAAAAAATCGCAGATTGAAATTTCAGGCGGCATGACTTTAAAAACTGTGAAAGAATTTTCAGGGTTAGAAATTGATTTTATTTCGATTGGCTCGCTTACTCATTCAGCACGCGCGGTGGATATTGGATTGGATATTGTTTAGAGATCGAGCTAGCATCTCGACGACGCGCTAAAGCGCTTTGCTCGATGACCTAAATAAAGAAGTCGCGAATAAAAAAGAATTAGGTCATCGAGCAAAGCGAAGCGTCGTCGAGATGCTAGCTCGATTTTCACAAATCAAAAAAATGCAAAAACCAAAAACCGCTTTTACATTTCTGTTGCACGCAATCAAGCCTTTCAAATTCTATGTTGGCTTGCATCTTTTTGTTGTTCTTTACAACGCAATCGACCTTTCGCTTTGGCCTTACGTTTCAAAAATTTTAATCGATAAACTCGCTGCCACTCCTCACGAAAATATAATTTCAACAATCTGGCCAACCGCTCTGCTGCTAATCGGATTAACTCTTTTACCCGGATTAATCTGGCGACTCGCTGATTTTTCCTGGATGAATTTAAACCCTTTAATGAAGAAAAAAATCACCAGCGAATCGATGGACTACACCATGCAGCATTCGCATAATTTTTTTCAAAATAATTTTTCCGGCTCTTTGGCAAATAAAGTTCGCGATCTCGCCAACTCAACGCCACCAATGCTGGGCAAAATTCTCTATAATTTTCTCAACGTAATTTTAAGTTTAATAATTGCATTTTTTACGCTTTTTTTCGTTCATAAACTTTTTGCTTTTGCCCTGATTTTTTGGGCGGCAATTTTTATTTTAATGGCCTTTCGCGCCGCTAAATCAACCGAACCACTCTCAATTGCGGCAGCAGATCAACAAACTAAAATCATGGGCAATTTAGTTGATGTTTTAAGCAATATTAGCAATGTCAGATTTTTCTCACGCTCACGTTACGAAAGCAGTAAAATCGCGGCTTTACAGGATGATTACACCAAAATTTCCAAGCAGCGCAATATTTTTCTAATCAAGTTTTACATCTTTCACGCCTTCACTTTCTCGGCCTATTTTTCTTTTTGCATCATCACGCTGATTTGGCTTTATTCTAAAGGCCAAGTAACTTTGGGCGACTTTCTTTTATTATTTACGATCAATAACTGGATCATTCATTTAATGTGGATGACGGCGAATGAATTAAACGGATTTCTCGAAGATGTCGGAACCATAAATCAGGCACTTTCTGTAATTAACGAACCTTTACAGATTGAGGATTCGCCTGCCGCCACAGACTTAAAAGTAACGCGCGGTGCAATTGAATTTCGCGATGTAAATTTTTCTTATAAAAATTCCGCACCGCTTTTTTGCGGCAAAAATCTCACTATAAAACCGGGACAAAAAATTGGTTTAGTCGGACATTCCGGCGGTGGCAAAACTACTTTCGTCAATTTAATTTTACGTTTTTTTGATGTTGATTTCGGTACAATTTTAATTGACGGCCAGGATATTTCTAAAGTTACCCAAGATTCCCTTCACACCGCAATTGGCGTGATTCCGCAAGATCCTTCACTTTTTCACCGCACGCTTTTGGAAAATATTTATTATGGTAATCAACCAGTCATCCTTGAGTCGCAAGATCGAGAATTACAAGCCAAAGATGGTGTATCTCTCGTAATCGAAGCCGCAAAAAAAGCTCACGCCCATGAATTTATCGCAACCTTGCCCGAAAGTTATAATTCTCTTGTTGGCGAGCGTGGCGTTAAACTTTCGGGCGGCCAGCGCCAAAGAATTGCCATTGCGCGCGCTTTTCTAAAAAATGCGCCGATCCTGATTTTGGATGAAGCAACCAGCCAACTTGATTCAATCACTGAAAATTTAATTCAGGAAAGTCTCGCCAATCTAATGCAAGATAAGACTACGATTGTAATCGCGCATCGTCTTTCAACTTTAAAACACATGGACAGGATTTTAGTTTTTGACACAGGTCGGATAGTTGAGGATGGATCACATCAGGAATTACTTGATTTGAACGGTACTTATAAAAAATTGTGGGATTCTCAAATTGGCGGGTTTATTGCTGTTGATGAATAAAATACAAAATTACAAATTTTAAACATGAACTTAATCAAAATCCTGCTCTTCTCCTTACTGGTTTTTTGCTCTTCTAACGCTTATGCCGTAAGCTTTCCGACCAAACCTACAGCAGGAAGTTTTATCACTGATGAAGCTCACATGATTTCGGCAGAAGATAAAAAAACCATCAATCTCATCGCGGAAAATCTTTTGAAAGAGCAACAAATTCCGCTTTATGTTGTGACCATCAATTCACTTTTAGAATATGACTCAATTGACGGCATCGCAACTTATGCCATCGAACTTTTCAATAATTGGGGAATCGGCTATAAAACCCACAATTACGGCATTCTTTTACTCATCTCCAAAAATGAAAGAAAAGTCCGCATAGAATTTGGCGCCAGCTATGATCATCGCTACGATGCAGATGCCTTAAAAATAATGAGTAATTTTATTATTCCGGAATTTAAAGAAAGTAATTTTTCAAATGGAATTTTAAATGGCGCCAAAGCTTTAGATACTTTAGCCCGTGGCTTTGAACTTCCAAAGCAGGAAGTTCCAAAATGGTTTTATCCGCTTTTAATAATCGCAATTTTATCAATAATCGGAATCGCTTTTTCACTTTTCAAAAGCGGCCGAAAAGGCTGGGGCTGGGCATTTTTAGCTGGAGTCGGATTTTTAATCTGGATGTTACTTAGAAGCTCCGGCAATTCCGGATTTGGTGGTGGCTCCGGCGGTGGCGGTGGAGCGAGTGGAAGCTGGTAATAATCTTAAAATTAATTTCAAAAAAAATGAGAAAATTATTTAACGAAAATGAAATCAAGGATATTAAAGAAGCAATAAGACGAGCTGAGGTCGGAAGTAATGGCGAAATTGTACCAGTTTTTGCGCGATCATCTGGCAATTATCATGCCGCTAAATATATTTTTACGATATTTTTAACCTTCATTGCAGCAGCTATCACCGTTAGATTTTCTAACTCCGATTCCATACTTCTTCTGGTATTAGCTTTATCTTTTATTGCCGGAATAAATCTCGCCGGACAATTTCCAATTTTATGCGCACCTTTCATTACAAAATCTGAAATGCTGGAAGAAGTAAATCGCCGCGCCTGTGAATATTTTTACAGCTATAATCTGGGTTCTACCCAAAAAGGCAGCGCTTTGCTGATTTATACTTCATATTTTGAACATATGACAATTGTTCGAACTGATTTACGGAGCAAAGATATAGTTTCTCATGATGAATTACAGGAAGTTTGCAACTTGGTAACTCAAGGAATGAAAGATAAAAAACCTGCTGAAGGATTAATCAATGCCATTAAAAAACATGGCGAATTGCTAAAAAAGTATTTTCCCAATGATTCATTAATCAATAATAATGAATTACCGAATAGAGTTTATTTCATAAATTAAAAATGACAAAAATTACCCAAGCTTTTATTTTTGCTGCAGGTCGCGGTGAGCGCATGAAGCCGCTTACTGATTCAACTCCCAAGCCTCTTATTAAAATAAAAGATAAGTCTATTATTGACTACACTATTGAAAAGTTGGATCAAATTTCCGACATCAAAAAAATCATAATTAACGGCTATTATTTGGCTGATCAACTTGAAGCTCATATTAAAAAATTAAATAATCCGAAAATTATTTTTTCCCGTGAAAATAAAAAAGTTGAAACCGGCGGCGGATTAGTTTTTGCCCAAGATTTAATTGATTTAAATGAACCGCTTTTAACGATTAATGGCGACGTTTTATGGCAAGAAAAAAGTGTGATTTCGGATATTGAATATTTGGCAAAATCCTGGAATCCTGAGGAATGCGACATTCTTTTAGGCCTTAAAAAAACGGAAGATTATATTGGTTATGAAGGAAATATTCACGGCGGTGGCGATTTTTATTTAGATAGTGGAACTCTTTTTCGTTTTCCTGATGTGCCATTGACGCATGTTTATGTGGGATTACAAATCATTAACCCGGCAATCTTAAAAAAAGCGCCGGAAGAATGTTTTTCAATGTCGCATTATTATAAATCTGCAGTTGGCGAAGATGGATTAATGCATCGCGTTAAAGGTGTGGAGTTAAAAGGTAAATATTTCCACATCGGAACTCCAGCGGCAGTTACAGAAACTGAAATGCTTTTTGTAATTTAACGATTTCCTCTAACTAAATTCACCACCAACTCTACATTTTCAATCGGGGTTTCCGGTAAAATTCCGTGGCCTAAATTAAAAATAAACGGATGGCTGCCGAAATTTTCTAAAATATTTAAAACTTCTTTTTCGATTTCTTTTTTAGATCCAAAAGCCAGCAAATAATTATCCAGATTTCCCTGTACAACTACATCCATATTTTCTTGTAAATTTTCTTTTACCCATTTTTTTTCCATATTTTGATCAAGCGCCAAACCATGCGGTGCAACGCTTAAAGCAAATTCTTTATAATTCATGCCAATGCCGCGCGGAAAACAAATTATCGGAGTTTTCGGGTAGCGTTTTTTAATTTCAGAAACGATTTTTTTAGTTGGTTCAATCACCCATTTTCTCAATTGCTCTGGTGGCAAAATTCCAGCCCAGGAATCAAAAAGTTTAACCACATCAGCGCCGGCTTCAATTTGTAATGAAAGATAAGTGATGATGTTTTGAGTTAAAATTTCGATTAGTTGTTTAAAGAACTCTTCATCACGAATTGCGGTTTCGCGGGTTAAATCAAAATTTTTCGATCCACCACCTTCAATCATGTAACAAGCTAAAGTCCATGGAGAGCCCGAAAAACCGATTAAGGCTTTGCTACTATCAAGTTTTGATTTTGTCAGAGCTAGCGCTTCGAAAACGGGCTGCAAATGGGTTTTAATATTGTCGGTCTTGAAGTTTTTTAAATCTGAAATTGAAGAAATTTTTTGTAACTTTGGCCCTTCATTTTTTACAAATTCAACTTTCACACCTAGAGCGTCAGGTATTACCAATATATCTGAAAATATAATCGCTGCATCAAAATCAAACCTGCGAATTGGTTGTAACGTAACTTCTGAAGCCAATTTCGGCGTATAACAAAGTTCTAAAAAGTTTTTTACGTTAGAGCGGATTTCGCGATATTCCGGTAAATATCTTCCTGCCTGTCTCATTATCCAAATTGGTGGGTTTGAAAGTTTTTCTTTTTTGAGAAGAGTATTAATTAAATTATTCATTTATGTTTTAGATATATTTATTAGGGCTGTTAATTTCTTAATTAAAAATTTTTAACAATTTTATTAACAGATTAAAATCCAATTATTCATTGAAAATAAAGGATTTATAAAAGTTATTAACAGGCAAAAAATTTAAGAAAAACTTTTTCAACAGTATGAAAACCTGTGGATAAAATGTGGAAAAATTTAATAAGTTTTTATTAAAAAAGTTTTCGGTGAATAAGTGGAGAGTTTTTAACAAGTTATTAACAGATTTTTTAACATGAAGCAAAGGATCGAAGAAAAGCTAAAAAATAATTTAAATCCGAGTTTTTTGGAGGTGATAAATAATTCCCATCTTCACAGCGGACATATGGGTGATGATGGAAGTGGGGAAACGCATTTTGCGGTAAAGATTACGGCGGAAGAATTGAAAGGATTAAGTGCGGTAAATGCGCATCGAAAAATTAATGCGATTTTAAAAGATGAATTTGGTGTTGGTGGAATGCATGCGTTGGAGATTAAAGTTCTAAAATAGCTGTTAAAAAAATAGGTCATCGAGCAAAGCGCTTTAGCGCGTCGTCGAGATGCTGGCTGGATGTTTCAACACCACGCTAGCATCTCGACGACGGCCTTACGGCCTTTGCTCGATGACCTTAATCTTTTAAGCCACACCTTTCTTTTCTTTTTGCGGAACAACAGTAATTGTTTTTTTCTCTTCTTCTCGCGCTTCGATTTCTTTTTCTGTTAAATAAGTAATTTCCAAACCTTTTCCTTCGGTCAAAACTTTTTTAGTAACCAAAGCCGATTTGACATGCTTTTTTGATGGAATTTCAAACATGGTTTCCAAAAGAATATTTTCAGCAATCGCTCTCAAACCACGCGCACCGGTTTTTCTATCAATCGCTTTTTTAGCGATTTCTTTCAAAGATTCTTCCTCAAATTTCAATTCAACCTTATCAATATCGAAAAGTTTTTGATATTGACGAACTATAGAATTTTTTGGTTCAGATAAAATTCTGGTTAAATCTTCTTCAGTCAAACCTTCAAGTGGAGCGATGATCGGAAGACGGCCAACAATCTCCGGAATCAAACCAAATTTAATTAAATCATCTGGTTCAACCAGGTTAAAAATATCTTTTCCGGCATCGTCATCTTTTGATCTAACATCAGCGCCAAAGCCCATTGATGAGCCTTTGCCGCGAGCGATAATAATTTTTTCCAAACCGGAAAATGCGCCGGCGCAAATGAATAAAATATTACGCGTATCAACTTGCACATATTCTTGTTGTGAAGTTTTGCGACCCGGTTGAGTTGGAACTGAAGCCACAGTGCCTTCAATAATTTTTAACAAACCTTGTTGTACGCCTTCACCGGAAATATCGCGGCGAGTATTATCTTCAGATTTGCGGGCAATTTTATCGATCTCGTCAATATAAACGATACCGCGCTGCGTTTTTTCAATGTCAAAATTTGCTGCTTGTAAAAGGCGCGCAATAATATTTTCCACGTCATCACCAACATAACCGGCTTCAGTTAATGAAGTGGCGTCCGCCATGGTGAAAGGAACATCAAGAATTTTAGCTAAAGTTTGCGCCAGCAAAGTTTTCCCGCAACCGGTTGGTCCGATCATCATGATGTTTGATTTGCTCAATTCAACACTGTCGGAAGATGCAGAACTGCTCATCGAATCAATGCGCTTATAATGATTATAAACCGCAACTGATAAAACTTTTTTGGCATGTTCTTGTCCGACAACATATTCGTTGAGGATTTTTAGAATATCTTTTGGTGTCGGCTTGCTGCCATCAGTTTTTTGCAAGGGAGATTTTTTTTGCTCTTCACGCAAAATATCCATACTAATGCCGATACATTCATTGCAGATTAATGCAGTCGGGCCGGCGATTAGCTTTTTAACTTCATTCTGGTTTTTGCCGCAGAATGAACAGGATAATTCTTTTTCACCGTCTTGTTTCTTAACCATAAATTAAATTTTTAGACGTTAATTATTTTTCAAATCTTTTTTCGATGACTTCATCGATTAAGCCAAAATCTTTAGCTTTTTCCGGTGACATAAAGTTGTCGCGTTCCATTGATTTTTCAATCACGGAAAGTTTTTGTCCGGTATGTTTTACGTAGATATCGTTCAATCTTCTTTTTAGTGCCATGGTTTCTTGAGCATGAATTTCGATGTCAGTTGCTTGGCCTTGATAACCGCCGCTTGGCTGGTGAATCATGATGCGTGAATTTGGTAAACAAAATCTTTTTCCCGGAGCGCCGGCAGTTAAAAGAAGCGAGCCCATTGAAGCGGCTTGGCCGATACAAAGAGTTGCAACATCAGGTCTGATATATTGCATGGTATCATACATGGCAAGGCCTGAAGTTACGATGCCGCCGGGAGAATTAATGTAAAAATAAATATCTTTTTTCGGATCTTCCGATTCCAGAAAAAGCAATTGCGCCACAATCAAAGATGAAACCTGATCATTCACCGGACCAGATAAAAAAATGATGCGTTCTTTTAAAAGGCGTGAATAAATATCAAAAGATCTCTCACCTTTTGCAGTTTGTTCAACAACCATTGGAACCAAGTAATTAGCTTGATCAAGCATTCTGTCAGACATTTTTTGAAGAATTTTTATGAGGGGTTTTTAAGAAAAGAATTGCGATCAAGTTACAAATCAAAAATTTTAAAGCAACCCTATTGAAACTCAGTTTACTGCTTCATATGTTGGATGTGTCAAACTGTATTAAAAATCTGAAAGGAGAAAAAATGGACGAAAATAATAATTCACAAGAACCAAAAGCAGAAACTCAACCAGAAGAAGTAAAAATTACGCCGGAAGAAAAAATTGCCGAACTTGAGCAAAAACTTTCCGAGTCAAATGATAAAATTTTGCGCGCTTTTGCGGAACTTGATAATGTTAGAAGAAGATCGCGTGAAGAATTGGAAAAATCGGCAAAATTCGCGATTTCAAATTTCGCCAGCGATTTGGTTTTGGTAATGGAAAATTTTTTCCTCGCCAGCGACAATGCGCCAAAAGATGAAATTGAAAAAGTTCCGGCGATTAAAAATTACGCCGATGCGATTGTGATGACTGAAAAAGAATTAATGAAAGTTTTGGAAAAAAATCAGGTTAGAAGAATTTATCCTTTGAATCAGAAATTTGACCATAATTTTCATGAAGCAATTGCGCATGTAGAAAGTGAAGCGGATGACGAAACCGTAATTCAAGTTATCCAAGCCGGTTATTCCATTGCTGATAGATTAATCCGCCCAGCTTTGGTTGCGGTGGCGAAGAAGAAAGAAGTTTAAAAAAACTTTAGGTCATCGAGCAAAGGCCGTTAGGCCGTCGTCGAGATGCTGGCGTGGTGTTGCAACATCGAGCCAGCATC
>JAZKII010000097.1:0-2357 GCA_040384945.1 Pseudomonadota bacterium
GAGATGCTGGCTCGATTTTACAACATCCAGCCAGCATCTCGACGACGCACTTCGTGCTTTGCTCGATGACCTAAATTACTAACTTGGCAAACCATTCATATGATCTCCGAAATCCTCGTAATCACCCTGCTCTTAATCCTCAACGCCTTCTTCGCCCTTTCCGAATTCGCCATTGTTTTCTCCGATAAAGCTAAATTAAAACAACTGGCAAAAAATAATAAAGGCGCCCGAACCGCGCTGAAACTGGCTGAAGAATCAGGAAAATTTCTATCCACAATCCAAATCGGAATTACTTTAATCGGCATTTTAGCCGGAGCTTACGGCGGTACAACTATCGCAGAAAATATTGAGCCTTATTTTAACTCACCACATCGAGAAATTGTTTC
The DNA here is from genome assembly GCA_040384945.1 of Pseudomonadota bacterium. Lineage (GTDB taxonomy): Bacteria > Pseudomonadota > Alphaproteobacteria > Rickettsiales > UBA1997 > UBA2645. Next base: position 387 of record JAZKII010000097.1, read on the forward strand.
AGTTGTGATCGTAGTTGTAATCATTACCTATTTTTCAGTTGTAATCGGTGAAATTTTGCCCAAAAGAATTGCACTGACCAACCCGGAAAAAATCGCTGTTCGCATTGCTCGGCCGATGTATTTAATCTTAAAAATTTTCCTACCGCTAGTTTGGTTGCTAGAATTTTCGTCGGATATTTTGATGAAAATATTTGGTGTGTCTAAAAAGCGCTAAAATATAACTCACCTTCATAAACTTAAAAAATAATCAAAATGAATTTAGTAGTTATTTTGCCACTTGACGCCAGCAAATTTTTATAAATATGAATTTCATTTTGATGCTGTTTGGTGGTGGATTTCGCAATAAATTTGCTGATGCAGAATTTGTTGAGAAAGGCGCAAGAGATGTTGGTTTTACACAATTTTATAATCAGAAAATCAGACCTTCCGGCATAAAAATGGAAGCGCTGCGTTTGAAATCTTTGAGAAGATTTTTCTGGGCTTTGCGAATTTCTCTTTTGGTGATTTTTGCCCTCATTTTATTTTTTTATAATTTCGATAAAAATTGGCTGGCGCATATGTCGGGCAAGGGAATGCAGGAGCGAGCTTTAAGATATTTGGTGTTTGCGCTGATTGGCGCTCCCAGCTTGTGGGCTATTGCAATTTGCTTGTCTTTTCAATCCAAAATAAAATCGTCTTTATGCAAAAATATTATCAGTTTTTTTGATGGCTTTAATTTTGCTCCTGAAGCTTCAGTTGATAGTTGGGATCTTAATAGATTTGAGTTATTGCCTTATTATGAAAAGCTGAAATGCGAAAATTTAATTACCGGAAAATATCGTGATGTGGAGCTTGGTTTTGTTAAAATATCAGCCAAAATCGAAACCAGCCATGAAGTATTAAGTGCCATCTATAACGGCACGGTGGTAAAATTGAATTTTAACAAACAATTCAAAGGTCACACCTTAGTTAAATCTGATGAAGGTGCAGTTGGTAATTTTCTCAATAACTCAAAACAAAGTGCGGAATATAGCTCTTTATCGCGAGTTGAACTTGAAGATCCTGAATTTGAAAAAATTTTTCAGGTATTTTCTTCAGATCAAATCGAAGCCAAATATTTGCTCACTAACTCTTTTCTGGAGCGTCTTAAGACACTTCATAAATTTTTCGGAAATGATCAAACAGAAGCCTGCTTTTATCAGGAAAGTTTGATTTTAACATTTCGTAACGGTACAAATTTATTCGAACCAACTTGGCTTTTTACCGAAGTTATCTTAATTAAAGAATGCGAAAAAATCATTGAACAGATCGGTGCCATTTTCGATATTATTGATATTCTTAAACTCAACGAAAAAACCGGCCTATAATGTTTCTTTATCGTTTATATCTGCTATTTGGCGGCACAATTAGAAGTCGAGAAATGAATCTTGAATATCGAGAAACTGGTAAAGTAGATACCGGATTTGCAGAATATTTTCGCGCAAAAATTAAACCGCATTTCGCCAGGTTTGAAGAGCTTCGCCTCCAAAAATTAACAAAAATTGTCAAAGCTCAGCGCTTAGGGCTTCTTGTTTCTAATGCGGTAATTCTAACTATAATTTTGATATCGATTCTGAAGTCAGCTTTGGATGTTGAACAGTTTTTTACCATCTGCGCCATCACAGTTTTAATCATTAATGGCTCAATGACAGTTTTTAGTGTTTTATATTTTAGCTTAGGCAACTACTCGGATTCGGTCTATCGCGCCGTGGTAAAAAAATATTTTTTTACCACGATTTTTAATTTTTTTGAAGGGTTTGAATATTTTCCCCTTGGCATCAAGGTCGGCGAAGATCAAAAAAGCAAGAATATACAAGGTATTTTTAGAAATATTTGGGGCAAAAATAATATTAGATCTTCAGAAGATGGTGTGGTTGGAAAGTATAAAGACGTTGAGATCAGGCTGGAGGAATTCTGCCTAGAGAAATTTTCTTGGCTGAAATTCTTTATGAA
>JAZKII010000098.1:0-22641 GCA_040384945.1 Pseudomonadota bacterium
GAAAAAGTATGCTATCGTGTGAGTATAACTGCATTTATGAACTTCTTTTCTCGTAATTCCAACAGCACAAACTACCGAGTTTTTTTTAGAGGTCCGATAATTTTTTTTAGCCTTAATAAAAACTTTCGCGGCAAAACAATCATAAAAAAAGATTTAGGAAAAGTTGGAAATTTTATTGTCTCTTCCAAAGATTATTTGCTCAAGGTTCAAAAAGTTGAACTCGAAGATCCTGAATTTGAAAAGATTTTTGAAATTTATTCTTCAGATCAAATAGAGGCGAGATACTTACTCACGACATCTTTCATGCAAAGAATTCTTGACCTATCAAGAATGATGGGAGGCTCAAAAATTGAGGCCCTTTTTTACAAAAATAATTTGATTTTGGCAATTGCTTGCGACTATGATTTATTTGAACCTCGATCAGTTTTTTCTGAAATAGATTTGGTTAAAGAAAGCCAAATGATCGTGAATGAAATGAGCGCGATTTTTGATATTGTCGATATTTTAAAACTTAACGAAAAAACCGGTTTATAAAATTCATTATTTTACCAATGGTTCACAAATTTCCCCGCGATTTGTGCCGCTTTCTTCTTTTGCATCATAGTTAAAAGCTTTGCTCAATTTTGCTTCAAGTTGCGGATGTAATTTTGGTTTTTCCAGGTTTTCAAAAGATTCATTTAAAAGTTCTTTCGTTAATTTATCACGGCGCTGTTGGGTTGAGCAGCCAAGTAAAACTGAAATAATCCGACGATCTTGTCTTTTTGCGGAAGTTATTAAGTTAAATCCTGAAGCTTTGGTAAAGCCGGTTTTCATGCCTTCCGCGCCTTTGTAATCAACTAAAACATGGTTATGAGTTTCATATTTGGTGCTGTGATATTTAAATTCTTTAAGCGCAAAAAGATGATAATATTGCGGAAAATCATGCTTAATCGCAATTGCCAATCTGGCTAAATCATAACTGGTTGTATATTGTCCTTCTTCATGGAGTCCGCTGGCATTTCGAAAGCTGGTGTGAATCATGCCCAACTCGGCGGCTTTATCATTCATTAGACGCACAAAATTCCATTCATTGCCGCCAACTGCTTCAGCTAAAGTAACCGCAGCTTCGTTGAATGATTTTACGATCACGCTGTAAATCGCATCACGTACCGTAATTTTATTTCCGGCTTTTAAATGCAAAGTGTTGGTTTTATTTACTCGCGAAATTTCTTCTCCAAGTTCAGAAACTGTTAGTTCCCGATCCATTGTCAGCTGATGTTTTTCTAAGGCTTCGAAAGTTAAATAAAGTGTCATAACTTTCACCAAAGATGCCGGATAAGATTGTTCATCGGAACGTCGGCCATATAAAATATCGCCGGTTCCTTCATCTAAAACCAATGAAGAATAATTGGTGCTGCAACCTTTGTCAGCCGCGAAAGACGTGCTTACAAGAATTGCACAAATCAGAGTTAAAAAAGTAAATTTTATTTTCATAATTTTAGAATTTGCACTGCGGCTTTTTGGCTTGGGCTTTCAACACTTCCAAGACCCATTAATTTAAGCGCTGTTTCACTTTCGGAGATTTGTTTTTGCGCCAGATTTTTATCCAAAATTAAACTCTCCAAATAACAGGCAATTGTTTGCGCGTTACAATGATCCTGCAACATTTCCGGAATTAATTCTTTATTCAAAATCAAGTTGATCAAATTAGCGAATTTAATTTTAACCAGGTTTTTTACGATAAAATGCGTGATGACATTGATCTTGTAAGCGATGATTAACGGCAAGTGATAAAGCGAGAGTTCAAGCGCATTGGTGCCGGATTTAGCTAAGGCAAAATTTGAGGCAAAAAACGCCGCGTTTTTTTCTTCTTTTTCAATTAAAAAATATTCAGTTTTTAAAGTTCGAGCCATTTCAAAAACCAAACCGCGGGTTTTATCAACTAAAGGAATTGCAACTTTTAAATTGGGAAATTTTTCAATCAGTAAATTAATTGCGCCGATAAATTCAGGGAATATTTTTTGAACTTCGCCATTCCTGCTTCCAGGCGTGACGCAGATTAAGAGGTCATCCGGCGCGATGGAATATTTATTTCTAAATTCAATATTTGCTGCAGATTTTTTAGAAAAATCCGGCGCATTTTCAGTAATCGGATGGCCGATAAAAACAGTTTTTAAGCCATATTTTTCAAAGTAAGGCGGCTCAAATGGCAAGATCGCCAAAAGTAAATCATAAAGTTTGGAAATTTTTTCAGCGCGCTTTGGTCTGTAAGCCCAAACTGACGGCGCAATCATGTGAACTTTTTTTACTTTTTCTTTTTGGATTTTTTTTATCACGCGAAAACAAAAATCCGGCGAATCAATTGTAATCACAACATCAGGTTTTTCGGAGATGATTTTATCAGCAGTTTCACGAATCCGACGTAGTAGTTTCGGGATGTGCGGCACAATTTCAGCAAAGCCCATAATTGACAATTCTTCCATCGGAAAAATCGAAACCAAGCCCTGCTCTTTCATTAATTTCCCACCCACGCCGATAAATTGCGAATCATCATTTTGTATTTTTAATTCTTTAATAAGCTTGCTTCCAAGCACGTCACCTGAAGCTTCGCCGGCGATTATGAAAAATTTTTTTAACATCGAAAAAAATTAAGTTTAAGAATTAAGAATTAGAAATTAGAGTACATGTAACTACAATACTTAAACCCTAATTCCTAATTCTTAAATCAAATCTACTATGTCTAAAAGAAAAATTGCCGTTGTGGGCGCCACCGGAAATGTCGGTCGGGAAATTTTGAATATTTTAGCGGAAAGAAATTTTCCAGCTGATGAAGTTGTGGCTTTGGCTTCACGCAACTCATTGGGTCAAAAAGTTACATTTGGTGATAAGGAATTAACGGTGAAGGTTTTGGATGATTATGATTTTACGGGAACTGCAATTGCATTATTTTCACCAGGCGGAAAAGTTTCTGCCATTCACGCGCCTCGCGCTGCGGCTCAAGGTTGTGTTGTAATTGACAATACTTCCCATTTCAGAATGGATAAAAATGTTCCGCTAATTGTGCCTGAAGTGAACCCGGAAGCAATCGCCGGCTATAAAAAAAGCGGCATTATCGCTAACCCGAATTGTTCAACAATTCAAATGTTGGTGGCGTTAAAACCTTTACATGATTTGGCTAAAATCAAACGCATTGTAGTTTCAACTTACCAAGCTGTTTCTGGCGCTGGTAAAGAAGCGATGGATGAACTTTATGATTCAACCAAAAAAATCTATGCTAATCAATTCAACGAGCCAAAAAAATTCAGCAGAAGAATTGCTTTCAACGTGATTCCGCAAATTGATTCTTTCATGGATGATGGTTACACAAAAGAAGAATGGAAAATGAAAGTTGAAACCAAAAAAATTCTCGATCCAAAAATTGAAGTTGATGCAACTTGTGTTCGCGTTCCGGTATTTAACGCTCACTCAGAAGCGATTAACGTTGAATTCGAAAATCCAATTTCAGTTGCTCAAGCTCGCGCGGCTTTAGAAGAAGCTGATGGAGTTTTAGTTATTGATCGTCCGCAAGAAATGATTTTCACAACGCCGATTGATGCCTCAACGAAAGATCCGGTTTTTGTTTCAAGACTTCGCAAAGATACTTCAATCAAAAATGGCCTCTCACTTTGGGTTGTTTCTGACAATTTGAGAAAAGGTGCGGCGCTAAATGCGGTGCAGATCGCCGAACTTTTGGTTAAAAATCACGGTTTGTAAAAATATGCCAAATCCAGCTAAATCTTTGCCTAAAAATTCAGATTTAGTTGGAAATTATTGCCGCCTCGAACCATTAAAAGAGGCGCTTCACGGCCCAGATTTGTGGCAGTTTATCGGTAGTAAAAAAGATGTTTGGACTTATTTGATGAATGGTCCTTGGGAAAAAAAAGATGATTTTCGAAATTGGCTCAAAGCTTGCGAAACCAACTCCAATCGCAGTTATTACACAGTTATCGATCCTAAATCCAATAGCGCTTTAGGAATTTTATCTTTAATGGATTTTAATTTAGATCACGCCTCAATTGAAATTGGCGGCATTGCTTTTTCAGAAAATTTACAAAAAACCACAATTGCCAGCGAAGCAGTCTATTTATTGCTCAAACATGCTTTTGAAGATTTGGGATTTCGCCGTATTCAATGGAAATGCAATTTAAATAATGAGGCTTCAAAAAAAGCGGCGTTGCGTTTTGGATTTATTTACGAAGGAACTTTTCGCCAACATATGATTATTAAAGGCGAGAATCGTGATACAATGTTTTTCTCAATCATTGACAGTGAATGGAAGAAGTGCAAAACCAGTTTTGATAAATGGTTTAATAAAAATAATTTTGACGAAAACGGCAAACAAATAAAGCGGTTAGAAGAGTTTAGGCTGTAGCACCTTTGAAATTTAACACTTTTTCTTATGCTCAAAAAAATATTAATTCTTACCTTCCTCGCTTTTCCCGCTCAGGCGCAAATTCTTGCTACCAAAAATCTCAATATTCTTTTCATCGGCAATAGTTATATAGCAGCAAATGATCTGCCTAAAATGGTGGAAAAAATAGCTGCTTCCGATACTCGTGGAAATTACCACATTCACACCGAATCAGTAACCATCGGAGGTGCGGGTTTAAAAAAATTATGGGATGAAGGCCAAGCATTAAAAGCTTTAAGAAGCCAAGCCTGGAATTTTGTGGTTTTACAAGATCAAAGTGTTTGGGCGCAGTATAAGGACAGTATTCAATCTGCATATCAAATAGCGCCGATTTGGGCGAATGCGATTAAGCTTCAAGATTCAAAGGCAGTGCTTTTTATTACTTGGCCTAGAAAGCCGGATAGTGCTTGGTATAGTAATGCTGATACAGCTTTTATAAAAAATGCTCAATTAATGCAGGCGCAGACAAATTTTCATTCTAAAAAAATTGCAGCTTTGTTAAATGCAGTTGAAGTTCCGATCGGAGATTACTGGCTTTATGCTCAAGGGAAAAATTCCAAAATTGAACTTTATAGCGGCGATGGAAGCCATCCGAGTGTTGTTGGAAGCTATTTTACAGCATTGGTTTTTTACAGATATTTCACCGCCAGACCGCTTGATGATGTGGATTATTTTCCAGTTGAGGTAAAAGCTGATGATGTGAATATGATTAAATTACTGGCTGCGGCAAAGTTTTAAAGATTATTTGCATCTTATTTAGATCTACTTGATCTTCCTCGAAACTCATCGTTATTAATCTAATAAAAAAATAAATGAAGTTAGAAAAGTTGCTTAAAAGTCTAGTCTTAGTACTAGGGCTTCTAGCTTCTATTGTAGTTTTTATAACATTATATTGTCATCTATTTGATGAAACTGGAGTAATAGCAAAAAAAAGATTACTGGATTATCCATTACTTACTTTTTTCATAACTCCATTTTTCTTTTGGAGTTCAGCTTATATATGTCGTAAATATTGCCCAAATGCTTCGGGTAATTATTTGCAATCAGCAATTAACCAACTCAAAACAGAACCACACAATTTTGAAAAAGCTGCTCAATTTCTAAATTTTCGCCTCGTAATAATTAAAACCATCAGTTCTCTTTTATCGAGTTTTGGTGGAGGAGCTCTAGGAAAAGAAGGGCCATCAGTTCATATGTCTGCTGGTATTTTTGCAGTATTTGCTGATCGATATAAAAGATTTTTACCTAAAATTAATATAGAAACCTGGGTTGCTTCGGGAAGTGCAATCGGATTAACATTAGCATTTAATACGCCTTTATCCGGTATTAGTTTTGCTGCTGAGAAACTTTTTAAAATGGGTTATAAAAATTTTAAGCAGAGCATCTTGATTGTCGTAATATTTGTAATTCTTGTAACAATAATATTTCACCCAACCGGCTCAATATTTTTACTGCATAAAGTAAAGTTTTATGAGATGGAAAATTGGTGGCCTTTAATTGTGATAATAGCAATTTGCGCTTTATTGGCTTCTATCCTCAAGTCCGCGTGCAACTATTTCTATCTTAAAATACGTAACATCAAATCTAACTCTTGGCATCTAATTCCGATAGGTTTTGGCTTGATAGTTGCAGCTACTAATTTTTACAGTGGAATTTATTCCTTTAGTGGCGGTATTCATACCATAGAGCAGATATTTGGTAACAATATTTTTCTTTCGTACAAAGAAGTCGGGGGAAGAATTATAAATACTTTTCTCACTTTTTCCTCCGGTTCTGCTGGCGGTTTAATCGCGCCGGCATTGGCGATTGGTGCTAGTATTGGCTCTGTTGCAAATAGCCTAATTCTTAGTGCTGACATGGGAATTTTTTTACTAGTGGGAATGGTAGCATTTTTAAGCGTTATGCTTGGTGAACCAATTACGGCGGCAATCATTGTCTTTGAAACTACGGGACAAAATATTGAAGCCTTACCGTTTTTATTTATCATAACGATAATTTCTTTTGCATTATGGAAAATGCTTGAGGGAATCATCCAGAAACCAAAAACTAAAGTTTTGGTAGAAAAGTCTTTATAAAACTAAAAATGTTTTAACACCAAACTGCCCTTTCCCACATTTAAACTTTTAACAATTGAGCGATAAACGTAACTATTGGCTTTTTTTGTAGCGCTTAATAAAACCATCTTTTTTGCAATATTGCAGGCCAAAGCTGAGGCCAAGGTGCATCCGGTTCCGTGAATATTTTTATCTCCGAATTTTTTATTGCTGATGATGTGAAATTTAGAATTTTCATCAAGTAAAATACTTCTAATTTTTCCATCCGAAAAATTTAAATGTCCGCCCTTTATCAAAACTGCCTTACATCCTAAAGCTTTGATTTTTAAGGCTGCGAGCTTCATATCTTCAATATTTCTGATTTTCATTTCTGCCAAAACTTCAGCTTCATCAATATTTGGCGTCACAATATAAGCCAATTTAATCAGTTGGTTTTTTAAGGCTGCGACCGCATTTTTTTTAAGTAGTAAATCTCCGGAAGTTGCCACCATTACTGTGTCTAAAATAAGCGGAATTTTTTTGGCTTTTTTATTTAAAATATCAGCTACGCATTCAATAATTTCAAGCGTTCCCAACATTCCGATTTTTATCGCATCAAATTTTATATCATCCAAAACCGCTTCAATTTGCTCACGTAAAAAACCAGTTGGAGAATTATGAATATTAAAAACTTTTTGAGTATTTTGCGCCGTCAAACAAGTAATTGCGGCCGATGAATAAACTTTATGTGCCGCTGCGGTTTTGATATCAGCCTGAATTCCCGCGCCTCCAGAAGGATCAGAGCCAGCGATGATAAGAATTTTGGCAATCATATTTTGGGTTTATTGGCTTAGTCAATTCCGTATGGACCCCGTCATTCGACGGGGTGACAAGTTTTTAGTTTTATCGCACAAACTCTACATTTGTCACCCCGTCGAATGACGGGGTCCATACGGATTTTAAAATTAGGAAAACTTAAATCGAATAAACCATTTTTCCCGCTACTACAGTTCTAACTGCGCGACCTTTTACTTTAAAGCCATCGAAAGGAGAATTTTTGGATTTACTGTGAAATTTTTGCGAATCTATTGTCCAAGAATGATCAAGATCAATCAAAACTAAATCAGCGCGAGCGCCTTTTTTAATTACACCGCCATCGAAATTAATAATTTTCGCAGCGTTGCAAGTCATTTTAGCAAGTAAGTCGCGCAGTGATAAAACTTTTTCGTGATAAAGTGTTAAACTAAGTGGCAACATGGTTTCAACGCCAACAATTCCGAAAGATGCTTCTTCTAAAGTTTTTTCTTTCGAAGCTAAATCATGTGGCGCGTGATCAGTTGCGATTGCATCAATCAAGCCCGATCTCAAGCCTTCAATTAATGCTAAACGATCTTTTTCGCTGCGCAGTGGCGGATTCATTTTGGCGTTAGTTCCTGATTTTAAAACTTGTTCATCAGTCAACATGAAATGATGCGGTGAAACTTCAACTGTAGCATTTAAGCCTTTTTCCTTGCCGCGTTTAATTGCATCAAGTGCTTCGCGTGTAGAAACGTGAAGCAAGTGATAACGGCCGCCGACAGCTTCTAAAATTGCTAAATCGCGTTCAACAATTACTGATTCAGAAATATTTGGAATGCCACGAACTCCAAGTTCCAAAGAAACTCTTCCTTCATTGATGCAGCCTTTATTGGTAAGGTTCAAATCTTCAGCATGTTGCGCGATTACGACATTGAGATTTTTGGAATATTCAAAAGCGCGACGCATAACATTGGCATTCATAACAGGCAAACCATCATCGGTGAAGCCTACAGCGCCAGCTTCTTTCAAAGAATGCATATCAGCCAATTCTTCGCCTTTCATGTTTTTAGTGATGCAGCCATAAGCTTTTACGTTGCAATAAGCGGCTTCGCGTGATTTTAGGCGTAAATAATCAAAAGTTAAAACTGAGTCTAAAGTTGGTGCGGTATTTGGTTGACACACAACAGTCGTGATTCCACCAACAACAGCAGATTTTGAACCTGTAGTTAAATCTTCTTTATGAGATTGGCCCGGATCGCGGAAATGAACTTGAATATCGATTAAACCAGGAGCTAAAACATGACCTTTGCAATCAATGGTTTCAGCATCAGAAGCTGAAATATTTTCACCAAAATCAGCAATTTTATCGCCGATGGTTAAAAGGTTACCGACTTTATCATAACCAGTTTCCGGATCGATAATTCTGGCATTGCTGTATAAAGTTTTTTTATCAGCTGAAATTGGCTGTGCGTATGGTAAATCGAATTTTGGCATAAGATGTTATTTTAGATTTGGCGGTTGACCTTGTTGAAACAATGATAAATTTTTAGGTCATCGAGCAAAGCACGAAGTGCGTCGTCGAGATACTAGCTGGATGATCACGCTAGCGTCTCGACGACGGCCTACGGCCTTTGCTCGACGATCTAAAATCTTTTCTTTGCGGAAATTAAGTATTACTCCCACTCAATAGTTCCCGGTGGCTTTGACGTGAAGTCATAAACCACGCGGTTAATTCCACGCACTTCGTTAATTATTCTGCTCGCAACTCCGCATAAAAACTCGGAATCAAAATTGTAAACATCTGCAGTCATTCCATCAATTGAAGTTACTGCCCGTAATGCTAAAACATTTTCATAAGTTCTGGCGTCTCCCATAACTCCCACAGTTTTGATTGGAGTTAAAACTGAAAATGCCTGCCAAATTTTATCGTAAAGCCCGGCTTTGCGGATTTCTTCGATGTAAATTGCGTCAGCTTCTTGCAAAACTTTAATTTTTTCGGGAGTAATTTCGCCGATAATTCTAATCGCTAAACCTGGTCCTGGGAAAGGATGACGACCGACTACATGATCTGGCAAACCTAATTCTTTACCCAGCACACGAACTTCATCTTTGAAAAGCATTCTAACCGGTTCGAGCAATTTCAATTTCATTTTTTTCGGCAAACCACCAACATTGTGATGTGATTTAATTGTTTGGCTCGCGCCTTTATTCGGGTGCGAAGATTCAATAACGTCCGGATAAAGCGTGCCTTGAGCTAAGAAAATAGCATTTTTAATTTTTGAAGATTCCTTATCAAAAACTTCGATGAAAGTTTTACCGATAATTTTGCGTTTTTTCTCCGGATCAGAAACACCTTTTAACTTGGATAAAAATAATTTTGAGGCATCAACATAAACCAAATTGGTTTTAAATTTTTTGGCAAAAACTTCTTTAACCTGCGCGCCCTCGCCTTTTCTTAAAAGACCGTGATCAACGAAAATACAGGTTAATTGTTTGCCGATTGCTTCATTAATTAAAGCTGCGACAACCGATGAATCCACGCCACCACTTAATCCGCAGATTACCTGATTTTTTCCGACGATTTTTTTGATGTGAGCAATTTCTTCTTTTTTGAAATTTTTCATTGTCCAATCCGGTTTACATCCGGCGATATTTACAACGAAATTTTCAATGATTTTTTTACCTTCAATTGAATGCACAACTTCGGGGTGAAATTGTACACCATAAATTTTCTTTTTTTCATCACCAATTGCCGCGTGAGGCGCTTTTGGCGTGATTGCAATAACATTAAAACTAGCTGGAATTTTGCTGATATGATCGCCGTGACTCATCCAAACTTGTTTATTTTTTACACCTTTAAAAAGTTTGGAAGTTGACACAACTTCAATTTCAGCTTTGCCAAATTCTCTTTCAAAAGATTTGCCGACTTTTCCGCCCAGTAAATGGCAGATTAGTTGTTCGCCGTAGCAAATGCCCAAAATCGGAATTTTTAAATCGAAGATTTTTTTATCAATTGTCGGTGCATCTTTTTCATAAACTGAAGAAGGGCCGCCGGAAAAAATTAGGGCTTGAGGTGCGATTTTCTTGATTTCATCAAGTTTGATATCGTGGTTTTTAACTTCACAAAAAATACCAAGTTCACGGATTCTACGTGCAATAAGTTGAGTAACTTGGCTGCCGAAATCGATAATTAAAACGCTGTTGGACATTAGGCTAAAATTGATTTTGAGATTATTGTTTTGATTTGTTCTGGAGAATGTTTGCGGCTCAAAATTTGGCTTATTTTTTCGCACAAGTCTAGCTGCAATTTCAACTTTTTGGCAATTGCGGCGATTGATTTGGCGGAAGATGCGCCCTCGTAGGTTTTGCCGGTTTCTTTGGCAATTTCAGCGTAAGTTTTTCCCTTGGCAATTAAGGTTCCAAGTGTGTTGTTACGTGATTTGGTTGAGGAGCAAGTTAGAAAAATATCACCAAAACCGGCGGCGTTTATAAGATCGTCGGAAGCTTTTAATTTCTTGCATAAAATGCGAATTTCAGAAATTCCTTTCATCACCAAAGCAGATTTGGCATTTACGCCCAAATCAAGCCCATCAACGATTCCACAGCCAATTGCGATAATATTTTTGACAATGCCGCAAATTTCAGCAGTGCGCGGATCCTTGAAATAGGAGGCTTTGAAATAATCATTATTCAAAATATCGATTACTTTTTGCGCCAATTTTTTATTTTTTGCCGCAATTGAAGTGATTGTCGGAACTTCGCTTGCCACTTCAATCGCAAAGTTTGGCCCCGATAAAGCAGCGAAATTTTTAATGCCGGTAATTTTCTCAAAAGAATCGCTCAAAAGCATTAAAGAATTTTGCTCAACGCCTTTGGAACAAATTACAAAAGCACAATCTTTTTTGATTTTAACTTTGGATATTTTTTTAAAAACTTCTGCTGCGCTTGGGCTTGGAATAACGATGAAAACAAAATCTGCTGTCGAAATTTCTTTTTCAAATCCGGAAATTGCGCTGAGATTTTTGTTTAATTTTATATTCGGTAAAAATTTGTGATTGGTTTTTTTAGCGTTAATTTCATCAATAACTTCTTTATTATTAGCGCTCAAAAAAACCTGGTTAGAATTTTTGGCAAGCAAGTCGGCGATTGATGTTCCCCAAGCTCCGGCTCCGATGACGATTATTTTTTTCATGAGATTTTTTCGATTGTAACAAAAGCACTTGCGATTGGATCTTCATCCGTAAGCGACAAATGAATTGCAAAATTATTGCAGTTAAAATGTTTTTTTAAAAATTCTTCTTTGTCGTTTAAAATTTTAATTTGCGGTTTTCCCAAATTATCATTAGCAATTTCAATATCTTTAAAATCAATTCCACGCCCTATTCCTAGGCCTGTAGCTTTAGAAAAAGCTTCTTTGGCGGCGAATCTTTTGGCGTAAAATAAAGTGCGTTTTTCAGAAATTTTAATCGAATCGGCTTTTGAAATTTCACTTTCAACAAAAATCTTTTGCAGAAATTTTTCTTTGAATTGAATTATAAGCTTCTCAATTCGACCGATCGAAACTGAATCAATTCCAATTCCAAGAATCATTTTTTTTTGTGAGTAATTGCATGTTAATTAATCGGCTTTTAAAACCGCGGACTGGCGCATCAGTTTTTTAGGTTTTAACTATCACAAACTCAAATGTTTTCTCAAAAGAATATCGTTGTCACCATCGGAAACTACGGCGCGGTTGTAGCTCTCCATAATGGCAGCAGCATTGAAAATAAAATTTTTTTAGATGAATTAAATGATACCTCGAAAGAAGAATTAAAATCAGTTTTCAATAAAAACAAATCAGCTCCGGTTTACGTACTGCTTGATACTATCGACCAAAGCTACAAGAAAAAAGTTTATCCTGCAATTCGTCGTGGCGATTTAAATCGTATCATAAAACGTGATATGGCAAGCGATGGCGACAAAGAAAGTTTAAAAAGCTTCATCCTTTTAAACGCCAAGAAATCAGGCACCAGTAGGTGGGAAGCTTTGTTTGTTACATCAGCAACTTCTGAAACCATCAATAAATGGTTCGAGTTTATACTCGACATGCAAAACCGTTTCGCTGGTATTTACATGCTTCCGGTTGAAGCGCACAGCCTTTTTAAGAAAATCAAAAGTGACGTAAAACTTAAATCCCGAGTTCAAAATAAAAAGAATGATCTTTATTGCTTCGTAATGCAGAACAAGGTTTCCGGCATTAGGCAGATTGTGGTTTCAGATCATGGAATCGTATTTACTCGTGTTGTAAATTATAACTTCGAGCAAGCCGATTTCTTAGAAAAATATGAACAGGATATTTATAGCACTTTTGAATATTTAAAACGTCTTTTCCCCGATCTATCAATTTCAGAACTCGATATTGTTAATATTTTTCCAAGCACTGTTTTGGAATCGATCAAAAAAATTAATAGTACCGATCTAAATTTCGTAAATTACACCCCGTTTGAAGCAGCACAGAAAGCCGGTTATGGCAAAATAATGCCGGAAAACAGCCAATATTGCGATATGTTGGTTTCCAAAGTTTTCTCTGAAGGTAAAAAGATTTTAAAATTTACTATTCCGCGAATTCTGGCTCTGGAAAGATTCTTTTTAACTTTACGTTTTTCTTATTACCTAAATCTGTTTTTAGTAATTGGTGTTTGTTCAGTGATGGTATATTCAATTTTCTCGCAAGACAAAGTCGGAGAAGCGATTGAAGCCGCTGAAACTCAAAAATTTGCTTCAATTCAAGAATTGGGAAGAATCAAGAAAGCCGCGCTCGAAGGCACGCAAGGTGAAGGTGAAGAAGAAGTGGATATTAAACAAATTACAGATTTTGGAAAAATGGAAGAAGCTTTAGGTTCGATTGGAATCAGCTATATAGATTTTTATATTAAACTGAAATTCCTGAAAGATTTTAATGTTAAACTTACTGAATATAATTATGTGATTCCGGAATTTAACTTCCGTGCTCCGGCGCCTAATCCGAATTATAATATTACCCTTAATGGCTTAATCTTAAATAAAAGTGGTGATATCGAAGATCTATTTAGAGAATTCGATACGTTGGTGGTTGAGGTGAAGAAGAACCTCAGCAAAAATGCGGTTAAGTATGAAGATTTGCCTCGCAATATCGACTTTAACCAAAAATATTACAGCTTTCCTATCAACTTTAACATTGCGAAAGGCGCTGAATGAAAATTTTAAATCTGCGTAAAAAAAATATTATCAGCTTTTCCATTTCGGGTGTTTTAGTCCTTATGTGTGCAGCTGGAGTTTTTTATACATTCCGTCAACAAGATGCATTAAAAGGTAAGATTGACACAATAAGTCGCGAAGCTTCTCAAGTAAGAGCTGAGGCGGCTGATTTGGAAAGTAAAACTTCCGAGCTTAAAAAATATAAAAAATTATGGAGTAATCTTACTGATAACCGAAAAATCACTGCGGGTATCAAGATGGATGATGTTAATGCCAAACTTGCCGCACTTGCTGAGAAATATGCAATTACCAGCCAAATAATTAAAGTAACTTTGCCGGAAACCATGAAGGGCGGCTTATTTGAGCGCTCAACAATTACTGTAGTTTCAACTACTGCGACTTTAAATTTTCAAGCGGTTAATGATGTTAAGGCTTTGTCATTTGTTGAAGAATTTATCAATTCTCTTCCTGGCTACGCTGTTGTAACTGGCGTGCAAATCAGAAAAGGCGAAAAAAGTTATACCACTGACGATTTAATCGCAATCAGTACTGGCAAAGGTATAGGACTAGTAAGCGGAAAAGTTGATTTTGTTTGGTATGCCTTCAGAAGTAAAGATACAGAAGTTAAAAAACCCGTCGATATAATTGCCAAACCTGGCGAAATTAAACCAAATTCAGTAGCTCCGAATGCACAACCAACTTTATAAGTTTTTTTCATTGCTGATTTTTACGCTAATCTTTACCGGAGCAAATAATGCTTTGGCACAAGAAACATCAAGCTTTTCTGAAGCAAACCTACCCGAAAAAGTAGCGCCAACCAAAGTTGACGATGGCAAAGCCGCTCCAGCTGCAGTTGTGGCTCCAGGAAGCAAAACTACAATTATTTCCAATAATAGTTTAGCTAATATGCTGTTAGGAAATAAAATGACGTCATTGATGTTTAATGATGAAGAAAATAGTAATATCGAACGCGCTGTTGAATCTCTGAAAAATAACCAGGTTTATTCTCCGGGAGAAGATGAAGATGCAAATAGAGTTAATGCCGAGGCTGATAAGAAAAAATCTGAAGAAAAAACTGAAAACGAAAAATCTTATATTTACCTGGCTTCAATCATTTACTTCACTGCCAAAGATTGGGTGGTTTGGGTTAATGAACAAAAAATTACTCCTGCAACTAATAAGAAAGAAAGAGAACTTTATTTAACTTCGGTTCATAAAGATAAAGTTTCTATTAGATGGACCATCAGCGTCAGTAAATGGAAAATTCTTGCCGGAGCCAAGCTTGATGCCCCTACTCCACCAGTTAATGAAGATAACAAAATTGTGGTTAATTTTGATTTAAAGCAAAACCAGACTTTTATTCTAAGCGCTAACAGTGTGGTTGAAGGTAAAGCGGTTATAGCAATCTTGAAAAAGAAAGAAGAAGACAGAAAAGCTAGAGCAGCTGCACCTGTGAAGGCAGGACAGTAAGAAATTAATTAGCTAACAGTGTCTACCAGAACCATTCGTCATTGCGAGCGAAGCGTGGCAATCCAGACTTTATCATTTGTGACCAAATAGATTGCCACGCTTCGCTCGCAATGACGGAAGTGAAAAATTTAAGTAAAAGTATAATTCCTCTTATTATTATGATGGCAAATCGCCACTGCTAATGCATCAGCTTCATCTTCAGTTTTAAACACAGCTTTCGGTAACAGCATTTTAATCATCATTTGTACTTGATCTTTTTCTGCACGCCCTACTCCCACAACAGATTTTTTGACTGCAGTTGCAGAATATTCCGAAACTTTCAAACCGCATAACCCCAAAGTTAAAATTAAGGCACCGCGGGCATGTCCGAGTTTTAAAGATGAAGTAGGATTTTTATTTACAAAAGTTTCTTCAATCGCTGCTTCGTGCGGTTGGTGAAGTTTTATAATGTCCGATAAAGAATTGTGAAAGTGATGCAGCCTTGTTGCGAAGGGATCGGAAGCTTGCGAATAAATAGTTTCAGCTGCGATGAATGAGTATGTGTTATTTTTAATCTCAATAATGCCAACGCCGGTTTTAGTGAGTCCGGGATCTATTCCGATGATTTTCATGTGATGTTATTAATATTATCTCTCAATGCAGGACGGGATTTGTAATCCCGTCCTCACGTTCATGTCAAATTAAATTGAACTGAACATGTGGACTGGGTTACAAACTTAAGGACAACGCTAAGTATTATTTATAAAATTTACTTCCATCTTTCGCCATATCTTGAAGTAACTTACTAACTTCAAAACGCGCACCGTGTTTTTTGTTTAGCTCTTGTAATTTTTCCACAACTTCCTTAATTCCACGCGAATCAGCATAATGCAAAATACCACCACGGAATGCCGGAAATCCAGCTCCCATAATCATCGCCATATCAAGATAACGAGCATTTTTAACTACATTTTCTTCGAGGCATTTTGCCGCTTCATTAACCATGGTTAAAATGCAGCGATCTAAAATTTCTAAATCATGAATATAAGTTTGGTGAATATTTTTAGTTTTTCTGACATTTTTCAAAATTTCATCAATCTGCCAATTTAGCTGATTATTCGGATGAATGTAAAAACCTTTACCCGATTTTTTACCCAGTAATTCTTTGTGATTATTATAAATTTCATCAAGAATTGCTGCGACTTTCATACGCTCGTCGTAAGCTTCAAACAATGAATGTGCAACTTTCACACCAACATCAATTCCCACTACGTCAGCCAAAATAAATGGCCCCATCGGCATGCCGAATCTTTCAATTATAGAATCTACACGTTTAATATCAGCGCCTTCTTCCAGCAAATATGCAGCTTCATTCATATATGGAAGCAAAATGCGGTTCACCAAAAATCCGGCAACATCTTTTACAACAATTGGAGTTTTTCCTAATTTTTTGGAAAGTTTTACAATTGTGGCGATAGTTTTTTCGGAAGTTTTTTCGCCGCGAATTACTTCAACCAAAGGCATGCGATTTACCGGGTTGAAAAAATGCATTCCGGCAAAACGCTCAGGATTTTGTAAGGCGCTCGCCATTTCAGAAATAGAAAGAGATGAAGTATTTGAAACAATCACAGCATTTTTTGAAACTTGAGTTTCAACTTCGGCCAACAGTTTTTTCTTAACTGCCATATTTTCCACAATCGCTTCAATCACAAAATCAGCTTTTTCAAAACCGGCATAATCAACACCGGCAGTAACATGGGCGATTTTTATATTGGCCTGTTCGCTGGTAATTTTTCTGATTTTTTTAAGTTGGTTGAAAACCAAAATAATTTGGTGGTAACCCAGCGCGATTGCTTTTTGAGTAATATCTTTAATGCGGACATTTAAATTATTATTGGCAAATAACCAAGCAATCCCGCCGCCCATCACGCCAGCGCCCATAATTGCGGCATTTTTTACATCTTTAACCGCAATTTCAGTTTCAATTCCGGAATCTTTTTTCAAAGCCTCGGAAGTAAAATAAATTTCGATTAAACTTTTTGAAATTTCACCAACTGCTAATTCACAAAATGCTTCAAGTTCGATTTTTAATCCGCGATCCGCGTAAGTCGCGCCGTAAGTTCTTTTGATAACTTCCAAAGCATAAAATGGTGCCGGATATTGGCCTTTGGTTTTTTCATATAAATCTTTTTTGGCCATGTAAAAAATTACATGTTTGCCAAATAAAAGTGATTCAAAAACAAAGCGTTTTTTTCGGGCATCTTCCCGCGCTTTTAAATAATGGTTTTGATCACCACTTTTAATAATTTCGGTAACAAAATGGCTAAGTTTTTCTTCTAAAAATTCTTCGCGGAAAATATCATCTACAAGCCCGATTTTAAAGGCTTTTTTGGCATCTACCGGTTTTCCGGAAAGAATCATTTTTAGGGATTCTTGTAAACCGATTAATTTTGGTAAACGTTGCGTTCCACCAAAACCAGGAATGATTCCTAAATTAACTTCCGGCAAACCTAAAGATGTTTTTGGATTAACAATCGCAACCCGATATTTACAAGCCAAAGCTAATTCCAAACCACCGCCCAAACAAGCGCCATCAATTACGGCGATTGTGGGAATTTTTAATTGGGCAATTTTTGTAATGGCATTTTGACCACGAGAAACTTTTGCCAATGCATCTTTTGGATCGCTTATAGCCTTGATTTCATTGATGTCAGCGCCTGCAATGAAAATATTTTGTTTATGGCTGGTGATTAAAAGAATACGAATACCTTTATTGCCATCGATGACATTTAACGCCTTTTCTAACTCTTCCAACACTGGCGCTGAAAGCTTATTTACCTTTTCATCCGGCAAATCAAAAACCAGATTTGCGACACCATTTTTTTCAATTGTCAGAGTTAGGGCGTTTGTCATAAATTAATGTGCTAAAAATTTTTCGATTTCCAAAGCCGCCATACAACCGGTTCCGGCTGCAGTTACGGCTTGGCGGTAAATTTTATCTTGAATATCACCTGCCGCATAAACGCCAGGAATATTTGTCGCTGTAGAGTTGGGCTTGGTTATAATGTAACCTTCGGCATCAATTTCGATTCCGGTATTTTTAAATAAATCGGAATTTGGTTTATGGCCGATGGCAATAAATACGCCATGAATATCCATTTTATGCGTTGAACCATCCAAAGTATTTTTTAAACGCACAGCAGTAACTGATTTTGGATCTTCACTGCCCAAAACTTCATCCAAAGTTGTATTCCAGATAACTTCGATTTTCGGGTTTTTAAATAAACGATCTTGCAGAATTTTTTCTGATTTAAATTTATCACCGCGATGAACTACATAAACTCTTTTGGCGTGATTGGTTAAATATAAAGCTTCTTCAACCGCGCTATTTCCACCGCCAACAACAATTACTTCTTTGTTTTTGAAGAAAAATCCGTCACAAGTTGCACATCCGGAAACGCCAAAACCTTGGAATTTTTTTTCGGATGGCAGGCCAAGCCATTTGGCTTGAGCGCCAGTTGCGATAACAACGGCATCAGCTTCGTAAATATCGTCAGATTCACCGATTAAACGAAATGGACGTTTAGAAAAATCTACTTCTCTAATGTGATCGTGGAAAATTCTAGTGCCAACGTGAATGGCTTGTTTTTCCATTTGTTCCATTAACCACGAGCCTTGGATAACATCGGCAAAACCTGGGTAATTTTCTACGTCAGTTGTGATTGTAAGTTGGCCACCGGGTTGGATGCCGTTGATCATGATTGGTTCAAGATTGGCGCGAGCGGCGTAGATTGCGGCGGTGAAGCCGGCTGGGCCGGAGCCGATTATTGCTACTTTTGTTTTATGTGTTGTTGGCATTTTTTGATTTTTTTTAAAGCTATTTAGTAATTTCCGGTCACCCTAGCAAAGCACGAAGTGCGTCGTCGAGATGCTGGCTGGATGTTACAAAATCGAGCTAGCATCTCGACGACGGCCTAACGGCCTTTGCTCGATGATCTAATTCTTCTCAGATTTTTTAGTTCATGAACATTCCACCATTAACATGCAGAGTATGTCCTGTTATATATCCCGCATCTTCGCTGGCTAAAAAGGCTACACCTTTTGCGATGTCAGATGATTCACCCATTTTTCCGGCCGGAATTTTATTCAAAATCGCGTCTCTTTGTGCATCATTTAAAATATCAGTCATCGGGCTTTGAATGAAGCCTGGAGCCACGCAATTAATAGTAATTCCACGAGTCGCAACTTCTTGCGCCAAAGATTTACTCATGCCAATCATGCCAGCTTTGGAAGCCACATAATTACATTGTCCCGGATTTCCGGTAACACCTACAACTGAAGCAATATTAATGATGCGGCCATATTTTCGGCGCATCATTTTTTTGATCGCGTTGCGGTTTAAAATGAAAGTCGATTTTAAATTCACATCTAAAACATGATTAAAATCGTCATCTTTCATGCGTAAGATTAAGTTGTCTTTGGTAATTCCGGCGTTGCAAACCAATATATCAATTTGACCAACAAGTTCTTCAGCCTTGTCAAATAAAGCATCTACCGCTGCGGCATCAGATAAATTGCAGGCTACATATTTTACATCACCGCCAATTTCTGCTGCTAATTCCTGTAATTTTTCTTCTTTAGTTGAAGATAAAACTAGCTTCGCACCTTGTTTAGCTAAAGCTTTGGCAATTTCAGAGCCAATCCCGCCAGTTGCGCCGGTTACTAATGCATTTTTTCCTGTAAGCTTGAACATAAGTTTAATTATAAGTTGTTATTATTTTCCGATAATTTCCATTAAGCGGTTCATTTTTTCGAGGTCTTTTTTGTTATATCCCGAATCTTCTAAAGCCTTATCCAAGTCGGCCGAATTTTCCTCAACGACTTTTTTAACTTTTTTAGAATTTTTTTCATCGATCACTTCATCGATTTTTTCATCAAGATTTGATTTCGGAGCCATATGTTCAAAGTTTTTCGCGGCTGCATCAAAATATAATTTAACTGCCGGATTAAGCATTTCCGCAGAAAATTTTAGAATATCGTGAGATTTGGCTTCTTTATACCAAGTTGGCAATTCCGGAGAGGATTCTTCAATTTTTTTATTTAGCAAAAATCCATAAAGATTGAAAGCGAGTGAAACGACAAAACCAAAAACCAAAATAGTTTTTATCAAACCATAAAATACGCCAAGCGAGCGATCAAATGCTTTGGGCATTTTTTCTTTTAAGGTATCTCGCAAGCCGGAAGTTGACATTGCGCAGATAAAAAACACTATAACAAAAATTAAGCTGCGAGCTGTGATGTCGCTAACTAACGCGCTTCCGGAATATTTTTCGATTAATTCTGCGGCGTAAGGTGCGAGAACGTAAGAAAGTACGAGAGCTAAAATCCAGTTTAATAAGGCAAAAATTTCTTTGATGAAACCGCGGAAGAAAGCTGTTGCGACGAAGATTAAAATGAAGGCTAAAAAAGCCAGGTCGAGCATGTTTAGAGAGGAAGTCATCATTATTGATTTACTTAATTAAGGATCGCAAAACCCCCCAACCCCCCTTAACAGGGTGGCTTTGAGACCGAACTCGGATTAAAGCCCCCCTGTTAAGGGGGGTTGGGGGGTTTTGCGATCTAGATGTTAGTTAATATTATTTAAACTTAATCAACCGAATAAACGGTAAATCTTTTACAAATTCTTGCGGTGTTTTTATTTCACCTTCTTCATTCACAAAAACATGTTTAACAGCTTTTGTAACCTGATGTTTTCTTTTTTCAAACTTCATCACTTTCTCAATTTGCGCATCAATAAAGTTTTTAGTTTTAATAAAATCATGCGATTCATCTTTTACAAAAACCAGCAAACTGCGTAAAATAATTTTCGAAAGAGTTAATCTTTTTGTATAAAAATTAAAATCCGTCGATTGGTCATGAATGCTTTTCCAGATTGAATCTGCAACAGAGTAACATGATTTTAAACCATTAATCATCGGTCTTGCGCCAATTTCAAACGAGGCGAAATTTTTAGGATTGATATAAAAATTAATCAATCTTTGAAGTGCGATTTGGTTGTTTTTTTCAACTTCAAATCTGGCATAAAGCGCCTGGCGGATTTTTAAGCGAATTTTTTCATTGTAAAAATGCGGAATTTGAGAAGTTATTTCCGCAGCTTTATTATTTTGATATTCGATATAAAATTCTGCAAGATCGAGCAGACCATTTTCAAAAATCAGATCACAAAATTTTTCTTCAATTCCGGCAGCAGAAACAGCCTTTAGAAGTGCTTCTTTGCTCCATCCATCAAAGGGACAGATTTTTAGAAATTCCTGCAGGATTTTTTCTCTGGTTTCAAATGAATCAAGAAGCACAAAAAAACAATTTTAGATTTAAATTTAAGACTTAAAGAAGTGAACTCATTTTCTAAATCTTAATTTCTAATCTAAAATCAAAAAATGACTACATCGACAAAACTTCTTCCGGTTCACAAAAGATTCGACATTACTTTTTCTCACGGCGAAGGAGTTTATTTATATTCAAAAGACAAAAAATATCTCGATTTCGGCGCCGGAATCGCGGTTAACGCGCTTGGACATTGCCACCCGAAAATGGTTGAAGCGATCACAAGCCAAGCCAATAAATTATGGCATGTTTCCAATATTTATAATGTTAATGAATTAAACAGTTACGCCGAAAAACTGGTTGATAATACTTTTGCTGATTATGTTTTTTTCTGCAATTCCGGCGCTGAAGGCATTGAATGTGCCATTAAAATGATGAGACGTTATTTTTATACTCACAATCAACCGCATAAATATCGCATCATAACTTTCACCGGCGCCTTTCATGGCAGAACCATGGCGACAATTTCGGCGGCAGCGAAGAAAAAATATTTAGAAGGTTTTGAGCCCGCCCTTCCAGGCTTTGACAATGTTGAATATGGAAATATTGAAGCAGTAAGAAATGCCATTGATGAAAATACCGCCGGCATTTTGATTGAGCCAATTCAAGGCGAAGAAGGAATTAAAGTTTCGACTAAAGAATTCATTTCCCAATTAAGAGAATTAGCAACTGAAAAAGGTTTATTGCTGGCATTTGACGAAGTGCAATGCGGCATGGGCAGATTGGGACATCTTTTTGCTTACGAACATTACGGCGTAAAACCTGATATTATTGCAACGGCTAAAGCAATCGCCGGTGGATTTCCTTTGGGCGCCTGCCTTGCCACAAAAGAAGCGGCGAGCGGAATGACTTTAGGAGTTCACGGCACAACTTACGGCGGAAACCCGCTGGCAATGGCTGTAGCCGAATCGGTTTTAGATGTAATGCTGGAACCGGAATTTATGAATAATGTGAATCAAGTCGCGAAAGAATTAAAAAGCGGCCTGCAGGATTTAGAAATGAAATATTCTGATATCGTAAAAGAAGTGCGCGGTGTAGGTTTAATGCTTGGGATCAGGATTGATGATAAAATTGAAAATACCGAATTTGTAAAAAAGCTAATTGAAAATGGCCTATTAACAATTCCCGCCGGCGATAATGTGGTGAGAATTTTACCACCGCTGATTATTACATCAGAGCATGTGAATGAAGCGTTGGATAAAATCGAAAAATCAGTTTTGGCGTTTAAGTAATTGAGATTTTTTAGGTCATCGAGCAAAGGCCGTCAGGCCGTCGTCGAGATGCTAGCTGGATGTTACAAAATCGAGCCAGCATCTCGACGACGGCCTGACG
>JAZKII010000099.1:0-6962 GCA_040384945.1 Pseudomonadota bacterium
CTGAATCACAAGTTGAACAACCAGATCCTGTATATCCTGTTGCACAAGCACATGTTGCTGTAATCGCAGCACCACCTGAACAAGTGTAAGTATATCCGCTACTTGAGTAATGGCTGGCTGTATTGCAGTTCAGAATTGCAGTTCCAGCAGATACCGTTCCAGTTGTCGGCGATCCTCCGGTTAATGTGTAAGAACAATCCGCAATACATACGCCACCAGATGAAGAATATCCGCCAAATGTGTCACATCCACATATGGTCGGAGAAGCTGAAAGAACGCCCGTTCCAGCTGGACAACCTAATGTTACAGTTCCGGTGTAACCTGTGGTTCCGCAGGTTCCACTTACGCCAGATGCGCCATCACTAACTGTCGATGGTGATGAAAGACCAGTTACACTCGCTGTTGAACAATCCATCGTACAACCATTTGTGGTTACAATACCATTAATACATGAACCGCTAGCGTTCGTAGTTCTATTTATTTTTGTGGAGTATTTTTTTCCTAAATAATCTTCAGTCGTTTTTCTTTCATCAGCTTTTAATGCGCGGGTGAAAATTGCGATTTCTCCGATTTCGCCAGTATATCCTTTACCAATCGCCAGGGTTGTGATGTTACTTAATTTAGTCGTGTCCGAACTTTGAGCAGCGAGAATTCCATTAATGTAAGTTTTTTTACCATTTACCGAATCAGAAACGAAGGTGAAAACTCTTGGGGTATCTGTTGATGAACTATAGGTACTTATAGTTGAAGCATAAACATTTCCCGTTCCTTGAGAATGAGAAATAGCTGCGTCAGCGCTGTAGCCTAATAGTAAAGTCTGGTTGGCTGTTGATACTGAACTATCGCCGATGAAATATCCAGCTGAAGCGCTTTGACGCTTCTCTAAAACGACAATTGTGTAATCCGTATTATTTAAAAAACTTGCGTCAGAAACTTGAAGATAATTGGCAGTACTTCCAGAAAATTTTACAGCGTGAATATAATTAATCGTATTGGAATAAGTTGGTCCAGTTCCCACAGCTACAACAGAAGATTTATTAACATCATTCTTTTGATCATACCAAGTCGTTACAGCATCACCAGTAGAAGTTTCGGTATCTTTAAAACTAGATTCGGCGCTACTTTCTAACCATAAAGCATTATCCTGAATTCCTCCAATTGGAGAAGATTTTGTTAAGCTTTGAGCAGCGGCGATTTTGGATTTTTTTACCAAGCCTGTAGCAGTCATCACACCAGCGATTAGAATTCCGATGATTACAATTACAGCGGAGAGTTCAATTAAAGTAAAAGCAGAGGTTTTGCTTTTCATAAATCCTCTTAAAATGGTTGCTTCTCAAAGGCTCTTAAGAAAATTTAAATCAGAACAAAAGAATTTATAATATTTTTTCTTAGTCAAGATAATATCAATCTTGGATTAGCAATTGTTCTAACTCTTAGAAAAAGGATTTTTGTTCAAACCCTGAACTTCCATCATAATATCTTTGGCGATTGGTGCCGCAGCTCCTGAACCGCTTCCGCCATGTTCAACCACAATTGAAATGGCATATTTCGGATCTTCCACCGGTGCAAAACCCACGAAAATTGCGTGATTAGCATTAGCTAAATTTTCTTCTTTTGACATTTCTTTTTCGCGCTTGGAAACCACTTGCGAAGTTCCGGTTTTTCCGGCCATTTCGAAGCCTTTAATTTCGATTCTTTTTCCATATGCCGTGCCGCCCGGTTCGTTGACCACGCGACGCATTCCTTCTTGCACAAATTTAATATGAGCTTCTTTAACCAAAGGCTCATTTTTTAAAGTGTCGAATTGTTTGAAAATATTGTGGTTGCGTACCAAATAAGGCTTGATTGGGATTCCGCCATTGGCAACTCTTGCTGTCACCAAAGCCATTTGCAGCGGCGTTGCTAAAACAAAACCTTGCCCGATCGCCGTGTTTAAAGTGTCACCGCCAACCCAAGGCTGTTTGAGAACTTTTCTTTTCCATTCGTCGGATGGAACATTTCCGACTTTTCCGCCGTAAAGTGAAATATCGATTTTTTCGCCATAGCCAAAGCGCTTCGCCATTTCGGTAAATTTTTCATAACCGATTTGATTGGCTAAAGTGAAAAAATAAGTATTGCAGGAATGCATAATTCCGCCCATTAAATCCAACGATCCGTGGCCTTCTTCTTTCCAGCAGTGAAATGCTCTTTTTCCGAATTGGTAAGAACCATTACAAAAAACGCGCGTATTCGGATTAAAGCCAGCTTCAAGCCCGGCCAAAGCCACCATTAATTTAAAAGTTGAACCCGGCGGATAAGTTGCCGAAATTGGTTTATTGCTCAGTGGCTTACGTGGATCAGTATTGACCTGATTCCAATATTCTTTGGAAACACCTTCAACGAAATTATTCGGATCAAAAGTCGGGCTGGAAGCATAAGCTAAAATTTCACCGGTTTTAACATTTAAAACTATGGCTGAAGCAACAACATCTTTGATTCTTTCGGTGACATATTTTTGCAACCCGAAATCCACAGTTAAATGCAGGCGCGAACCTTCAACCGGTGGCTTAATTGAAAGAGTGCGCAGCGGAATTTCATGCACGTTAACTTCCACATATTTTACGCCATATTTTCCGCGCAGAGGTTCATCAAAAGTTTTTTCCAAGCCAAATTTTCCAATACGAAAATCGGGATGCATGAAAAGACTTTGCTCATTTTCATCAATATCTTTTTCTGACGGAAGAGAAACATAACCCAAGAAATGCGCGGTTTCAACCGGATAGGGATAACGGCGCATAATACCGCTTTCGATAGAAACGCCGGACAATAAATGCGAGTTGGTTTCAATGCGCGCCAAATCATCCCAACCTAAATTATCCATCAAAGAAATAATACTTTTACGGCGGGCATTTTTGATTTTAGCGATAAAAATATTTTTAGCTTCGTCGCTTAAATCTAGCACTTCTGTAAGCTTGGCGACTAATTCATCGACATTTCTTTTGCGATCAAGATAAAGCAAAAGACGATAGTTGCTGTCATTTTTTGTCAGGGGAAATCCGTGGCGATCGACAACCGTTCCACGCGGCGCTGGATTGATTACCGGCTTAATGCGGTTTGAATCAGATTGAATAGAATATTCTTCATGTTTCCATAATTGCAAATAACTCAAACGCATCACCAAAGCGCCAGCCAAAGCTGATTGCGCGCTTCCTAAAACCAAAGCGCGGCGATTGAAAATTTTGTTTTTACGGATGTCGCGAAGCACTAATTATCCTCTAACAATTTTTGACTTAAATAGTCGAAAAACTTATGCATCAAAATGTAAAGTACAGACGATAAAACAAATTGCACAATCGGCGTAATTACATTTAAAAACTCGCCGTTAAAAGCAGATAAAATGGTGTATTTCATCAATAAAAATAAAAAGCAAAAAGCTATGAACTGGCGCCAAATCTGGATAAAATTTTCTTTAATCATCATTTTATGATTAAGCAGCGAAAATAATTTGATGAGCAAAATATAGCATAAAGCCGTGGTACCGAGAGGCGCACCGTTTAAAGCATCATTCCAAATTCCGAGTATAAAAATAAACCAGATTGAGAAAGTGTTTTTGAAAACTCCGAAGTAAAAAATAATCATCAGGTCAAAAAGCGGAATCAAGTCGGAAAGCCCGGCAATCCTGATGTCAGACACATTCATAATCACAAACAAAATCGCGATTAGATGCAGCAATATGATTCGCGAGATTGATTTTTGTTGGAGCATTTTGGAAAATTTTCGAAAAGTGAAATTAAGAAGATGAAGTAAATCGAGAAGTTATTTGTCACCCGATTTTTGTCCAGAAAAAACCCAAAATACTTGATGTCACCCTGAGCCTGTCGAAGGGTGATTCAATTCTCGGGCTTGAATCACCCTTCGACAGGCTCAGGGTGACATCAAGTATTTTGAAAATAAAAAAAGCCGCCATTTTTAGGAAAAATATTTTTCCAAAAATGACGGCTTTTAATTTTTGCTTTTGACCTATTTAGCTTTTTTAGCAAATAATTTGGCAAATTCTTTTCTTTTACGTTTTTTCCAGAAGCCACGGTGGTAAGCATCGGAAGCCAATAAAGGAATAACTGATGTAGCTTCAGCGAAAACCATTTGTTCGAAAGTTGTATCAACTTTACCCCAAGAACAAGCTTCTTTCAAAGTTGAAGAAGAACAAGCGCCATCGCGGGAATCAGCAACAGTGATTTGGATAGCATATTTATGCATTTCAGCTTCAACGCCTAAAATTTCGGCACAAACAACAGTATCTTGCACGAAGTTTTTCGGAACGCCACCGCCAACCATTAATAGGCCTGTAGTTCCGGCTTTGATTTTGATGTCGGTCAACTCTCTGAAATCAGCGACTGAATCGATGGTCATGTGTTTTTTCGGGTTTTTAACTTGGTGTAAAACAAGTCCGAAACCGGCAGAAGAATCAGTGAAAGCCGGGCAGAAAATTGGAACATTATAATCGTAGCAAAGTTCGATTAGAGATTCTTTTTTCTTGCCGTGTTTTTTTAGATATTTTCCCATTTCCCAAATGAACTCACGAGATGAGTAAGGGCGAGCTTCCAAAGAGTTAGCAATTTTGTAAATTACGTTATCGCAATTTTGTAAATCTTTTTCATCGATGTAAGTATCGTAAATTCTGTCGATGTAATTTTTGCGTAAAAATTGGTCATCAATGAATGGAGTTCCTTGGTAATGTTTGAAACCAAGAGCTTCGAAAAAATCCATGTCAACGATTGAAGCGCCTGTTGCAACAACAGCGTCAATCATGCCGAATTTAATCATGTCGGCATAAACTTTCATACAACCGCCGGCAGAAGTTGAACCAGCTAAAGTTAGAATGTTAGAGCATGATTTGTCTTTCAACATCATGTTAAAAATTTCAGTCGCGCGAGCAAGATCGCGAGAAGTGAAAGACATGTGATCCATTTGATCAATGATCGGACGCGCATCAAAAGATGTGATATCGATATGTTTTACTTGGCGCTTTAGAAGTTCTTTTTTAGTTACCATTTTTTTGATAAATAATTTAAGTTGGGGAAGGGTTTAAATTTTATTTTAGCCGTCATCCTTGGATCGAAGATCCGAGGATCTCATGAGTTTAGCTTTCCCAAAACTCATGAGATCCTCGAGCCTTTCGGCTCAAGGATGACGCGTGCATATCTCAATTTCTACTAAGCAGCTGAACTTTCCGTTTTCTGCTTTTCTACTACTAAGTCTTTATACATTGAAACCAATGGCTCATCAGTAACTTCGATTTGCAGGTTTTTGTTAAAACCGTTAAAATCAGTTCTGATACTGCGCGAGTAAGCTCCAAGCTGGCCGATTTCAATATAATCGCCTTCAGCAATATTTTCCGGCAAATAAAACGGACCTTTCATTGAGTCAAGCGAATCGCAGGTTGGGCCGTAAAAACCGAAAGGAACTGTGTTATTCGGACAAAGTTTTTCTTTTCCTTCTTTAATTCTGAATGCTTTTACCGGATAAATAAAACCAGGGAAACCTGCATCAAACAAGCCACCGTAAGTTCCATCATTTAAATAAAGCATGCCTTTTTTTCTGGCTTCAACGCGAACCAAAAGCGAGCCTGATTCTGCAACCAAAGCACGACCTGGTTCACACCAAATCCGGCAATTTTTATCAAGTTTCAAAGTTTGGATTGAATCAGAAATTTCATCAAAATAAGCCTGCAAGTTTGGTGGAGTCATGCCCGGATAAGATGATGGAAAACCACCGCCAATATCAATCACGTCCAATTTAACTTTAGCTTGTTCCAAAACTTCTTTGGTAATTGTAAGTGCGTTTCTATATTCGCTTGGTTCCATACATTGAGAACCAACGTGGAAGCAGATTCCCAGTCTTTGCGCTGAAGCACGGATTTTTCTTAAAAGCCCGATTGATTCAGAAGGAAGAATGCCAAATTTGCCTGACAAGTCGATTGCCGCATGTGAATTTGGAATTGCCAAACGCATGTGTAAACCAAGGTCTTTCGCATTTTTGGTAACTTCTAAAATTTTTTGCAATTCATCAAAAGAATCGAGCGAAAAATCGCGGATTCCGTGATTGAAATAAGCATCAAAAATTGCTTCACGCGACTTGATTGGATGCATGAAATACATTTTTGCCGCATCACCGAAAAGCTCGTTAATTAACTTAACCTCAGCCATTGATGCAACGTCGAAATGCTTGATTCCTGAGTTAAATAAGTGACGCAAAACAGCAACATCGGGATTACTTTTTACAGAATAAAGAATGTCGCTTTCATGTTTGGACGTGCGGAATTTTTCTACGAAAAATTTAACTGCGCGCTTGATGGAATTTGGGCGGATAAAATAAACTGGAATCGATGGTTTAAGTTCTAAAACCTGAGCTTCAACTGTGCTAAGACCTTTTTTAACTGAACTTTTTTTCGATTGCTTTGCTCCCTTGTGGGGTTTTTTGGCGTTAAACAGATAGTGAATTTTTGAGCTCACCGCTCGATCATATTCTTGTTCTTGTTCCATTTCTTTGTTGGATTGATAGAAACTAAAAAAACTTTTTTTAGCTCTAAAATTAAGTAAAAGAAGATAAAAAGACTTAATTTTTGTCTGAATTTTTGAACCCCTGCGGACCCTTGGAATTACTGGTGCCGCAGCATAATTTTCAAACGCAATTTTTTAAAAAGAGGGCGCAAAGTAGAAACAATTTTTTATTTGTAAATAAAAAATCTTTTGCAATTTTTTTACCCTCTTCAAACCCTTGATTTTACTGACCGTTTTTGAGCGGCCAAAATGGAATTTTTCAAGAAAAAATTTCTCGCGCAAAAGACGGGATTGAAATCAAAAATCAATAGTTTTTTTGATAGGGAGTTTTAAGTGAATTAAGAAGAGAAAATAATTTCAGGTCATCGAGCAAAGCACGAAGTGCATCGTCGAGATGCTAGCTCGATTTGGCAACATCGAGCT
>JAZKII010000099.1:7000-26630 GCA_040384945.1 Pseudomonadota bacterium
ACGACGGCCTTCGGCCTTTGCTCGATGACCTGAAACTTTGTACTAAGATTGTAAAAACTTCAAAATCGATTGCCTAACTGCAACACCAGCTTCAACTTGTTCTAAGATCAAACTAACTTTTTCATCATCTGCCAGTGCTGAAGAAATTTCTACTTCGCGATTAATCGGACCAGGATGAAGCACCAAAACATCAGGCTTCGCAGCTTTTAACTTTTCATGGTTAAGACCAAAAAGTTTAAAATATTCTGATAGTGATGGAATATAACAACCCTGCATTCTTTCTTGCTGAATGCGCAACATCATAATCACGTCAACGCCTGAAATTCCTGCTTCCAGCGCTTCAAAAACTTCAACATTCCAAACTTCTTTCAGCCAGTTTTTATATTCATGAGTGATTAAAGTTGGCGGCGTAATTACACGAACTTCGCAACCGAATTTTTTCAACAATTTAATGTTCGAGCGCGCCACTCTTGAATGCAAGACATCACCACAAATTGCGATTTTTAAATTCTGCAAAGTTTTTTTATGCTGCTTAATCACGAATGTATCAAGCAAAGCTTGCGAGGGATGCTCGTTAGTTCCATCTCCGGCGTTAATCAATGAAACAGGAATATATTGTTTCAATAATTGGCAAATGCCGCTGCCATTATGACGAATCACCACAAAATCGGGATTCATGGCATTAATTGTTTTTGCCGTGTCGATAATTGATTCGCCTTTTTTGAGCGATGAAAGCGAGATGTCGATATTTACAACTTTTGCGCCCAAGCGTTTGGCGGCGATTTCAAAGGAAGTTCGAGTGCGCGTGGAATTTTCGAAGAAAAAATTTACCAGGATTTTTCCTTCTAATGACTTGTCGTCAGAGGATTTTTTAAAAAACTTTTCAGCACCTTCATGAATTGTATGTACATCTTGAAGTGAGAGCTGGTCTATGCTGAGAAGGTCCTTCATTAATTTGACTTAATTAGATGTTTAAAAATTTCTTCCAGATCCGGCTGCTGGGTGGAAATATCTTTGATGCGGATTTGATTATCAGAAATGATGCGCAGAATTTTTTCCACTTCAATTTTTTCCGGATCGTAAGTAATGGAAATTTTATCTTTCGCCAAAAGTTTCAAAGCAAGATCAGGAAATAAAGCCGCCAGATCCTGCGTAATTTCAGCGCCACAACTGATAATTAATTCTTTGCTGGAAAGAGATTTCATTAAATTTTCTTTGCGATCATAAGCAATTACCTGGCCATGATTAATGATTGCCAATTCATCGCATAATTCTTCAGCTTCTTCAAGATAATGGGTTGTAAGCAAAATCGTGGTGCCACTTTGATTTAATTTTTTTACGTAATTCCACAGCTGGTTGCGCAATTCAACGTCAACGCCCGCCGTTGGCTCATCTAACACTAAAATTTCGGGATTATGAACTAAAGCTTTTGCGACTAAAAGTCGGCGACGCATTCCGCCAGAAAGGCTGCGCGGTGTGGCGTTAACTTTATCTTTCAAACCTAAAGCTTCGATAATTTCATCAGTTCTGCGATCTGCCTTTCTAATTCCGTAATAACCGGCGTAAATTTCCAAAGTTTCGTAAACATTGAAAAATGGATCGATGATTAATTCTTGCGGCACGATGCCGATTTTAAATTTTGCTGCTTGGGGATTTTTGGAAATATCGATGCCGCCGATTTTTACTTCGCCTTCGGTTTTATTGACGAGTCCGGCGAGAATGTTAATAATGGTTGATTTACCAGCACCATTTGGGCCTAGAAGACCGAAGAAGGAACCTTTTTTGATTTTTAAATCGATAGATTTTAACGCGATTTTTTCAGGAGATCTTTTTGATTTTTTGTAGGTTTTACTTAACGAGGAAATTTCGATTGCGAGATCGGACATGGTTTTTGAAAATTTTAGACACGCAAAAAGATGTCATCCTGAGCTTGTCGCAGGATGACATTATGATCTAATTAATAATATTCTTCGCCTTCAATAATTCTTGCAATTCACCTGATTGAAACATTTCTTTCACAATATCGCATCCGCCGATAAATTCACCTTTGATGTAAAGCTGCGGAATTGTCGGCCAGTCAGAATATTCTTTAATACCTTGTCTAACTTCAGGATCGCGCAAAATATCAACATCGTGAAAGTTAACGCCCAAAGTTTTTAAAACATGTGCTACAGCCGCAGAAAAGCCGCATTGCGGGAAATCTTTTGTGCCTTTCATATAAAGAACTACGTCGTTATTTAAAATTGTTTGCTGAATTTTTTCTAGAATATTGGTCATAAATTAATTTGCTGAAGTTGAAAGCTGCATGGCGTGGAGGACATCGCCAAGAATCTCTTTTAGAGCGCTATTTACCATTTTATGCTGTTCGACTCTTGTTTTGCCAGCAAAAATTTTATCAATTATTTTTACACTGTAATGATTGTCATCCGCAACTAAAGCTGTGACGGTTATTTGCGCGTCGGGAAAATTTTCTTGAAGAAGTTGTTCTAATTTATTTTGGGCGATTGGCATTTTACTATGTTGTTGTTCTGAGGAGTGACGAGTCAAATAACCAGATACCTATTTCGTCATTGCGAGCGAAGCGCGGCAATCCATTTATAAAGTCTGGATTGCCGCGCTTCGCTCGCAATGACGGCAGATAAAAGATTTTAGCAACTTAAGACTCGTCACACACTCAATTTATTTTCTAAAAACTATAAAAAAAAGGGGCGAACCAAAAAGGCTCGCCCCTAAATAACTTTTATTCAGCTAAAACTAACCGAAGAACCCGCGACGTTTTTTAACGCCACCGTCTCTGTCATCACGGTCATCGCGATCACGAGGAGGACCACGACGGTCGTCACGGCGATCATCGCGATCTCCGCCACCACGTCTGTCATCACGATCACGTCCACCACTACGACGGTCATCGCCACCGCGACGATCATCACGGTCACGAGAACCACGGCGATCATCACCGCCACGACGGTCATCACGACCACCAGATTCTCTTTCGTCAACCATTTGAGGTTTGTTTGGAATGCGGTCAGAAATATCTTCGCCGGTCGCTTGATCAACACAACGGAAGCTTAATTTCGGACGACCTTTTTTGTCAAAACCGATAACTTTAACTTTAACGATATCGCCTTCATTGATTACGTCTTCAACGAAATCAACACGATATTCAGCAAGTTCAGAGATGTGAATGAAACCATCGCGATTGTTAGAAATGCTAACGAAAGCGCCGGCATCAATAACTTTAACTACTGGTCCTTCATAAATATCGCCGATTTCAGGCTCGAAAGTGATTTCGTGAATCATGGCAATGGCTTTTTTGATTGAGTCATTGCTGTTAGAAGAAATTTTGATCACACCAGTGTCTTCAATATCAACCACTGCACCGGAAACGGCACAGATTTCTTTGATTACCGCGCCGCGAGATCCGATAACTTCACGGATTTTCTTTTGCGGGATAGTCATAGTTTCAACTTTCGGAACATTACCATTCAACTCAGTTCTAGCTGAAGGCATAGCTTCTTCCATTTTTTCCAAAATGTGAAGACGGCCAGCATTAGCTTGTTCAAGGGCTTTTTGCATGATATCTGCATTGATGCCGTTGATTTTGATATCCATTTGTAAAGAAGTGATACCGTTTCTGGTTCCCGCAACTTTGAAATCCATGTCACCTAGGTGATCTTCATCGCCCATGATGTCTGAAAGGATAACATATTCATTGCCTTCTTTAATCAATCCCATCGCGATTCCAGAAACTGGAGCTTTGATTGGAACGCCGGCATCCATAAGAGCCAGAGAAGCGCCACAAACTGTAGCCATTGAAGATGAACCATTTGATTCAGTAATTTCAGAAACAATACGAGTTGTGTATGAGAAATTGTCTGCCGCAGTTGGGAAAACTGGGTTTAGCGCACGCCAAGCCAATTTACCGTGACCGATTTCACGACGTCCAGGTGGTTTCATTTGTCCGGTTTCACCAACTGAGTAAGGAGGGAAATTGTAATGAAGCATGAAAGATTCTTTCGACATGCCTGGATCAAGATTTTCGATTAATTGCTCGTCTTTGTTTGAACCAAGAGTTGCAATAACCAAAGCTTGAGTTTCGCCACGAGTGAAAAGGGCGCAACCATGAACTTGTGGAAGGAAGCCAGTTTCAATAGCGATTTGTCTAACTTGGTCAGTTTTACGGCCGTCAATTCTGATCGCATTTTTAAGAACATCGTTACGCACGATTTCTTGCGAAAGAAGTTTAAATAAAGATTTAGCTTTATTGGCAGAAACTCCGCTTTCTTCAGTTACGAATTTTGCTTTGATGTCGGCGAAAAGTTGATCAAGTTCACCAGAACGAACTTGTTTTTCTTGTTTTTTGTAAGCGTTGATTAAGCGATCACCGATGAAATTAGTGATTTCTTGCTTAAGTTTTGAAGAATCTTCAACAACTGGTTGGATTTTCTTTTTACCGCAATCATCTTGAAGTTCTTTGATCATTTGAATTACTGGCTGGAAAGCTTTGTGACCGAAGTCAAGAGCAGCCAACATTTCAGTTTCAGAAATTTCTTTAGCTTCAGATTCGATCATCAAAACTGAGCTTTCAGTTCCGGCAACAATTAGATCTAAGCGGCTTGCTTTAGCTTCTTCGTTGCTAACATTTAGAACGAATTGATCGTCAACGATTGAAACTCTAGAAACAGCAACTGGTTCCAAAAATGGAGCTTCAGAAATTGAAAGAGCCGCAGAAGCAGCGATCAATGCAACGATGTCTGGAGTGCAAGTTGGATCGTAAGAAAGAACGGTACAAACTACGTTTACTTCATTGTAGAAATTTGAAGGGAACATTGGTCTGATCGGACGATCAATCAAACGGGCAGTTAGAGTAGCAGCGTCTGAAGGTTTAGCTTCGCGCTTGAAGAAACCGCCTGGAATTTTTCCGGCAGCATAAGATTTTTCTAAGTAGTTAACAGTAAGTGGGAAAAAATCCGCACCTTCTGCCGCTTTGCTTGCAACAGTTACAGCACAAAGAACAGTAGTATTACCATATTTTGCAAGAACTGCGCCACTGGCTTGACGAGCGATTTTGCCTGTTTCCAGGGACAAAATTTTGCCGTTCCAGTTAATTTCTTTTTTTACAACATTGAACATATTTTCAGCTTTTGATTAATTAATTTTAAAGATTGGATTTTATTTTCTGATTTCCAATTTTTTGATAAGGTCTTCGTAACGTTGAACTGAGTTAGCTTTTAGGTAATCAAGCAAACTTCTTCTTTTACCAACAAGAATTAATAATCCTCTTCTTGAAGAAAAATCTTTTTTGTGGATTTTAAGGTGTTCGGTAAGGCTTTCGATTTGGCCAGTCATAAGGGCGCATTGAACTTCAACGGATCCGGTATCAGTTTTGCTTTGAGCAAAAGAGGCAACAATTTCTTTTTTTGATTTGTTAAGAAGAGACATTTTTTACAATGAATTTAAATTATGCTTAGAGCCGAAAGGCCTAAGCGAGACTTTTAGAAAACTATTTTTCAGCTGATCTTTAAATTAAAGGGCTCTAGATCATCCAGCTTGGTTGAAATCTACAAGGACATCCTGCAATGATAGCAGCGATCCATCCGAAAAACGGCCGCCATAAGTAACGACCTGTTTTAAGAGGTCAAGCGAAATTCTTTTTTCGTATTTAAATTTGCCGACCATTAAACGAGTAAGCACGGAAACATAACCGCAAACTCCGATTTTTTTGGAAATATCGCGCGAAATTGTGCGGATGTAAGTGCCTTTGGAACATTCAAGTTCGAACTCGGCGAACTCGCTATTATTTGAAATTAATTTTAAAGAATAAATTTCAACTTCGCGTTCTTTAATTTCAAATTGGATATTTTGACGAGCTAAGTCGTAAGCACGCTGGCCGTTGATTTTGATGGCGGAAAAACGCGAAGGAACTTGTTTTATTTTGCCGATAAAAAAAGGCAAAACTGCAATTATTTGGGCGTTGGTTGGTCTTAAATTATTTGATTCAGTAACTGCGCCTTCAACATCATCAGTATCGCGAAATTCACCCCAAGTAATACGAAAACCATATTTTTTGCGCGCGCCCATTAAAGCTTCGCTGGTTTTGGTGGCTTTGTTGATGGCGATTGGAAGAATGCCGGAGGCAAATGGATCAAGGGTTCCACCGTGTCCCACTTTTTTAGCACCTGTGAGTCTTTTAACAATTGCAACCGCGCGAGCTGAGGAAATTCCGATTGGTTTATCGATGTTGAGCCAGAGATTTTGTTCGGAGAGGTTTTGCATTTTAAGAGGGAAAGGGAAGCAAATTCTTTGGTTGGATGCCGAGCAGGACCCGAGGCAGGACGGGATTTGTAATCCCGTCCTCACGTTCATGCCAAATTTATAAAATTGAACTGAACATGTGGACTGGGTTACAAACCCAGTCCAGCGCTCGGTCCAGCGCTTGCTCGAGAATAGCAAAGACTACTAAATAGTATTCGCACCAGAAATAATATCGATCAATTCTTTTGTAATGTTAGCTTGACGAGTTCTATTATAAACCAACGTCAAACCTTTAATCATTTTACCAGCATTTGTACTCGCAGCTTCCATCGCAGCCATTCTCGCACCTTGTTCTGAAGCGCTATTTTCAAGCAATTCATTATAAATTTGCATCGCCAAATTTTTTGGCAATAATTCAGTTAAAACTTCTTCTTCGCCTGGCTCATAGCTCAAAGGCGATTCCAAATTTGCTTCCGCAGCATCAAATTTAATTTGCGCCGGAATAATTTGTTTATTGACTTGCTCTTGCGCGATTGCTGATTTGAATTTGCTGTAAATCACTTCACCAATGTCAAAAACACCTTGATTGTAAAGTTCAGTAAATTTTTCAGCTAAATCTTGAGCGGTTTTAAAATCAATCAAGCCTTTAAAAACACCAAAAGAATGATCTATAATTTTATCACCATAAGCTGATTTCAACTGTTCGTAAGCTTTTCTGCCCACGCAATAAATCTTAACTTCTTTGCCTTCAGCGATTAATTGATTAATTCGAAGTTTCGTCATTTTTACGGTCGCACTGTTTAAGCCACCGCACAAACCACGGTCAGAAGAAAAAACTATCACTAAATGAGTATGGTTTTTTTCTTTACCGGTAAGAAGAGGAAATTTTTCGCTCAAATTGCCGCGCACTGCGATGTTTGAAGCCAGACTCTCGATCATATCCTGAATTTTTTCAGCATATGGGCGAGAAGCTTCAACCGCTTGTTTGGCTTTTTTCAAACGCGACGCCGCTACCATTTTCATGGCTTTGGTCATTTTCTGCGTTGATTTGACCGATTTAATTCTGGTTTTAAGAGTTTTTAAATTAGCCATTTTTAACTTTGATCGTGAGCAAGTCTGTCAGAAAGTCCGGCATGGTCAAAACTGGTTGCCGGTGCGTGATTTAAAAAGATCGAAAGAAATTCTTCGATTACTTTTTTCAATGCCGCTTCATTCGCGTCAGTAATTTTTTGCTCTTGTTTGATTGAAGCCAGAATTTCCGGGTGCGAAGAATGAAGTTTGCGTAAAAATTCAGTTTCGAATTTTACAACTTCTTTCGCCGGAACTTTATCCAAGAAACCTTTAACACCAACATAGATCGAAGCAACTTGCTCTTCGAAGCCCATTGGCGAATATTGATTTTGTTTCAATAATTCAGTTAATTTACGACCTTTATCCAGCAATTTTTGAGTTGCGGCGTCTAAGTCTGAACCGAATTGAGCGAATGCTTCAAGTTCACGGAATTGCGCCAAGTCAAGCTTGATCGTTCCCGCAACTTGTTTCATCGCTTTCGTTTGAGCAGCTGAACCTACGCGTGATACAGATAGACCAACGTTTACAGCAGGTTTAATACCTTTGTAGAAAAGTTCAGTTTCCAAGAAAATTTGTCCGTCAGTAATCGAAATCACGTTAGTTGGAATATAAGCCGAAACGTCCCCCGCTTGAGTCTCAATAATCGGAAGCGCAGTTAGTGAGCCACCGCCCATTTCATCTGACATTTTAGCAGCGCGTTCAAGCAAACGAGAGTGAACGTAGAAAACGTCTCCCGGGTAAGCTTCGCGTCCTGGTGGACGACGTAATAGAAGTGACATCTCACGATAAGAAACCGCGTGTTTACTTAAATCGTCATAAGCAACCAAAGCGTGCATTCCGTTGTCGCGGAAGAATTCACCAACCGTGCATCCAGTGTATGGAGCAAAGAATTGTAGAGCTGCAGCTTCAGAAGCAGTTGCAGAAACCACAACTGAATATTTCATCGCGCCGGCTTCTTCCAAAGTTTTAACGATTTGAGCTACAGTTGAGCGCTTTTGTCCGATTGCAACGTAAATACAATATAATTTTTTCTTTTCGTCACCTTCTTCGTGGGCTTTCGCTTGGTTAATGAAAGTATCAAGAACGATTGCAGTTTTACCGGTTTGACGGTCACCAATGATAAGTTCACGTTGACCACGTCCGATTGGAATCAAGCTATCAATAGCTTTAATACCAGTTTGCATTGGTTCGCTAACTGATTGACGAGCGATAATGCCAGGCGCTTTAATTTCTACGCGACGATATTCAACATTCGTAAGTGGACCTTTGCCATCGATTGGGTTTCCAAGAGCGTCAATAACGCGTCCCAACAAACCTTTTCCAACCGGAACTTCCACGATTTTACCAGTTCTTTTAACTGAAGAACCTTCTTTAATTTTTTGAGCATCACCAAAAACCACAATACCAACATTGTCAGTTTCAAGGTTTAGCGCCATGCCTTTCACGCCAGATTCGAACTCAACAAGTTCGCCGGCTTGTACATTATCAAGACCATAAACTTTGGCGATACCGTCACCAACTTTTACTACTTCACCAACTTCTTTAAGTTCTGCAGCGCTTTGAAAATTCTCGATGCTTTTTTGCAGAATACTGGAAAATTCTTCAACTTTAAATTCCATGACTAGTTTTGATTGTTGTTGTTAAAATTAAAAATTAATTAATGGCCGCGAGGCATTCTTTGCCTATACTGGCAAGCTGATTTTTTAAACTGGCATCGATAATTTCAGAACCGACTTTCACTTGAAAACCACCTAAAATTTCTTCCTTAACAGTTTCTTTAATAGAAACGATTTTGCCCGGATATTTTTTTTCGATCAATGTTTTCACGCGTTCAATCTGAGTTTGAGCAGATTTTACAGCAGTGATAACTTCAACTTCCAAAATATTTTTTTGCAATTTTACGATGCGAGAAAATTCTTCGTAAATTTCTGGGAACAAGTTCAATCTTCTGTTGCGCACAATTGATGCAAAGAAGTTAGAAGTCAAAGCTCCTAACCCAAATTTTTGGGTAACTTCCTGGATAATTTTTACCAAATCATTTTTGGCAATAACCGGATTTTTTAATTCATGTGCGAAACTAGTACTGAAGTTTTGTTTAAATACTTCCAGCTCTGCAGCGACCTTATCAACCGAGTTGCTTTTTTTGGCCGCGACAAACAGAGCTTTCGCATAATTTTTGGCAATAACAGAAGCTCTTGGCATTTGGTTTGTTATAAATTTGAATTTTGGAAAAATTCTCTATGTGAAGACATCCTGAATTTAGAGGCGCGGCAAAGTAGGCTTTCAAAAATAAAAAGCAACTTGGGAAATTACAAAGATTTTTAAAAAATTAAATATTCACCGGATCAACATTCTCAAAATGTTCATGCATCTGGTTCTGCGTCATTAATTTTTCATTCTGCTTTTCGCAGGCAATATGAAATAAAGCATCGCCCTTATTCGCCAAAGGCAATTTTGATTTTCCGATAATTATCCCGGTTTCATGCGCCTTTACCTGAATTTTATGATCGCCCATCGGATTAGAAATTTCACCCAGTAAATCACCTTTTTTCACCATTTCACCCAGTTTACGATACGCAATATGAATTCCGCTGTGTGGGGCGCGCACCCATGAACTTGAAAGCGCGATAAAGGCTTTTTTATTTACCACTTTTTTCGGTTTGGCTTTAATCATGCCGATTTCGCGCATTACATTTAAAATACCTTCAACACCAATTTGGATGCTTGGCTCATCAAAACGCAGCGCTTCGCCGGCTTCAAATAAAATCATTGGAATATTAGCTTGTGTAACTGCGGCGCGCAAAGATCCGTCGCGCAAATTTGAGCCAATTAAAACCGGTGCGCCGAAAGCTTTAGCGAGATTAAAAGTTACTTTGTCAGAAATATCGGCGCGGATTTGCGGATAATTGCAGCGGTGAAAAGCGCCAGTATGTAAATCAATTCCAAAATCAGATTTTAAAACAATTTCCTGCATAAATTTATAGGCTAATTGCGAAGTCAGAGAACCGCTTTTTAAACCGGGGAAACAGCGATTTAAATCGCGACGATCCGGCAAATAACGCGAGCGATCGTTAAAACCGAAAATATTTACGATTGGAATCACGATCAACATGCCGCAAATATTTTTGATCGCTTTGGAATCAAGTAAACGGCGCGTGATTTCAATGCCGTTAATTTCATCACCGTGAATTGTGGAAGAAACGAAAAGTGTGGGACCATCTTTTTTGCCGCGAATAACTTCTACCGGCATTTTTACATCGGTGAAATCGTAAATGCTGCCCATGTCGATATTGACGCGGAGGCGCTGACCGCGTGCAATTTCAATGCCATCGATTGTGTAAAGAGAGTCGGATTTTTTTATCATTATTTAGTTACCTCGATTAAAACTCCCTACTACAACCCCCCAACCCCCCTTATCAGGGGGGCTTTAAATCGAGCTCGGATTAAAGCCCCCCTGATAAGGGGGGTTGGGGGGTTGTGGTACAATTATTATTTCTTACGATTCAAAAACGCATAAGACAAAATCTTATAACACAATTTTGCCGACAAAAAATCACAAGAATGCAACGCTTTCACCGGCGCTAATTCCACCACGTCCGCACCAACAATATTCGAAATTTTGCTGGCTTCGCGAATAATATCCAAAGCATCTTCCCACATTACGCCACCTGGTTCTGGAGTTCCAGTCGCTTGCATCAAACTTGAATCGAAACCATCAAGATCAAATGTCAAAAACACCGGACGACCTTTTAGCGGCGCGACGATTTTTTTCGGATCCCAAGTTCTGCGATCTTTACCATAATGAATTGTAATACGATGACGATTAGCTTCCAAATAAGGAATTTCGCTGGCTGAAATATTTCTTATTCCGCATGAAATCAAAGTTGAAATCGGATTATCCATCACACGACGAAGTGCCGCTGCGTGCGAATAATGTTCGCCATCAAAACCGTCGCGCAAATCAGCGTGAGCATCAAAATGCAAAATTGCTAGATCAGGATATTTTTTTACAAAAGGGCGAATTGAGCCCGCGGTTATTGAATGTTCGCCACCTAAAATTAGCGGAAATTTTCCGGCATCAAGAATTTGCTGAGTAATTTTTTCTAATTGTTTTAGTGAATTTGCCACTGAAGAACGATCAATTTCCGGCTCTTTCATTGTAACTACACCGTAATGACGAAAAGCTTCGCACCAAAATTCTTCGTCAAAAAGTTCAACTTGCTGAGAAGCGTTGATTATTGCCTTTGGACCATTTTTTGTACCGCCGCCGTAACTAACTGATTTTTCTAAACCGAAAGGAACAACCACAACTTTGGCATCATCTTGAGAAGCTAAA
This sequence comes from Pseudomonadota bacterium, assembly GCA_040384945.1. Lineage (GTDB taxonomy): Bacteria > Pseudomonadota > Alphaproteobacteria > Rickettsiales > UBA1997 > UBA2645. Next base: position 18,663 of record JAZKII010000099.1, read on the forward strand.
TATTTTTCTTCCACACCCAAAAAACCATTTTTTTGTGGCAATAATTTTAAGCCCGCAAGAGCTGATTTAGCTTTAACTGGCACTTTTTTTACAACAGTTTTTTTTGATTTTGTCATTTTTTAGTGTTTTGAATTTAATAAATTTACGTGACCCATTTTTCTTCCTTCCGCAATTTTTTCTTTGCCGTAAAGATGAATTTTGGCACGCGGATTTTGATAAAATTTTTCCAAATCTTTCACTTCATCACCGATTAAATTTTTCATGCAACCTTGTGAGTGAAATTCAGTTGATCCGAGCGTCATTCCGGTAATTGCGCGAATCAATTGTTCGAATTGCGAAGTGATTGCAGCATCCATCGAAAAATGGCCGGAATTATGCGGACGCGGCGCTAATTCATTCACCAATAATTCATTTTCCATAACAAAAAATTCCACCGCTAAAACTCCGATTAAATCGAGTTTTTCAATAATTTTTTTGGCAACTTCTTGCGCTTTTATTTTTAATTCTTCCGAGATTTTCGCCGGATAAATACTTTCATCCAAAATACTGTTTTTGTGAATATTAGTTAATGGCTCGTAAGCCGCGATTTCATTATTTTTTGAGCGCGCAACTATAACTGAAATTTCTGAATTAAAGGGACAGAATTTTTCTAAAATTAATTTGTGATCTTTGGCTTGATTCCAAGCAGATTGTGCTTCCTCAGCATTTTTCAAAACAAATTGTCCTTTACCATCATAACCCATTGTCGCGGTTTTTAAAATGGCTTTGCCGAATTTTTTCAAACCTTCCTGCAAAGTTTCAAGGCTAGTAATTTCAAGATATTCCGCCGTTTTTACGCCAATCGAATTCAAGAAATTTTTCTCCAAAATCCGGTGCTGCGTAACTTTTAAAACTTGCGCATTTGGACAAACTTCAACTTGTGAAGACAGAAATTCAACCGCTTCGCAGGGAATATTTTCAAATTCAAAAGTGGCAATATCAACTTTAGCAGCGAATTTTTTTAGAGCCTCTTTATCAGAATAATCAGCAATAATAACTTCATTAGTTACAAAAGTGGCCGGCGAATTTTCCTGATCTGTAAGCACGACAGTGCGAAAACCCATCTTGTGCGCGTAAAAGCAAGTCATGCGCCCGAGCTGTCCGCCGCCGATAATTCCGATTGTTAATATTTTTTTCAAAGGACCAACCATTTGATTTAAAAAAGAAAGCGGGGCAAAGTAGGTTTATCGAAAATCTTTTCAAGAAATTTATGTCTGTACAAATCGCGCAAGAACTATTGGAAATCCTGGTTTGCCCTTTATGCAAAGGTGAATTGGTGTTTGACGAAAAGAATAGCGAGCTAATTTGCCATGAATCAAAACTAGCTTACAAAATCAAGGATGGTATTCCTGTGATGTTAGTTTCTGATGCGAGAAAAATTTAATTTTAAAAAACTGTGCCGCAAAAATTCCAGCAATTAAAAAAAGCCAAACGCTTAAAAAAATCTTCCCAAAAATGGTTATTGCGCCAAATCAATGATCCATTTGTTGAAAAGGCGCGACTTGAAGGTTGGCGCTCGCGCGCAGCTTTTAAAATTATCGAAGTTGATGAAAAATTTAAGATTTTCAAAAAAGGTAAAATTGTTGTCGATTTAGGTGCAGCGCCCGGTGGTTGGAGTCAATATGCGGTGACAAAAGTTGGCGATGGCAATGTTGTAGCTTTGGATTTACTTGAGATTGATTCACTTCCCGGCGTGATGTTTTTTCAGCAGGATTTTTTAGCCGAAGATGCACCGGGAAAAATTATTAATTTACTCAAAACCATTCAGCATAATAAAAGCGGCAGATGCGATATAGTGTTGAGCGACATGGCTGCAAACACTACTGGAGATCACACAACAGATCACATGAGAATTATTGCGCTTTTAGAAGAAGCGCTAGCTTTATCGTCGAAAATTTTATCAGATGGCGGCTGTTTTGTTGGCAAAATTTTCCAAGGTGGAAGTTCGGATGGGATTTTGAAAGAGTTGAGAAAAAACTTTTCGACGGTGAAATATTTTAAACCGAACTCTTCAAGAAAAGATTCTTCGGAGACTTATTTAGTAGCGCTGGGATTTAAGGCAGAAGGCACTGTGAAAGTTGTTAAAGAAAGAACTAGTTAACCCACGAATTAAGATCGCAAACCCCCCAACCCCCCTTGACAGGGGGGCTTTAATTCGAGTTCAGTCTTAAAGCCCCCCTGTCAAGGGGGGTTGGGGGGTTTGCGATTTCAAGACAACCTACAACACATACCCACTAAAATTCCCACCGGAAATTATCACCAAAAATTTCTGATTTTCCAATTCCGGATTTTTCTTCATATATTGCGCAACACCAGCAACCGCAAGTGCCGAGGTTAATTCAATCTTGTGATTCAAAACCTCTCTCACTCTTTCACGCCAATAAATTATTTGCTCTTCAGGAATTTCCAAAATCCCGGAAGTTTTTTTCAAATATTCAAAACAGCGCGACGAAAGCGACAATGTTTTCGCACCATCAGCAACAGTTTCCGGAGAATCTTCAAAGCGGAAAATTTTTCCTTCGCGCAGCGAAATCGCCGCATCATTAGCTTTTAAAGGCTCGCATCCAAAAACTTTGGGAAGTTTTGTTTGATTTAACGATGCTAAATAACATCCCGCCACCAATCCGCCGCCACCACAAGGAGCAAAAATTGCATCAACTTCGCCAATATCATTTAATGCTTCTAACGTTGCAGTTCCTTGCCCTGTAATTACATCGTCATTATCAGAGGGATGAATGAAAAAATAACCTTCTTTTTGTTTTTCTTCCGCTAAACGATTGGCTTCAGACCTTTTTTCACAAAGCACAATTTTAGCACCAAGCATTTTTGTAGCCGCAATTTTGAAAAGTGACGCCTGATTTGCCATGTAAATCAAAACCGGAATATCAAGAATTTTTCCGGCATAAGCAATTGCCTGAGCATGATTTCCTGAGCTTTGAGCAACAATTTTATCCGGTAATTTTCCGTGAGTTTCTTGATAGGCCAGAATCGCGCTAAATACACCGCGAGTCTTGAAAGACTTGGCTTTCTGCACATCTTCCATTTTAAAAAAAACTTTAGCGCCAAGCTCTTCATCAAGTTTTTTATTGGAAATTATTCCTGTATATTCGATGTGATCGCGAATGCGATTATGCGCCCGCAAAACATCGTCAAAAGTGAGTTGTGGGATTAAATGATCTGACATTATTTAATTTCAAAAATTGCGTCAACTTCAACAGCAACTCCAAAAGGAAGAGAGCCTGAGCCAACTGCAGCGCGGGCATGTTTGCCGGCATCGCCTAAAACTTCAACCATCAAATCAGAAGCGCCGTTAGCAACTGCAGGATGATCTTTGAAATTAGCATCGCCATTGACAAAAATTCCTAGTTTAACGCAGCGAACTGTGCGCTCTAAATCACCGTCGCAAGCAACTTTTAATTGGGCCAAAATGTTGATGGCACAAAGGCGCGCCGCTTTTTTAGCTTCTTCGGGAGAAATTTCTGAGCCTACTTTGCCGATTGATTGTAATTTGCCATTTTCAAGCGGAAGTTGGCCGGAAATAAAAACATTATTTCCTGATTTTACGAAGCCGACATAATTGGCAACTGGTGCTGCCGGAGTTGGTAAAATGATTCCAAGTGCTGATAGTTTTTCTTCGATTTTTGACATTTCTCTCTCCTTTAAATTAATTATTTTCCTTCAATTCCTAATTTCTTAAACAAGTCGCGATCGCGCTCCATTTCCGGGTTTGACGTTGTTAACAATTTTTCGCCATAAAAAATTGAATTTGCCCCCGCCAAAAAACACAAAGCCTGAGTTTGTTCATTCATATTTTCACGACCTGCCGACAAACGCACCGCCGATTTCGGCATCAAAATTCTGGCAACAGCAATAGTTCTGATAAATTCAAATTGATCTAATTCTTCAATTTTATCCATCGGCGTTCCGGCAACTTTTACCAACATATTAATCGGAACTGATTGCGGATGCGTTGGCAAATTCGCCAAAATAATTAACATATTGGCGCGATCTTCGCGTTTTTCGCCCATGCCGACAATACCGCCGGAACACACGTTTAATCCGGCTTCGCGCACATTTTTCAAAGTGTTTAGGCGATCTTCAAAAGTTCTAGTTGTGATAATTTCGGAATAAAATTCTTTCGAAGTGTCGATGTTGTGATTATAATAATCTAAACCCGCTTCTTTTAATTTTTTGCTTTGTGAATCGGTTAACATTCCGAGAGTCATACAAGTTTCGAGCCCGGTTTTCTTGACTTCATCGACGATATTACAAATTTTATCAACATCACGATCGTTTAAATTTCTCCAAGCCGCGCCCATGCAGAATCTTGATGCGCCTGCTTCTTTAGCTGATTTTGCGGCATCTAAAATTTTATCAATTCCCATCAAAGATTCTTTTTCAAGGCCGGTATTGTAATGCGCAGATTGCGGACAATATTTACAATTTTCCGGGCAAGAACCGGTTTTAATGCTTAAAAGCGTGCTGATTTGAACTTTATTTTGGTCGTGAAATTGGCGATGAATTTCAGCAGCTTTAAAAATCAAATCGTTAAAAGGTAAGGCAAAAAGCTCTAAAACTTCTTCCACTTCAAAATCGTGACGCACGCCAAAATCGTAAGACGCGGAAAGCACTTTTTCAGATGTAATATTTTCGTTAATTTCTTTCATGATTATTTCCAGACAATGAGGCATTTGAACAGGTCACCCATTTGACTTGAATCAATCAAACGGTCAATTGCTAAGTTGATTTTTTCTTGGTTTTCCGACGATTTATTGGCTAGAAGCGCTTGTCGTCTTTCTTCAATTCCTAAACCTTTTAGAAATTGAGATTGCGAAATTAAAGAACTATTTAAACCGGCATTTTTGGCGATTTTTTCTAATGCAGAAAAATCGACTAAAGCAGTTATATCAGCTTCGCCAGGAGTTTCTAAAACATCGCATTTTTGGTGATTTTTTATCGCTTGTAACGTGTTGGCAAATTCGTTTTTGATGTAGCCATAATCAATATTAATGGCGATTCCGCCTTGTTGATTCAGGGCTTGGCAAAGTTGAGCCATAAAATTTCTGGCCTCAAAACTATATTCAAAAACCGCGCCAATTGGGGCTAACGTCGCGATTTCTTTTTCGACAAAATCGTGAATTTGTTTATCGAAAGGAGCGAGTGTGAAATTTTTTCCATTTACAATTCTTTCACGCCAACCGCTTTCTGTATGTACAAATTGATCGATTGGAAAACAGTCGAAAAGTTCGTTGGTGATGAAGAAAATTTCCTGATCAGGCGCGACTTGTAATTCTTCAAATTTTTGATGCCAATTTATCTGAAATTCTTGCAGATTTTCTTTTTGGATTTTCTGCAAAACTTCATTGATTTCAATAATATGAAAAGCTGTGCGCTCAAGAAAATCAACAGCATGCGGATTTTTTTTATCGGCGAGTTTTTTAATCGCAGTTAAAATATCACAAAACAAAGTACCTTTCCCGGCGCCCATTTCAACTAGTGCAATTTTAGTTTTTTTTGCACTTGCAATATGTAATAAATAAGCTGCTAAAAGCTCGCCGAAAACTTGTGAAATTTCAGGCGCAGTTATGAAATCAGAATTTTTTCCTATAGGATTTTTAGTGCGATAATAGCCAGTCTGGGGATTGAATAATGCTTCCGACATGAAGCGCGAAATTTTCATCTGATCTAATTTAAGCGTTTTTTATGGTCGCCAGTTCAGGAAATTTTTTAATATTAAAAGTCCGGCATCACCACTTTTTTCCGGATGAAATTGAATACCTAAAATATTTTCTTTCGCCACAATTGCATTAAGCTTGGAGCCATATTCTACCTGCGCCAATACGTTATTTTCATTTTGGCAAATGAAGTGGTAAGAATTGGCAAAATAAAAATGTTCGCCATTTTTTATATCTTTTAAAACCGCATGTTTGGTTGGTTTTAACATGATTTCATTCCAGCCCATATGTGGAATTTTCAAACCTTCCTGCGCTGTGATTTTTTCAACTTTGCCATTGATAAATCCCAAACCCTGATGTTCGCCATTTTCATGACCGATTGAGGCCAAAACCTGCATACCGACACAAATTCCGAGGAATGGTTTTTTTTCGGTTAAAACTTGTTTTCTGATTTCCGGCAAAAGGCCTTCAACTGATTTTAAGCCATCCATACAATCACCAAAAGCGCCAACTCCGGGAAGGATTAGATGATTTGCGGCGCGGATGTCGGAAGGCTTATTCGAGATTAGAAATTCTTCATTATTTTTTACAGCGCTTAGAGCATTTACAACGGATTCAACATTGCCGGCACCATAATCAATTATTACTGTTTTCATGCAACAATTTGGGTTTTCGATTTTTGTAATTTCAACATTTTGCGGTGAAGTTTTGGATTTGTAATTGAATAGCCGAATTCAGGATTGGAATCGGCTTTTAAATTTTTAAGAAAACGTATTCTGGCGTGAGATTGATCGCGGCCGAAAACCAGGCCAACAAAATTATAATCTTTTTTCTTTAAATGTTCGCAAAGCCAGTAATTGGCGTTAAGCGCGACTAAAAAAACGAAAGAGATTTCAAGCAAAACTTTATCAATTGCGGGAAGAAAATTTCCCATGTAAGCGATGAGAAAATTAACCAGTAAAATGGCTAAAAATTCACTCCACATTTTGTGATATAAAAACCACAAACCGCTAAATAAAAAAGCAAAGAATGAAAAACCTTCTTTCAACAGGATTACATCCTCGATTTTTCCTTCTTTATTTTTTTTGACTAAAGCGTTGTAAATTTTCATAAGTTTTTGTCATCTATCCCCCTACCCCCCTTTCTTAAAAAGAAAGGGGGAAGTCATGCCTTCGTTCGCTTACGCTCACTGCGCAATGACAGAGTGCCTAGAAATTACTTGGAACTAAACTTTCAAAGCGTTTTTAGCTTTTTCAACGATTTTTGCGAAAGTTTCTGGCTCGCGAGTTGCAAGGTCAGAAAGAACTTTACGGTCCAAATCGATGTTAGCAGCTTTCAAACCGCTGATGAATTTAGAATAAACTAAACCATGAGTTCTGGTTGCTGCGTTGATACGTTGAATCCACAAAGCGCGGAAATCACGTTTTTTAACTCTACGATCGCGGTAAGCGTAACGTAATGCTTTTTCAACTTTTTCAATTGCAATTCTAAAACAATTCTTCGCGCGACCGCGATATCCTTTAGCAAGTTTTAAAATCTTTTTGTGTCTAGCCTTTTTGGTGACACCTCTTTTTACACGACTCATTTTTTTCTCCGAAAAAAATTTTTAAATTCATCCCTCCATCTCCCTTTTTAAGGGAGGGGTCACGCTATGCGATGACGGAGTACCTCGAATTAACTTCGGAAGGTACCTTAAATAAACTTGAAATGACTTCAGTTTGGGACGTTGGCACTGGTTTTGGGATTATAGACCGTATGGCAATTTGTGAGTCAAAAGACTCGCTGAATGGCCTTCAGAAAGAACTGCACCTTTGCGCAATTTTCTGATACGACTTTGACTTTTTTTACCGAGATTGTGTCTCTTTCCGGCTTGTTTATGGACAACTTTCCCAGTCCCAGTGACCTTGAATCGCTTCTTGGCTCCACTGTTTGTTTTCATTTTTGGCATCGTTTTTCTCAATTAAGATTAATAAGCAGATTCAGAGGTAGAAAGCCTTGACCTAAGAACCATGTGGCCAACAGGAATCTCAATTTTACTTGAGAAACCGCAACCGAAAAGCTCGAATATACACCGAGCTTTTATATAAAGCCCATGCTTCGCCTGAAGGCTACGCAGGGCACGCTTCGCTCTAACGATCTCCGTCCGACACAGTCCAGAACAAGCCTGGCCTGCTGGGCGTAGCTCGTAAGAGCGAAGCCTGGGATCAATAGGACTCGAACCTATGACCAAGACGTTATGAGCATCCTGCTCTAA
>JAZKII010000100.1:0-12578 GCA_040384945.1 Pseudomonadota bacterium
CTCGGATTAAAGCCCCCCTGTTAAGGGGGGTTGGGGGGTTTTGCGATGTTAAAGTTGGTTAACTACTTTTTCTAATATCAACACTCAACTTATGAGCCTGTAACCCTTCGCATTCAGCCAGAATTGACGTGGCTTTAGCGAGTTTATCAAAAGATTTTTTATCACAAGAAATCAGCGAAATTCTTTTTAGAAAATCAAAAACCGAAAGTCCGCTCGAAAATTTTGCCGAAGATGAAGTCGGCAAAGTGTGGCTTGGTCCGGCCATATAATCGCCAATGCTTTCCGGGGAATAATTTCCTAAAAAAATCGCGCCGGCATTTTTAATTTTTGGCACAAAAGTTTCACAGTTTTTAGTCGCAATTTCCAAATGTTCCGGAGCAATAAAATTAGCGATGTGAATTGCATCAGACAGGTTTTTAACCACAAAAATTGCCGAATTTTCCAAAGATTTTTCGATGATTTCGCGGCGCGGTAAATTTTCTTTTAAACCATTAATTGCTGCCGAAATTCTCAAAGCAAAATTTTGGTCGTCAGTAATTATAAAGGCTTTGGAATCAGGCCCATGTTCAAGTTGCGAAAGTGCATCTGCCGCAATCCAATCCGAATGTGCGGTTTTATCAGCAATGATTGTTACGTCAGTTGGGCCGGCGATCATGTCAATTCCGACATCGCCGAAAACAATTTTTTTGGCGGTTGCCACAAATGAATTTCCGGGGCCGACAATTTTGTCAACTTTATTAACCGTTTTGGTTCCATAGGCCAAAGCTGTAACTGCTTGCGCGCCGCCGATTTTATAGATTTTTTTAATGCCACAAAGTTTTGCCGCAAATAAAACTGCAGGATTAATTTTTCCTGAATTTGTTGGCGCGCACATCGTGATTTCTTCAACTCCCGCAACGATTGCCGGAACTGCCGACATTAAAACTGAACTTGGATAAGAAGCACTTCCGCCGGGAGTATAAACGCCGATTGAACTAATGGCGCGCCAGATGTTTCCAAGGCGCACGCCGGTTTCATCTTTAAAATTAAAATCTTTCGGCAGTTGTTTTTTGTGGTAATTTTCAATGCGTTTATAAGCGGTTTTTAAAGCTTCTTTAACATCTTTATTCAGCGCTTTTTCAGCAGCAGCAATTTCTTTGACGGAAACCAAAAAATCTGCGGCTTTTTTATAAGAAGTTTTATCGAATTTATTGGAGTAAGAAACCAAAGCTTTATCGCCGTTTTTTCTGACTTCTAAAATAATATCATTTACGATTTTGCTAACATCTTTATCGGCTGCTTGCGCCTTAGTTAAAAACTTGTAGAAGCTTGATTTTTCAAGGCCAACAAGATTATTGGTGATTTTTTTTTCAACTAAAAAAATTTTCATTTAACTAGAAATTTTAACTTTTTGCCCAACTTTTATACCGAATTTTCTCACTAAACCGGCATTAATTTCTAAAACTTTTTTTACTTCTTTTTCGGAAGAAATTATATCCAGCGAATAAGGTTCAGCATCAGTTTTAATTGTGGCGATGACATTATTTTTATCGATGAAAAGCATGTCGAGCGAAATGCGGGTATTTTTCATCCACATCACAATTACCTGACTTTTATAAAAAGGAAAAAGCATGCCGCAATCTTCCTGTAAATGGTCCAAATTCATCAAGCCATAGATTTTTTTGGCCTCGGAATCAGCGATTGCGATTGAAAATTGAGTAATTTCTTTATTGTTAGAATCGAAAATCTGTAATTTTGCGTTGTAGTTTTTAAGATCGCGGTTAAATTCGAGAATCTCCTTGGCATCAATGTTTTGGGGTGTTCGCAAGATTACAAAAATTACTGCAACGCAAGCAAAAATAACAAAAGTGCAACGTTTCCAATTTAATTTCAGATCTGGTTTTTTCATAATTCTTTGTGAAATTTTGTTTTTTATGGGCGCAGCGTCCGCGCAAGCGGCGACTAAATCTAAGCCTGAAACGCCAACCAGAATAAGATCTGACATAATCGACATCAAGAGAAAATCGCAAGTTATTAACTTTATCAACAATGTGACTGTTGAAAAAGATGATAGCAGTTTGCTGGCCAATAAAATGACGGTGCTTTACGAAGAGAAGTCAGAAACTAATGGCCAAAAATCCTCGATTAAAAGAATTATCGCTAAAGATAATGTCAAAATTTTCAGTGAAGATTTTGTCGCAAGCGGCGACAATGGCTATTATGAACCGTCACAAAATATTTTTGTTTTGGAGCAAAATGTGATCGTGAATAACGGCACTTCAATTGCCAGCGGTAATAAATTCATTTATGATTTGGTTACTAAAAAAGGTAAATTTGTTGGTCGAAAAGATGAAACTTCAATCACCGGAAATGGCGGCGACAAACGCGTTGTAGTTGTGATTGGTGACGATTTTCCTGATCGCAAAAAAGAAATGAAAAAATCAAAAAAAGAAAAAAATGAGCAAGACAACCTTAAGCGCTAAAAATTTAAGCAAATCCTACGGTAAAAAAGTGGTGATTCGCGACATCAGTCTGGACATTGCGCAAGGCGAGGTTGTTGGTCTTTTGGGCCCAAATGGTGCCGGTAAAACCACCTGTTTTTACATGATTGTTGGTTTGATTGAAGCGGGAGCGGGTAATATTTTTATCGACCAGCTTGATATTACCAACATGCCGATGTATCAGCGCGCGCGCTTAGGTATTGGCTATTTGCCGCAAGAAGCTTCGATTTTTCGCGGTATGAATGTTGAAGATAATATTTATTCAATTTTGCAAATTGCCGAAAGTAACGAGAAAAAACGTCGCGAGAAATTGGAAGAATTATTGGAAGAATTTTCGATCACTCACATTCGTAAATCGCACGCTTTAGCGCTTTCTGGTGGTGAAAGAAGAAGGGTGGAAATTGCGCGTGCTTTGGCAACAAATCCTTCATTTATCTTGCTTGATGAACCTTTTGCTGGTGTTGACCCAATCGCAGTTAATGATATTCGTGTAATGGTCGGACATTTAAAAAATCGTGGAATCGGTGTTTTAATTACAGATCATAATGTGCGCGAAACCTTATCAATCGTGGATCGCGCTTATATTGTTTATGACGGGATGATTTTGACTTCAGGTTCGAAAGATGCGATTGTGGAAAATGAACAAGTAAGAAAAGTTTATTTAGGGGAAGATTTTAGGATTTAAAAATCGAGCTAGCATCTCGACGACGCGCTAAAGCGCTTTGCTCGATGACCTAAAGATTTTTCTTTTTGTCGAGTATAAAAATCTTTAGGTCATCGAGCAAAGCGAAGCGTCGTCGAGATGCTAGCTCAATCTCATCACAACAAAAAAATGCTTAAAAAAATCTTAAACTCCGAAATCTCCACCGGTATTTTCCTTTTTACCGCAACCATTCTCGCTCTAGTCATCGCTAATTCTTCTTTCTATCCATCTTACCTCAATTTACTCGCCACTGATCTTTCGCTAAATTTTCTAAACTATCAAAAATCTTTAAATCTTCATGATTGGATCAATGATGCTTTAATGGCGATTTTCTTTTTGCTCATCGGCCTTGATCTAAAAAAAGAAATTTTAACCGGCGAACTTTCCCACAAAAATAAAATTTTTCTTCCCGCAATCGCAGCTTTAGGCGGTATAATTTTTCCGGCCTTAATTTTTATTTTCTGCAATTTTGATGATAAAGAAAATTTGCGCGGCTTTGCCATTCCAACCGCTACAGACATAGCTTTTGCCTATGGTGTGATTTTGCTTTTTGGCAAAAAAATTCCCAAATCTTTAAAGGTTTTTTTAGTAGCTTTAGCAATTTTTGATGATGTGGCAGCAATTTTAATCATCGCTATTTTTTACTCGCAAAATCTCGAATTTATTTATTTATTTTACGCCTTTTTAATAATTATGGCTTTGGCTTTTTTAAATCACAAAAATTCCGCCAGTATTTTCATTTACCTGATTTTGGGAATTTTTTTATGGCTAATGATTCTAAAATCAGGAATTCACCCAACCTTAGCGGGTGTGGTTTTAGCGATGTTTATTCCGCTTCGTATAAAAGCTAAAAATTCACTTTCTGACCTGGAACAGAAAATTAAACCAGCAGTAAATTTTTTGATTTTACCAATTTTTGCTTTTGCAAATGCCGGCGTAAAAATTGAAAAATTTTCTACTGAAATTTTTACTCAGCCAATCGCGCTGGGAATTATTTTAGGACTGTTTTTTGGAAAGCAATTTGGCGTGATGCTTTTTAGCTTTTTGGCGATCAAATTAAAATTGGCGCAAATGCCGCGAAACGCCAATTGGCTTGGTTTATATGCTACTGCGATTTTTACCGGAATTGGTTTTACGATGAGTTTATTTATCGGATCGCTGGCGTTTTTTGGAAATGATTTGGCGCTGGATCAGGTGAAGATTGGAGTTTTAGCGGGATCGTTTTTGTCGGTGGTTTTGGGGATGTTGGTTGTTCGAGCTAGCATCTCGACGACGCGCTAAAGCGCTTTGCTCGATGACCTAAATCTTTTTACTTCGCGACTTCTTATTTTAGGTCATCGAGCAAAGCGAAGCGTCGTCGAGATGCTAGCTCGATCTTTATTCATTCACCTTCGCAATAATCTCATCCGTAATCTTCTCAATCTGCTTTTGATTTTTGCCTTCAACCATCACGCGGATCAAATTTTCCGTCCCCGATTTGCGAACTAAAATTCTTCCATCTTCACCAAGTTCAGCTTCTTTTTCTTTGATAAAATCCTGCACCACTTGGTTTTCCAACGGATTTTTCTTGCTTGCATCAAATTTGGTGTTTTTCAAAAGCTGTGGAAATAGCTCAAATAAATTCAAAACTTCACTCGCCGGTTTTTTAGTTTCGCAAAGCACCGACAAAACCTGAAGTGCCGCAATCAAGCCATCTCCCGTTGTAGAATAATCAGAAAGCACAATATGCCCAGATTGTTCGCCACCAAAATTGCAGCCGTTTTTACGCATTTCTTCCAAAACATAACGATCGCCAACTTGGGCGCGGATCGTGGAAACGCCGATATAACTTAAATAATTTTCCAAAGCTAAATTCGACATTTGTGTAATTACAACCGTGTCTTTTTTTAAATTTCCATCATCGTGAAGTTTCTCCGCGATCAGCGCAATCAGCTTATCGCCATCAATTGCATGGCCTTTTTCATCTACTACTAAAAGGCGATCCGCATCGCCATCCAGCGCAATTCCGATGTCAGCTTTAGTTTCTAAAACCTTTTTGCACAAAGCCTCAGGATGGGTTGAACCGCATTTTTCATTAATGTTAAAACCATCAGGATTGGTTCCGATTTCAATTACTTCTGCACCAAGTTCCCAGAAAATTTTCGGCGCAATGTTGTAAGACGCGCCATTGGCGCAATCGACGACGATTTTTAAATTGGTTAAAGTTTTATCTTTCGGGAAAGAATTTTTTACAAATTCTATGTAACGGTTGGAAGCGTCATCAAGCCTTTTTACGCGGCCGAAATTTTTTGATTCAGCTAGATGTGGCGTGATGTCGCCTTCAATTAAGGCTTCAATTTCACGTTCTAATTTATCGCTTAATTTATGGCCATCGCGAGTGAAAATTTTAATGCCGTTATCGTGATAAGGATTGTGCGATGCTGAGATCATGATGCCAATATCGGCGCGGATTGAGCGCGTTAACATTGAAACCGCCGGAGTTGGAACCGGGCCAACTAAAAACACATCCATACCAACAGCAGCAAGACCAGCGGTGAGGGCGGGTTCGATTACATAACCGGAAAGGCGAGTGTCTTTGCCGATTACAACGCGATGGCGATGATCGCCATCAATAAATTTTGCGCCAATCGCCATGCCAACTTTCAGGGCGATTTCTGCGGTCATGGGAAATTTATTTGCTGTTCCCCGAATGCCGTCAGTGCCGAAATATTTGCGAGTCATTTATAGTTTATTTTTAATTATCGAGTTTCATAGCCGCTGCTAGCCGCTGGAGTGGGTTTGTAACCCAGTCCACATTTTCAGTTCAATTTAACTTTACATGAACGTGAGGACGGGATTACAAATCCCGTCCTGCTCTGGTTCTGACCTGAACCATCATTACTTTATTAAATTCCTTAATATTTCCAGTGCTTTCGAAACGCCATTTTTATCCACGCCACCACCCATCGCCATATCTTTTTTACCACCGCCACCTTTTCCACCAATCGCTTCCACAACTGGCGTAATTAATTTCGCAGCATCAAATTTATCTTGCAGGTTTTGACTTACGGCCACACAAGCTGCAACCTTATCTTCCTTAATTCCAAAAAACGCAAAAACACATGAAACCTGAAAATCTTTTTTCATTTTGATTTCATTCACAATCTCACGCAAATCTTTGGCTTCAACATCTTCAAAAACGTGACTAACTAAAGTTACATCACCAATTTTTTCCGATTGCAAATTTCCTAAATTCGCCATGAGTGCTTGTTTTTTTAAGCGTTCGATTTCTTTGTCTTTTTGTTTTAAAATTTCTTCAAGAATTTTGAGATCATTTTCTTTTACATCTTCTTGTTTCGCGCCACCAAGTTGTAAAATTTCCTGATTTTTCTTGGTAATTTTTTCTTGGGTTTCACGAATTGAATTTTTTAATTTTTCTTCTTGTTCAATTAAATATTCTTTAGCGCCAATACCGCTGCGAGCTTCAATTCTTCTAATTCCAGACGCGATACTTTTTTCTGAAATAATTTTAAAAATTTCAATTTCGCCAGTATTTTTAACGTGAGTTCCACCGCATAATTCAATTGACGGTCCCATTTTTACTACGCGAACTTCCGAGTCATATTTTTCCCCAAATAAAGCTTCAGCACCACTTTCACGCGCCTTTTCCAAAGCCATTAAATTTGTATTTACATTGCATGCTTCTTTGATGCTGGCATTAACCATATCTTCAACTTTTTTGATTTCTTCCACGGTCATGGCGCGGTTGAAATTGAAGTCGAAAGTGAAGGCATCAACATCGACATTTGAACCTTTTTGCGAGATCGAATTTCCTAAAACTTCTTTCAAAGCTTTATGCATCAAATGAGTTGCAGAATGGTTAGCAGTGCGCGCCTGACGTGTTTTTGGGTTTACTTGGGCAATAACTTCATCGCCAACTTTAAACTGATAATTTTCTTCACCATTTAAAAAATGGACAAAGAAATTTCCGGCAAATTTTCTGGTTTCAGAAATATCAGCAAATTTTGAATTGTCTGAAGCCAAAATTATTTTTCCATCATCACCTTTTTGGCCGCCCGAAGTGGCGTAAAATGGGGTTTGATCAAGAACAATTCCGTTCGCCGTTAAAGCGATTATTTTTGCTTTGCTTGCAAGATCACTATAGCCCAAAAATTCAGTTTCGCCGTGAGTTTCTTTCAGCTTAAAAAATGTTTCATCTTCTTTTACTTCACCACTTCCAGACCAGTTTTTTCTAGCGCGCTCGCGTTGTTTTTCCATTTCGGAAGTAAATTCTTCTAAATCAACTTCGATGTTTTTTTCTTTTAAAATATCTTGCGTCAAATCAAGCGGAAAGCCGAAAGTGTCGTAAAGTTTAAAAGCAGCAGCGCCGGAAAATTTAGGGGTTTTTTTATTTAAAAGTTCTTCTTCCAAAAGCTTTAAACCTTTATCCAAAGTTTCGCGGAATTTTTCTTCTTCGTTTTTTAAAGTTTCAATAATTGTGTCGCGAGCACGTCCCAACTCAGGGTAAGCGGCGCCCATTTCGTTAATTAAGGCGTCAACTAATTTATACATTGTGGCTTGGCGGCTGCCGAGTTTGTGAATCTGGCGCATGGCGCGGCGCATGATGCGACGTAAAACGTAACCGCGACCTTCATTGCTTGGGAGAATTCCATCGGCGATTAAGAAACATGATGATCTTAAATGATCGGCGATAATCTTTAATTCTGGTTTTGTATTCATTATTTTTGATCGAGTAATGTTACTTTTACTATATAGTTTATTTTTTACCCCTTACCCCTTACGTCCTGGTGCGAGACGGGATTTGTAATCCCGTCTCAATGTTCATTTTAGTGAACATGTGGATTGGGTTACAAACCCAATCCAGCGGTAAGTTCACGCTAGATCCTGAAACAAGTTCAGGATGACGGAGAGAGGAGGTGAGTTTGGAGTTTCTAGTTTACTAAGGTTCCTAATTTACTAAGGTTCCTAATTTACTAAGTGAATCGCAATTTCAAGTGCTGGTCTTTTGCCCATTAAATCTTCGAAAATTTTTAGCATTTTTGAGCGTAAAGATTTTTCGATTTCATTCATGATTTTAGATTCCTGCAATTTTTTGCGGGTTTTCTTTTTCTTTAAAAACTGTAAACCAAAACCGTCATTTAAATTTAATTCACGGGCTTTATGTTTTAAGAAAAACTGGATTTCTTTTTTAAGCATTTCTTCGGTGTCGCGGTCGCGTCTTAAGTCGTAAGAGCCAACGCCGATAATTTTTGGTGAAGCGGCGAGGGTTAAAGAATCTGTCACCGCAATTGAAATCATGATAATTCCGGCAAATTGTAGTTTTTTACGTTCACGGATAATATCGCCTTTTAAATCTAAAAGCTGTTTGCCATCAACGCCGATATAGCCCCATTTAACATTGCCGACAATTGAAGTTGACGCCAAATTTTGGCCGTCAAATTTTACGGCAGCGCCATTTTCAATTTGGATAACACGGGGAACGCCGCAATCTCTAGCAAGTTCAGCGTGAGTTTTAGTGTGAATAAATTCGCCGTGAACCGGAATGGCGATTTTTGGTTGAGCAAGTGCATACATTTCGCGCAATTCATCTTGTGAAGGATGGCCCGAAACGTGAACGAAGTGATCTTTTTCAGTCATCACATCGATTTGTTTTTTGGCTAATTCGTCAAAAAGTTCGAAGATTTTTTTCTCATTTCCGGGAATGATTTTGGAAGAAAAAATCATCAAATCGCCTTTGGTAAAGCGGATTGTCGGGTGATTGTCAGTAGCGATTTTGCGGGTTGCGGCATTTGGTTCGCCTTGGCAGCCAGTGGAAATTACGAGCAATTCTTTTTTGTCGTAAAATTTCATTTCGCGATCACTAACGAATTCAAAATTTTCAGCGAAATAGCCGCTTTTTTTGCCGACTTCATGTAAACGGTGTAAAGAAAATCCGGCTAAAACAACTTTGCGGCCCACGTCGCGCGCGATTCGGGCGATGGTGTGAATACGGGCTAAATTTGAGGCGAAAGTTGTAACGCCAACTAACCCGGTGCGACCAATGATTAAACTTTTTAGTGAATCGTAAAGTTCACCTTCCGATCTGGAATGGCCTTCGGACAGCGCGTTTGTTGAGTCGCAAATAACGGCCATGATTTCACCGCGATCGCCATATTCTTTGATTCGGGCTTTTTCGGAAAGTTCGCCAACAACAGGATCGGGATCAAATTTCCAGTCTCCGGTGTGTAAAATATTACCTTTGCGGGTTTTAATAATAACCGCTTTCATTTCTGGAACTGAGTGCGTCAAGCCTACAAATTCAAGTTGGAAAGGGTGTAAGTTTAAATCTTTTGTGCCGTCGATTAAGTGGATTGGAACTTCTTTGTCGAGACGGGATTCCTGTAATTTGGTGCGCAAAAAATTAGCAGCAAATTCAGTTGCATAAACCGGAGCTTCAAGCTCGCGCCATAAATGCTGAACTGCGCCCAAATGATCTTCGTGAATGTGGGTGATGATAATTCCTAACAGGTTTTTGCGGTTGGCTTTGATGAAAGAAATGTCGGCGGTCATCATGTCAACGCCCGGAATGTCGTAGGCGAAACCCATGCCGCAATCAATCATGATCCATTTGCCATCGAGATGGTAAAGGTTCAAATTCATGCCAATTTCATTGGCGCCACCAAGTGGGAGAAAGAGTAAGTCGTCGTGATGTTTTTTTAGATTAAGATCCATTTGTAATAGTTTTTGTTTTAGGAATTTTCCTAATTATTTTCATAAATAAGTCGCAGACCTTCTAATGTTAGGTCTGGCTCGTGATGCTCTACCGTGTTTTTTAGCGCATCTTTAAAAATTTCAGCAAGTCCGCCCGTAATTATGCGGGTGGTTTTTTGATTTAATTCTTTTTCAATTTTTTCAATCATGCCTTCGATTAAGGAAATATAACCGAAATAAACACCTGAATTCATTGCTTCGACAGTGGTTTTGCCGATGACATTTTTTTGATGTTTCACCGAAATTTTCGGTAATTGCGCCGTCATGTCGTGTAGCGCTTTTAAGGAAAGGTTAATTCCGGGTGCAATTACGCCGCCCAAATATTCACCATTTTTTCCAACTACATCAAAGGTGGTTCCGGTTCCAAAATCAATGATAATTAAATTTCCGCCAAATTTTTGGAATCCGGCGATTGAATTGATCAGGCGATCGTGACCGACTTCATTTTTGTTGGGAACTTGAATGTCAATGTTGAGGTTAGTTTTATTATCGCCAACAACGAGGATTTTTTTAACAACGGCGTCGCTGGTGAATTTTTTTACAGCTTCGTTGATGCGGCTGGTGAGCGTTGGTACGACTGATGCAATGATAATGCCTTCAATTTGTAAACAATCGATTTTATCGGTTAAAAAAAGTTCGATAATATCAACTGCGTAATCGTCAGCGGTTTTTTTACCGTCGCTGGGAAGGCGCCATTTTTTGATTAATTTATCGTTTTCGAAGATACCGATAACGATGTTGGTGTTGCCGATGTCGAAGGTGAGGAGCATTTTGGTGTATTATTAATTGATGTTAAAGCTTAGTAGTATTTTTAGGTCATCGAGCAAAGGCCTTTAGGCCGTCGTCGAGATGCTGGCTGGATTTTGCAACATCAAGCCAGCATCTCGACGACGCACTTCGTGCTTTGCTCGATGACCTGAAATTTGATGGGTTTGTGGTGTTCTTAGTGTGAGTTTTATTTCAATCTCGAGCAAGCATCCGCAATTCTTTGCATGGAATTTTTCAAGAAATCTTCTGACGCGGCGTAAGAAATTCTAAAGAAATCCGGCGCGCCGAAAGCAACGCCTGGAACCACGGCTACCAAAGCTTCTTCCAGCAAATAACCGGCGAAATCATTGTCATTTTCAATCACTTTTCCGGCTGGAGTTTTTTTACCAAACAAACCTTTGCATGAAGGGAAAACGTAGAATGCGCCGTTTGGAATATTACAATTAATGCCGTCAATTTTGTTTAACATTTCTACAACCATGTCGCGACGTGATTGGAATAATTTGGCATTTGGTTTGATATAATCTTGCGTGCCGTTCAAAGCTTCAACTGCTGCGGCTTGGCCAATTGAGCTTGGGCTGGAAGTGCTTTGTGATTGAATCATTGACATTGCTTTGATTAATTTTTCAGGTCCGGCGCCGTAGCCGATTCTCCAGCCGGTCATTGAATAGGCTTTTGAAACGCCGTTAACAATTAAAGTGCGAGGCAATAATTGTGGTTCAACTTCGGCAATTGTAGCGAATTTCAAATCATCAAAAATTAAATGTTCGTAAATATCGTCAGCCATAACGTGAACTTGCGGGTGGCGTAATAAAACATCGGCTAAAGCTTTTAATTCAGCTTGAGAGTAGCAGGAACCCGTTGGATTGCTTGGAGAATTTAAAATAATCCACTTAGTTTTTTGAGTGATTTTTTCTTCTAAATCTTTTGGTGAAATCTTGAAATTATTTTTTTCTGAAGATTCAACGATAACAGGTTTTCCGCCGGCTAAAAGCACCATGTCTGGATAAGAAACCCAGTAAGGAGCTGGAATAATAACTTCATCACCCGGGTTGATTGAAGCGATTAATGCATTATAAATAACTTGTTTCGCGCCAGTAGAAACAACGATTTCAGAAGTTTTATATTCTAAAGAATTTTCGCGTTTGAATTTTTCGATAATAGCTTTTTTAAGTGCGGCAGTTCCGTCAACAGCGGTGTATTTAGTGTCGCCTTTTTGGATGGCTTTGATGGCAGCATCTTTAATATTTTGAGGAGTATCGAAATCCGGTTCGCCCATTCCTAGTGAAATAATGTCCTTTCCGGCGGCTTTTAATTCAGCGGCTTTCATTGAAACTGCAATGGTTGGAGAAGGTTTGATGTTGCTTAAAGATGAAGCTAGGAAAGACATAGGTTGTAAATTAAATTATTATTCTCGGGTTTGTTTAAGCGATTGACTTTTTTGAAGACCGCGCGTTTTATGTGCGTTCGCACGCTTTGTCAATTCAAAAAATTTAAAAATCTATGTCTGGCGTAATCGGCACCGACCCACTGTTTTTGGGTTTAACGAGACCACCAATGCTTCTTGGCGTGAGTTATACATTCGCGGCATTGAACGGCATTATTTCGCTTTTGGCTTTCGTAATTACGAGTAAGTTTTTTTACTTACTTATATTATTGCCAGGCACGCATATGATTGGTTGGTTCATTTGTTTGAAAGAACCAAGGGCGATTGAATTATTTTTGGCGCGTACTTCGAAATGTAGTGTTTGTAGAAACAGATATTACCACAGCGGTACAAATTCCTACGACGTTTATTAATTTATGGATCCTGTTTGCTAGTCGCAAAGAAAAAATATTAGGTCATCGAGCAAAGCACGAAGTGCGTCGTCGAGATG
>JAZKII010000101.1:0-1901 GCA_040384945.1 Pseudomonadota bacterium
CAACATCCAGCCAGCATCTCGACGACGCACTTCGTGCTTTGCTCGATGACCTTAAACTTTTTCTAGTTTTTCGTATCGCTAACCGGTTCTGCGGTAGAAGCAGCTTTTCTTCTGGCGTATAAATCAGCAAAGTCAATTGGATCTAACATTAATGGTGCAAGTCCGCCGTCAGTTGTAACATTTGTGATGATGCGGCGCAGGAATGGGAAAAGTAAATTCGGGCAATAAATCAAAAGCACTTGCTCCAACATTTCGCCTTCGATTTTTTGGAAAGAAAAAAGTCCGGCGTAAGTTATTTCGCAGATGAAAAACTTTTTATCTTGCACAGTTGCATCAGCTGTAACTTTTAGTGAAACTTCAAAAATTTCCTCAGAAATTTTGTTAGCATCAATATTGATTGAAAGCGCGATATTAGGCTTGTCTTGCGGGTTTAGAAAAATTTGCGGTGAGTTCGGAGATTCAAAAGAAAGGTCTTTGATATATTGCGAAATGATTTTGATGTTTGACATAAATAATTTTGAAGAAGTTAAATCTAGCGAAGATATTCGGATTTAGTGTTAGTTACTTTTTTCGCTGCTGAATCCATGATTAAAGAATTCACGAAAATTTTGCCGCTGTGGCATTTTTTAATTCCCGAAAGCATATAGCCGTCAGTCACGCCGGCGCAGGCGAAAATCACATCTCCCCCGTTTTTCCCACCGGCCATTTCTGCAGCAGTATATTTTTTATTTAAATCAGCGATGCCCATTTTTTTGGCGCGCTCAATTTGTTTTTGATTATCGCCAAAAATCAAGCGACCCATCATTTGACCACCAATCACGCGAAGTCCGGCTGCAGCTAAAACGCCTTCCGGTGCGCCGCCAGTTCCCATGTAAACATCAACGCAAGTGCTTTGGCTGGTGCAAGCGATAACGCCAGCAACGTCGCCGTCACCGATTAAACGGATTCTGGCTCCGGCTTCGCGGACTTTGGCGATTAATTCATTGTGGCGCGTGCGCTCAAGAATCATCACGGTTAAATCCGAAATAGCGCATTTTTTAGCTTTGGCGATATTGGCTAAATTGGTTTGGGGAGAATTATCTAAATCAATCACGCCTTCAGGAAGGCCAGCGCCGACGGCGATTTTTTCCATGTAAACATCGGGAGCGTGTAAAAATCCGCCTTTTTTGGCGAAGGCAATTACAGCTAAAGAAGACTCGCCAGCATTGGCGCAAATGGTTGTTCCCTCAAGTGGATCAAGTGCGATATCAACTTCCATTCCACCTTTTCCAACTTTTTCACCAATGTAAAGCATTGGCGCTTCATCACGTTCGCCTTCGCCAATAACGATGGTTCCGGCAATATTCATCAAGTTTAAATTTTCGCGCATTGATTCAACCGCGGCGTGATCGGCGGCCATGTTGTCGCCTTTACCAATCCAGCCGTAGCAAGCAATGGCGGCTTTTTCAACAACTTCAATAATTTGTGATGTAAGTGGAGTGAGAGAATTCATAAATATAATTTTTTTTGCGCAATAAAAAAGGCGAGTCTTAAAAATTTAAGACTCGCCTTAAGCTTTAAGAGCTTAGCTTGAAAGCTTTTGCTCTTTAAATTCTACGTGTTTGCGAACTACAGGATCGTATTTAGAAAATACCATTTTTTCCTGTTTTTGTTTTGGGTTGCGACGTGCTAGATAGAAAAATCCAGTGCCTGCGGTGCTTACCAGCTTGAACAAAATAGAATTTCTTTTCGATTTGGAAGCTTTAGGTTTTCCAGCCATAAATTACCTGTATTGTAAGGGAGTTAAAAAAGAGTGCGGCAAAATATTTTTTGGGATTGGGAAGTCAAGGAGAAATTGTTGATTTAGGTTTGAAAATCTTCAGGTCATCGAGCAAAGGCCGTAGGCCGTCGTCGAGATGCTG
>JAZKII010000102.1:0-11541 GCA_040384945.1 Pseudomonadota bacterium
ATTCTATCTCTCAAGTAAACCTAAGCAGCGGCTTTCGCTTTAACTGCTTTTTTTGGAGCATCTACTTTTTTAACTCTAACAACTTGAACTTCGTCAAGTTTACCAAGTTTAATCAATTTTCTTTTGATTTGTCTTCTAAGCTTTTGAGCTGATTCGCTAAGTTTGTTAGCACGATAATTCACTAGGAAGTTATCAATGTTACCATACTTGTTGATCGTTCTAAGAGTAGAAGTAGCAACTTTCAAAGTTAGTTCAGATCCAAGAGTATCGCTCTTGAAAGAGATTGTTTTCAAATTTGGTAGAAATCTTCTTCTGGTTTTGCGGTTTGAGTGAGAAACTTTGTTTCCAACCATAACGCCAACAGCAAGTAAATCACATCTTCTAGACATGGAATAACCTTATTAATTAAATTTTATTATGAACCGCAATCGTAAGCACCTTTACCGGTGATCGCAGAAACGATTGAAGGAGCACCGAACATTGCAGCAATACCAGCCGCAACACCGATCATCAAACCCCAAGAAACTTTACCGGTGAAGAAACCGATACCAACTGAGATGATTGCGAAAGCTGCAAACGCTTTACCGGCATTTCCTGTAACGATCTTCATAGCTTGGCACATAGTATCAACCAAAACGTTTGAACTGGCTGAAGTAGTAACCGTGCTGGCAGATTGTGCATGAGCATCAGATGATAGAACTGGCACAATTGCTGGTGCAATCGCTAGAAAGAAAAAAGACAAAAGAGCGATTTTTGCCAAAAAAGAAGAAAGTTTTTTCATAGTTTTTTAATTAATTTAAAAAAATTTTTTAAAGGAAAGCCTTTATAAAACCCGTAACAGGTAAAGCGGGGCGCAACTTGCCTGAGTTGTTTTAAAATTGCAACAAAGAATTTTTACTTATCTGTTAAATTTATTTTCCGACCCAAATTGACATCGGCTAACTGCAGGGGAAGATATTTTAAACTGGGTTATTTTAATTTGGCAGCAAGAATTTTAATTATCCTAAAATTTTAATTTCCCATTCCAAATCAATCCCCGATTTTTCCTTCACTAATTTTTTTACCTTATTTCCAAGGTCAATCAAATTATTCGCCGAAGCCTTGCCACGATTGATCATAAAATTGCAATGTTTCTCAGAAATTTGCGCATCGCCTTCAATCATTCCACGACAACCTGCTTCATCAATTAATTTCCAAGCACTATTATTTTGCGGATTTTTAAAAGTGCTGCCTCCGGTTTTAGCACGGATTGGTTGAGCTTGTTCGCGTTGCTGATTTAATTCAGTAATTTTCTTTGATACAATTTCCGCAGTTGATTTCTCGCCTTTCAAAAGCGCTTCCACAAAAATAAAATTTTTAGAAATTTTATTGCCGCGATAATAAAAGCCAAAATCAGAATTTTTTAATTCAATCAAGTTGCCATCAAAATCAAGCGCCTTTGCACTAATTAAAATCTGTGACATATCAGAGCCGTAACAGCCGCCATTCATCGCAATTGCACCACCAATTGAACCAGGAATTCCGGTTAAAAATTCCATTTTATCCAACGCAGCATTTCTGGAAAATAATGCCACATTTCCGCAAAGTGCAGCAGCGCCGGCGCGAATATTTTCTTCTTCTTGCGTGATTTTGGCAAACTCGCCGCCAAGCCTGATAACAACACCTTTTACGCCTTCATCGCGAACAATTACGTTAGAAGCAGCACCGAGAATATTAATTGGAATTTCTTTGGGACAATTTTTTAGAAAATCCTGCAAATCCGCAATATCAGCGGGACGAAAAAGGATTTCAGCTTTTCCGCCAACATCAAACCAGCTTTTTAATTCAACATTTTCGCGAAAAGCTCCACGAACTTTTGGCAGTTTTTTTATGAGTTCTGACATGTATGTGTTAAATTAAAAATTACAGATGTGCGGCCTTCTTGGGCGGCCTTTTTTTGATATTTTGTAACTACCCAATCATCGGGGAAAATTTGCCAATCTTTTTTCGATTTTGCATCCCAAGTAAATTTTTTACTATTGGCAATTTCAGCTAAAATCCAGGTTTTATAAGAATCGTGATCGGTTGCGATTGTAAGCTTAGAACCAGATTTCATTTTTGGCGATAAAACTTCATCAAGAAATTCGGCATTAATTAAACGGCGTTTGAAATGTTTTAATTTTGGCCAAGGGTCAGGAAATAAAATATAAATTTGATCGAAAAAATTTTCAGGAAATTTAGCGAGTAAAAGTCGCGCATCTTCGCGAGAGATTCTTAAATTTGGCAGTGGTTCGACTTCAAGTTTGGAGAGTAAATTTATAACGCCGTTAATGTGCGGTTCGGAACCAAAAAATAAAGTGTCGGGATTTTTCTGAGCTTTTTCGAAAGTGAAATCGCCAAAACCAAAACCGATTTCCAGTGAAGTTTTTGGCGCAGAAATATTGAAATCATTGATTTCATAAAGTGCTAAAGAATTTTCAAGCAGGAAATTTTTATGGTCAGAAAGCTTGCGACTTTTGATGCGGCCGAAGCTACGGATTAGACGATTATTTTGAGAGTTTTTTAATTCTTGCTGCATGTCTTTCGCCTTCAAATTCTGTGGAAAAAAAGGCCTTCACAATTGCCAAAGCCATTTTGTTGGTAATAACTCTAGCACCAAGACAAAGCACATTCGCATCATTATGGGCGCGTGACGCTTTGGCAGATTTTACATCATGGCAAAGTGCCGCTCTAATATTTTTAAAACGATTGGCCGCAATTGAAATACCAATGCCGCTGCCGCAAATTAAAATTCCGTTATTTTTTTCAGTAATTTTTTTGCAAAGTTTTTGCGCGTAATCAGGATAATCAACTGATTTTTCGGAAGAATCACAACCTAAATCAATTGGCTCAAGTCCAAGTTTAACAATTTTTTCGATGAGGAATTTTTTCAAGGCAAATCCTGCGTGATCGGATGCCAAATAGACTTGACGGGAGTTTTTTTTAATATCTTTTTTTACGGGGGTTTTTTTCATCTGCTACAAAAAAAGTAAAAGCGGCTCCGGATAAACCAGAAACCGCCAATACAAATAACTATCTCTTACGGTAAGTTTGAGCTTTACGAGCTTTTTTCAAGCCGTATTTCTTACGTTCAACAACACGTGAATCGCGGGTTAAGAACCCTCCCACACGTAGAGTTTTGTGAGTTGTCGGATCGAAAGCAACAAGTGCTTTGCTGATTCCGTGAGCTAGAGCACCGGCTTGGCCAGATTTTCCGCCACCAGCAATCGTTGCAACAACGTCGAATTTATTTTCATTGCTAGTCGCGCCAAATGGAGCTTTTGCAATGTTGAAAAGAATTTCTCTTCCCAAATAAGTTAAACCATCGCGGTCATTAACCGTGATTTTTCCGGTTCCTTTTTTAATCCAAACGCGAGCAGCAGCATTTTTTCTTTTGCCTGTTGCGTAAGCACGACCTTGAGCATCGATTTTTTTCTCTCTAGGAAGAGCCACGTTTTCTTGGTTTTGAGTGCCAAGAACTTCGAGAATTTTTTCTTTTAAAACTGAAGACATAATTAATTAGTTTTTTTGTTTTTGCGGTTCATAGAAGCAATATCCAAAACTTGTGGATTTTGTCCTTGATGTTTGTGCTCTGCACCTTTGTAGATATGCAATTTAACCATGATGTCGCGCTGTAAAGGTCCGCGAGAGATCATGCGAGAAACTGATTCTTCCAAAATTCTTTCTGGGAATTTTCCTTCGAAAATTTGGCGAGCAGTTCTTTCTTTGATTCCACCTGGGTGGCCGGTGTGCCAATAATACATTTTTTCAGCGTATTTCTTACCGGTTAATTTTAGTTTTTCGGCGTTGATAACAACAACATGATCCCCGCAATCCAAATTTGGAGTGAAAGTAGGTTTGTGTTTACCGCGCAAAAGGTTAGCAATGATTGTAGAAACTCTACCAACAACTAAGTCCTCGGCATCAATCAACCACCATTTTCTTTCGATTTCGCTTGGTTTAGCGACGTAAGTTTTAAGCATATTTTATTTCCTATCGTTTGAACTGAAATTTTATTAAAAAGTTTTGGGAAACTGTAAGCGGGAAAAGAGGCGGCGCATTAAAGTCAGCAATTGCCAAAAGTCAAATTAAATTTTTAATTACTGGTTAAATTAATAAAATCACTCTTGAGAAAACTAAAAGAATAAACGTCAACATAAGCTCCGCGATGGTATCTATGCTGGCGCAAAACACCTTCCAACACAAAACCACATTTTAACAATAAATTTTTTGATGGCAGGTTGGCAGTTGAAACAAAAGCTTCAATTCGATTTACCCGACCATAATAAAATTCTTTAAAAGCATATTTTGTGACTGCTTGAATTGCTTTAGTCATAATGCCGCGGTTCCAATATTGGTGCGCCAAATCATAACTTATTTCAATTCTGCCTTGATAAGCATTATAACTTGTGAGGCCGATTGAACCAATTAATTTATTGGTTTCCTTGTCAGCAATTGCGAAATAAATTCCGTCATTTTGATAAAAAACATTGCGCCAATAATTTAATTCGCGCCTTGCTTCTTCAAGCTCACGCGGAATTTCGCAAAGAATATATTTATTAACTTCCGGATCAGAATAATAAGCAAAAAAATCCGCCGCATCTTCATCACATTTTTCACGCAAAACCACATCACCAAGATCCATTACCGGAAAAGTTTTTTGGGGAATCGGATAAGAATTTTGCATGCTATTCTTCGCTTATTTTTGATATTTCCACCAATTTTACTATACGATTATCAGCATCAATAATTTTGAAATTAAGACCATATTTTTTAGCCTCTTCATCAATTTCAGGAACACGTTTGAATACTGACATAGCAAGTCCTCCGACAGTTTCAAATTCATCCTCATCACATTTTATTTTTTGGTCGAGAATTTCTTCAACTTTTTCGATTTCAACGCGGCCACCGAAATGAAATTCTTTTTTGCTGATTTTTTTGATACGAAAAAATGAACTATCTGACGGCAAATCATGTTCATCTTCAATATCGCCGACAATTTCTTCCATAACATTTTCAATTGTCACAATGCCATCAACGCCACCAAATTCATCGAGCACAATTGCAACGTGAATGCGCGCCATACGCATGCGCAACATCACATCCAATAATTTCATTGAACCGGGAACAAATAAAATTTTGCGCAAAATTTTTGTAATCGCAAAATCCTGGCTGGCATCACACAAAAATTTCGCCAAATCTTTGCTGTGAATAAAACCAGTTATTTCATCAAAATTTTCTTTAAAAACTGGGATTCTGGTGTGACCATCAGTCGTAATTAATTCTTTCACTTCTTCTAAACTAGCACCTTGTTTGATCGCAATAATGTCGCTTCTTGGCGTCATTACCGCCGCAACTCTTTTATCACCAAAAGAGGCAATATTTTTAAACATCTTTTTTTCTTCAGCACTGATCAGGCCTTCTTTTTCATAGCCATCAAGCAAATGAGAAATAACCGAGAAAAATGATTTTTTGGTTTTTTTACCAAAGAGATTTAGCAAGAAATTCAGCAAGTTTTTACAACGTAATTGCAGCTCTTTATTTCTTTTACTCGACGCGCCTTCCATTGATTAGAAATTTAGTTGATATGGATCTTTGATTTTTAATTTTTTCAAAATTTTCACCTCAAGATCTTCCATAATTTTTGCCATTTTTTCTTCTTCATGATCATAACCAATCAGATGTAAAATACTGTGCAGAATCAGGTGAGTCAGATGATCGTGAAATTTCTTTTTTTGTGCAAGAGATTCTTTTTTCAAAGTTTCGAAGGCAATTATAATATCGCCGAGAAACAAGTACTCATCAGCTCCCACAAGTTTTTTAAGGCCGATTTGACGAATTAAATTTTCATCCAAAGCTGGAAAAGATAAAACATTTGTCGCTTTATTTTTGCCGCGAAATTCTGCATTTATTTTTTTCATCTGCAAATCTGAAACCAAAGAAACCGAGATTTCGAGGATAAATTTTTCTTTCAGAATTTTTTTCAAATCAGTCAGCGGAATTATTTTTTGAATGGTTTTTTCAACAAAATTTTCGACATTTTTTATTTCCGCCCATTTTTTGCTTTTTACAACAATATCAATCATACCGCACAACTATTGGGATTAGGACAAAATTTAAAACTTTTCGGGCAAAATCTTTCTGCTTTTTGGCCAGAAAAAATCATCGCATCATTGCCATCAACCGCTTTACAAATTTGCACCAAGCTTTTGATAAAATGTCCTTCAACATTTAATGCCGGCACGCGCAAATAATCTTTTACACCAAATTTTTGCGCCAGGTTTTTATAATCAATATCAAGTTCCACCAGAGTTTCCGAATGATCAGAAACAAATGAAACCGGAATAATTACCGGAATTTTTTTATCTAAAGCGACTTTTTTTATTTCTTGATCCAAGCTTGGCCCAGTCCATTCCAGACGGCCTACTTTTGATTGATAACAAACTTTAAAATCAATTTCATTTTCCGGTTTCTCAAAAATATCCGCCATATTTTGCACGATTTTTTTTGTAGTTTCTTCAACCTGGAAAACATAAGGATCTCCCGCATTGATCAGCTTTTGCGGCAGACCATGAGCTGAAAATAAAAAGCGGAAATCGGATAAATTATTTTTATAAATCTTGGCAATTGTTTGTTTTATCAGAAGGCTGTGCGACTTTATAAATTCTGCCTCAGAAGGATAACAACAAACTATTTTTATCGTGGCTTTTTTTAAGTCATATACTGATTTTTTTAAGAAATCTTGAATTGATGATTCAGAAGTAGCGCTAGAAAATTGCGGATAAAGCGGCAGTAAAATTACCTGATCTGGATCATATTCTTTTACTTTTTTAATCACTTCAGCACTGAAAGGATTAAAATAACGCATCGCAACAAAAACCTTAAAATTTCCGCTAAATGAAAGCTCTTTTTCTAAGGCGTGCGCCTGTGAAAGAGTAATGTCGAGCAAAGGAGATTTGCCACCAATTTGCTGATAAATTTTCTGGGCTTTTTTTACCCTTTTTTTGGAAATAAATTTCGCCAGAAAAAAACGAAAAGGCTGAGGAAAATTTATAATTGCCTTGTCGTTAAAAAGATTAAACAAAAACGGCTCAACCGATTCTAACTTATCCGGACCACCTAAATTAAATAAAATTACCGCAGTTTTTTTATCAAAAGATTTCATGCACGAATAAATTTTTTAATCAATAAACTGGAAATAAAAATCAGTGAAAATATGGCGATAATTGTGGAACTAACTGTTAAATCATAATTGCCTGCAACCTTGAAGGACAAAGCTGAAATTGAGGTTCCAATTACAACACTAAGCAACATCATTTGCTTGGCGGAAATCGAAAAAATACGCGCAATTGCGGCGGGTAAAATTAAAAGCGCAGTCATTAAAAACACCCCGACAATTCGTACAGACAATGCAATGACAAGAGCTAGCAAAAATAAAAATGATAAATTCCAAAATTCGGTTTTTATTCCTTCAATTTTTGCTAAATCTTGATTGGTGTTAATCAGCAAAATCTTTTTGAAGGCGAAAATTACATAAATTGTTGTTACAATTGTAACTGCGGTTAAAGCCTTTATTTCACTATCTCCAACGGTTAGAACATCGCCAAAAATATAAGAGGTAAAATAGAAATTTTTAATCCAAATATCGTTAGCAATAACGGCGAGCGCGACGCAGAAATAGGACATTATTACGATTATTGTATCTTTGGAAAAATAACGGTTTTGCGAAATCAAGCCGACAAAAAATGAAAAAATCAGGGCAAAAATAATTAAAGCCGAAAGTTGATTTGTTTCAAAAATTACGCCCAAAACCAAACCGAGCAAAATTGAATGCGACAAAGCATCGCCAAAATAAGATAATTTTTTCCATAAAACAAAAACCCCGAGCAAAGAACAGGAAATTGCAATTAAAATTATGGCAAAAAAAGGCTTGATGAGAAAAGCTTCCAACACTTATAACTAAAAAAATGATTAATATTCCAAAATAACCTGAACCAAAAATGTCTGAACAAGCTAAAAAATCGCTACTTCATTTCATGAAAAAGCAAATCAGTGAAAAATCTAGCAAAATAAATGCCGAACATAAATTAGCCGCAGCACATCATAAATCACATGATGAAAAACATGATGAAGCAAAAGATGGAAAAGATGAAGAGGAAATGACGGAAGAAGAAGAGCTGGAAGAAGCAAAAAAAGAATCGATGAATAAAGCAGCAGAACTTAACCAAGCTGAAATGATGAAAAAATTAGCCTTGGAAACTTTTGTCAAATATACATTATTGGTCGCCGTTTGTGTTATTTTCGCCATCGGTTTAATCCAATTTGGCCCGGCCATTGCTGAATTCTTCAATGGTGTTGTTTTTAAAGCTTTAATGGCGACATTGCATAACTAAAGACTAGCCCTGTTTGACTTTTAATTTTGCCAAACTATCTAGCCCGTTTCGTTTCATCTTTAGTCACTTCATGACTTAATTTTCCCTTTCTAAATAATGGTAAAAAAATCTGAACCAAAGCTGTTTCACAATTTAAAGAAAGACACTCAAGAATTTTCTAAAAAAGAACTTTTGAGTTTTTATCGCGAAATGCTTCTAATCCGCCGCTTTGAAGAAAAAGCCGGACAACTTTACGGCATGGGCCTAATCGCAGGCTTTTGTCATCTTTATATCGGCCAAGAAGCAATTGCCACCGGCATGCATCACACTATGATCGAAGGCGATAAAGTTATCACAACTTACCGCGATCACGGCCATATGATTTCAGTTGGCTCGGATCCGAAAAAAATCATGGCTGAATTACTTGGCCGCGCTGATGGCTCTTCAAAAGGCAAAGGTGGTTCAATGCATCTTTTCGATCTAAAAAATCATTTTTACGGTGGACATGGAATTGTCGGCGCTTCAGTTCCAATCGGCGCTGGTCTTGCTTTTGCCGATAAATATCGCGGCACCAATAATGTAACTTATTGCTATTTTGGCGATGGCGCAGCGCATCAAGGTCAAGTTTACGAAAGTTTCAACATGGCGAAATTGTGGAATCTTCCGGTTCTTTTCATCATTGAAAATAACCATTACGCAATGGGAACTTCGCTGCAACGCTCTTCATCAGTTGATGAACTTCACAAACGCGGAATCGGCTTCAATATTCCGGGCGTAAAAATCAATGGAATGGATGTTTTTGATGTAATTCGTGATGCTCAAAAATGTGTCGATTATGTTCGCGCCGGCAACGGTCCAATGATTTTGGAAATGGATACTTATCGTTATCGCGGCCACTCAATGTCTGATCCGGCAACTTATCGCTCGAAAGAAGAATTAAGCGGTAAAAAAGAAAAAGACCCGATCGATTCTTTACGCGCTCATATTTTAGGCGAAAAAATTGCGTCTGAAAATGACATCAAAAAAATCGACGATGAAATTAAAAATGAAGTTAATGAAATCGTAGAATTTGCTAAAAACAGTCCAGAACCGGACGAATCTGAACTTTTAACCGAAATTTATAAATAACATGTTGAGAAAATTAACTGTTCGCGAAGCGCTAAGAGAGGCGATGGCCGAAGAAATGAGAACAACTCCGGAAGTTTATGTCATGGGTGAAGAAGTTGCTGAATATAATGGCGCTTACAAAATCACCCAAGGTTTACTTGCAGAATTCGGGCCAAAAAGAGTAATCGACACTCCAATCACCGAGCAAGGTTTTGCCGGACTGGCAATTGGTTCAGCTTTTGCTGGCTTGAAACCAGTTGTTGAATTTATGACTTTCAACTTTGCCATGCAGGCAATTGACCAAATTCTAAACTCTGCCGCCAAAACTTGTTATATGTCTGGAGGACAAGTTAGTTCACCAATCGTTTTCCGTGGCCCAAATGGTGCGGCTTCACGCGTTGGCGCACAACATTCTCAATGTTATGCCGCTTGGTATGGCGCAATTCCTGGTTTAAAAGTTGTTGCTCCTTACAGCGCTGCTGATTGCAAAGGTTTATTGAAAGCGGCAATTCGCGATCCGAATCCTGTGGTTTTCTTAGAAAATGAAATCACTTACGGCCTCTCTTTTGAAGAAGAATATGATGACGATCACATCGTGGAAATTGGCAAAGCCAAAGTTCTTCGCGAAGGAAAAGATGTGACAATTATCGCCTTTTCTCTAGTTGTTAAATATGCCCTTGAAGCTGCAGAAGAATTGGCAAAAGAAGGCATTGAAGCCGAAGTTATTGATCTTCGTTCCATTCGCCCGATCGATCGCGAAACTATCATTGAATCAGTTAAAAAAACCAATCGTTGCGTTACAGTTGAAGAAGGATTTCCATTTGCCTCAATCGGCAGCGAAATCGCTTCAATTTTAATGGAAGAAGCTTTCGATTATTTGGATGCTCCGGTGAAAAAATTGGCTTCAGTTGATGGGCCTCTTCCTTACGCCGCCAACCTCGAAAGATTGGCACTTCCAAAAACCAATGACATTATCGCGGCCGTTAAAGAAACCTGTTTTAGGAGCTAATGAAAGAGAACTTTCTCTATCACTTTGTCAGAAAATACCACATTAAAAAACCGCTTTTCATTGGCTACTGCGTTGCTTTATCGATTATTCTTTATTTCGGGTTTTTCACTTTTTTCGGCGATAAAGGTTTAGTTCAACTTTTCGCCTTAAAAAAACATATCGCTAATAAAGAAACCACAAAACAAGAAATTTTCGCCCGCATGCAAGCCAAAAAAAACATGGTTGATGGCATGAATTTAGAGTCTTTAGACCTCGATCTTCTCGATGAACAGGCCAGAAAAGTTTTAGGTTATGCCGGCAAAAATGAAGTGGTGATTTATCGCGAAAAAAACCTCGAAAAAACTGACCTTCAAATCAAAAAATAAAAATAAAATGGAACAAATTTCAATGCGCAACGAGTTAATCCGCAAAGCCCTACACTTCTTGCTAATATTGGTTCCAATCGGATATTCTCTTTTAGGAAAATGGCCGAGCCTGATAATTTTCGCCATATTAACTTCAATAATTGCAATCCCTGATTATTTACGTCGTACCAATCCCAAAATTAAAACTATTTTCGCCAAAATTTTCGGCATAATTTTGCGCCCTCACGAACTTGCCGGCGATAAATTCTGCGGAGCCACTTGGGTTGGGATTGCAGCCTGCTTAAACTTCCTGCTTTTCAAAAAAGAAATTGCAGTTACCGGTTTCATTATTTTAGTA
Source organism: Pseudomonadota bacterium (assembly GCA_040384945.1). Classification (GTDB taxonomy): domain Bacteria; phylum Pseudomonadota; class Alphaproteobacteria; order Rickettsiales; family UBA1997; genus UBA2645. The sequence goes on from JAZKII010000102.1 coordinate 11,209, forward strand.
ATTTCCGATGCTTTGGCAGCGATTGTTGGCCGTAATTATCCCAGTCGTCCCTTTTTTGAAAAATCAGTTTCCGGTGCTGCAGCATTTGCTGTAAGCGGATTTATAATTCTAATTTCTTGCGGGATAATTTTTGATTCCAGACCGTGGTTCTATATTTTTGGGCTGTTTGCTTTATTTTGTGTAACTATGTTTGAATCACGTCCGAGCTTTTTGCAGGTTGATGATAATTTCACAATTCCGATTGGCTTTGGTGTTATTATGACATTTTTTGATATTATCTGGAATTACACTTATTAAACATTCAGGTCATCGAGCAAAGCACGAAGTGCGTCG
>JAZKII010000103.1:0-9447 GCA_040384945.1 Pseudomonadota bacterium
CACCCCGTCGAAGGACGGGGTCCATACGATTTTGAAGTAAGTGTAAAAACCCCAAAACCACACCAAAACCAAACCCCAAAATGCAAAAACTCACCGCATTTTTTTACGATATTTTTACGCGAGAAAAAGATAATCTCTGGCTTTGGATGCCAGTATTATTCGGCTTCGGCGCTGCTTTTTATTTTCTTTTTGAAGAAAATTTTTTAGAAAAATTCACTCTTCTCGCTGCTTTATTTTTCATCTCTTCATTCTTAGCTTTTCTCAATCGTAATTCGCTTCGCTTCCTGGTTTTTCTAGGATGTGCATTATTTTTACTCGGTGGATTTTATTCTGACTTTTATCAAAAAACCTTTCTCAATCACACTAAAATTACCGGAAAAATTTATGTTGATGGAATTGGCAAAGTTGAATCGGTAAGAAAATTCTACAATCCGAAAAATGGCGTTGAAGGTGTGAATTTAGTGATTTCAGAGCCGGTTCTATATAAATCGAAATTTGCAGAAAAAAAGAAGGTTAAGAAAAAATATAAGAAGAAAAAAAAGACCAAAAAGAAAACTAAAAAGAAAAAGGAAAAAACAAAAAAACCGCGCAAGAAAAAGATCCTGAATCAAGTTCAGGATGACGGAATTTTTGAGGAGATTTCCCCACAGCGTCATCCTGAACTCGTTTCAGGATCTAGTGAGAAGATTAACGAAACAGAAAATCCGCCTCAAAATGACGATGTAATTACAGAACCAAAAAAGAAGAAACCTAGAAAACCGCGCAAGAAAAAGATTCTGAATCAAGTTCAGGATGACGTAGTTTGTTTGGACGCGATCCCACCACATTGTCATCCTGAACTTGATTCAGGATCTAGTGAGAGCTTGAAGAAAATTCCTAAACCAAAAAAGAAAAAACCCCGTAAAAAAAAGAAAATCAGCGAAAAAACTATCTTAAAAAATTTCGTAAATCTCAAAAATTATCAGGAAATCGATCGCGAATTTCTGGATCATTCCAAAAATTATCAGTTTGTCGAATGGCAACAAATCAAGGAGCGCGAACGCTTTCCCAACCCGCCACAGAAAATTTCAATTAACCTGATTAAAAATTTCGAGAATATTTCGGTAAATGATGTAATCGCAATTCGCATGATGTTGCAGCCATCGAAAGCGCGCGAATTTCCTGATGATTTTGATTTTTCTCTAGATGCCAAATTCAAAAAAATCGGCGCTTATGGTTTTGCAATTGGTGAAGCGAAAATTTTAAAAAAAGCTGAAATATCAAACCTGGAGCAATGGTTTCTTAATTTACGTGAAAAGGTTCGCAGCAAAATAGAAAACACGCTTGAAGGCGATATTAGCGCGATTGCTTTGGCATTTTTAATTGGTGATCAAAACCAGATTTCCAAAAACCTGATGAGCGACATCCGCAATTCCGGTTTGGCACATTTGCTTTCAATTTCCGGTTTTCATTTAGCGCTTGCGAGCGCGATTTTTTTTGTAGCAACGCGGTTTATTTTATCACGCAGCGCTTTTTTAATTTTGAATTTTGATATTAAAAAAGCTGCGGCGCTTGCGGCAATTTTCGGTACTTATTTTTATTTAAAAATTGCCGCCTCGCCAATGCCAGCGCAGCGCGCATTTTTAATGGTTTTGCTGGTTTTAATTGCGCTTTTTGTGGGCCAAAAAATCAATTCCAAACGGGCAATAATGACTGCGGTTTTAGCGCTGATTTTATATAATCCTCTGGCAGTTTTTAATATTAGTTTTCAGCTTTCTTTCGCTGCTATTCTAGTGCTGGGAAGTTTTTATGAAGTGATGCAGCGGCAGCCCAGAATAAATTATTTTCTGAAAGTATTTTGGTATTTCGTCGAAATTATTCTGGTTTCCATAATCATTCAAATTGCCACCACGCCTTTTTTGATGCATTCTTTCCAAACTGTTTCGCTGCTTGGTTTTGTATCCAATATTTTAGCAATTCCGCTTACCAGTTTTTTCGTGATGCCGCTAGGTTTTTTGGCTTTGTTTTTAATGCCGTTAAATCTCGAAAAATATGCTCTGATTTTAATGGGAAAGGGAATTTTGCTGATTGAAAAAATCGCGGTTTTTGTGGCAAAAATGGATTATTCAAATCTGGTCAGTCCGCAATTATCAAGCTTCGGGCTTATTATCGCGATTCTTGGTTTATTGTTGATTTGCTTGAGTTCAAGTCGCTTGCTCTGGTTTGGGATTTTGATTTTTAGTCTTTCATTTCTAACTCTGATTTTTGATAAAAAACCTGATATTTTATTTGATGGCGGTCAAAAGTTTTTCGCGATTTATGACCAGAAAAACGGGTTAGTTTTTTCAAAAGATTTAAAGCCTTCAAAAGAGCGTGAAATATGGCTGAAAAAGATGGGTGAGATTGAGTTTAAATCAAATTCGGAATTTATAAAATGTGAGGAAAGTAAATGCCTGATTAGTAAAAACCAAAAAATCCTCGTGCTTTTAAAACGAAATAAAATTTCTGAAATCTGTAAAAATGATTTTGATGTAATAGTGAATCTAACCGCGAAATACGCACTTCCTTCATGTATCACAGCAGAAAAAATAAAAATCGACAATTCCGATTTTTACCAAAAAGGCGGGCAGTTTTTTTATTTTGAGGAAGGAAAAATCAGAATTAAAACTACTTCTTAAACACCAAGAATTTTATGCCCAAAAAATTTACGCAAGTAGTAATGGCAATGGCGAGCAGGTTGGCAATTTCCGGAATAACTCCAAAAAATTCTACGATAATGCGCAGTAAAATACTTCCCAAAACCAGCGATCCCAAATAAAAAGAAATATATTTTGTAAAACGCTGTGAGCCTTTTGAATCAAAGGTCCAGCGCTGGTTGCAATAATAGCTAAACCCAATGCTGCAAATAAATCCGCCAATATTGGCAATTAAATAATGCAGATCAAAAATACGTAAAAAAACCAGAAAAGTTGAATAGCTGATAATTGTTGAACCACCTCCAACCAGAAGAAACCGAATTGCCTGTTTAGAAACATGATGGCGACGAAGTAAATTTATTATCTCAGAAATAATCTTCATCATTAGGGGAGTGTGACTAGTCGCGCTGTAGCGTCAGCGAAAGCGGATGGTGACCCCTACGGAATTCGAATCCGTATTACCACCGTGAAAGGGTGGTGTCCTAACCGTTAGACGAAGGGGCCGGTAAGAGACTTGTATTTTAAAGAGCCGCGCACGTTACGAATCGATTTCGAAAATGCAATATGGGATTTTGTTTTTTTTAAATAAAAGTGATTTTTCGATAAAATCAGCTAACAATTTTGATCATTAGCTGATTTTACGAGGTTTACTGACAGGCTAAACATTCATCATATTTGCTTTCTTCAACAACTTCTTCTTTTGCTGCAATTGCGGGAGAAATTTCTTTCTTCAAAAGCTCGTGTTGCTCTTGTTTGTTGGAAACTTTATCTGCGCGTTGAATTGAAGTTGAACGACAATAATAAAGACTCTTCAAACCTTTCTGCCAGGCTCTGAAATGAATATCATGCAGATATTTTTTCGACACATCGCCCGGTACGAAAACATTTAAGCTTTGCGCTTGGCAAATGTAATCCTGACGTTCTGCTGATAAATCAATCATCCATCTTTGATCGATTTCTTGAGCGGTTTTGAAAACTAATTTCTCGTGTTCATCCAAGAAATCTAAATGTTGCACGGAACCTTCATTAATCGTGATTGAAGACCAAACGTCTTCAGTATTTTTACCTTTTGATTCCAGCAATTTTACCAGGTTTTTATTTCTGACATTGAAAGAACCGGTAAGAGTTTTTTGCGTGAAAGAATTAGCGGCGAAAGGCTCAATTCCCGGAGAAGAATTATTGGCAATAATTGAAATTGAAGCAGTTGGCGCAATTGCAAGTTTGTTGGAAAATCTTTCTTCCGCACCAGCATCCAAAGCATCCGGGCAAGCGCCTCTTTCTTTAGCTAAAACTTTCGAAGCGCGATCAACACCTTGTTTAATATATTGGAAAATTTTCTTGTTCCAAACTTTGCTCATCGCCGATTCCAACGGAACATTTTTGCTTTGTAAGAATGAGTGAAAACCCATTACACCAAGGCCCACAGAGCGTTCGCGCATTGCGGAATATTTTGCTTTTGACATTGTGTCTGGAGCTTTCTGGATGAAATCTTCCAAAACATTATCCAAGAAACGCATAATATCTTCGATGATTTCCGGATTATCTTTCCATTCATCATAAAATTCTAAATTCAATGAAGACAGGCAGCACACTGCTGTGCGGTCATTTCCTAAATGGTCAATTCCGGTTGGCAGCGTGATTTCGCTGCAAAGATTCGAAGTTTTAACCAGTAAGTTTAATTTTTTATGATGCTCTGGAATCGCGCGGTTCACGGCGTCAATGAATAAAATATAAGGCTCACCGGTTTCAACGCGCGCCATTAAAAGTTTAATCCACAAAGCGCGGGCCTTGATAACATCAACAGCCTGGCCGCTATGCGGGCTTCTTAATTCGAAGTCGCCATCTTTTTCAACAGCGCGCATAAATTCGTCAGTAACTGCAATTCCATGATGTAAGTTCAATGAACGACGATTCGGATCGCCGCCGGTTGGTCTTCTAATATCAATAAATTCTTCAATTTCCGGATGGTGAATCGGCAAATAAACTGCTGCTGAACCGCGACGCAAGCTGCCTTGCGAAATTGCCAAAGTTTGTGAATCCATAACTTTAATGAATGGAACGATGCCGGAAGTTTTGCCATTGCCGCGCACAGTTTCACCAATTGAACGCAAATTTCCCCAATAGCTGCCAATGCCGCCGCCTTTTGAAGCGAGCCAAACATTTTCATTCCATAAAGTTACAATGCCTTCCAAAGAATCAGTAGATTCATTTAAGAAACATGAAATCGGCAAGCCGCGATCAGTTCCACCATTGCTTAGAATTGGTGTTGCCGGCATGAACCAAAGGTTGGAAATGTAATTATAAAGACGAGTTGCATGAGCTTGATCATCAGCATAATAAGTGGCAACGCGGGCGAATAAATCTTGGTAAGATTCGCCGGGTAATAAATAACGATCTTTTAAAACTGCTTTGCCGAAATTGCTTAATTTATCATCATTTTTAGCGTCAGTTGTTACGGTAAATTCTTTTTTCGAATTTGTAGATTTGGCTGATGTTTTTGTTGTTTTGGTAATTGATCTTTTAGACATGAATTGAAGTTATTAGAGATTTATTTAAAGCCTTAAAGGCATTTTGTTTTAAACTACATCTAGTGGCCTTTTGTGATAAACCACACTATATATTGTTTTTTGCGAGTTTTATTTTTGGAAAAATTAATTGTCTAGCAAGAAGTTTTCGGAGAATTATTTTTTGCAAAAGTGAAGAGTTTTTGTGCCAATTTGAATGAGGGTTTTTTTAGAAATTATCTAAGATTTCACCTCAACTTGTAGTAGCTGAGCAATACCCTTGGCTTTGTTAAAGGTTTCTTCAAGTTCAGCTTTTGGGTCGGAATCAAAAGTTATTGCGCCACCGACCTGAAATTCGAATTTATTTTCTTGCAAAATTAAAGTGCGGATTACGACCGAGGAATTTATTTCGTTTTTGGAAAATAATCCGATCGATCCACTATAAACCCCGCGATTTAATTTTTCTTTTTTTGCTGCAACTTCCATCGCTTTTATTTTGGGCGCGCCAGTCATTGATCCTGCGGGGAAGCAGGATTTTATCGCATCAAATGCAGAAAGATTCTGGGCAATTTTTCCATGAATTTCAGAAGACATGTGGTGGATATTTTGATAAGATGTTATTTCAAAAAGTTTTTTCACCACAACGCTTCCAGCTGCGCAGGCTCTTGCTAAATCGTTTCTTACTAAATCTACAATCATTAGATTTTCAGCGCGTTCTTTGAGGCTGTTTTTTAGGTTTAATTTATTTTTTTTATCCTGTTTTAAATCTTGATCGCGCGGCGCAGTTCCTTTGATCGGGCGTGATAAAATATGATTGTTTTTTGCTTTTAAAAATAATTCCGGGCTGGAAGAAATGATGTAACTTTCATCGATTTTTAAAAATGCTGAATAGTTAGCAGGGCTTAATTCTGTAAGTCTGGTGAAGAGCTGGAAATTTTTTTGATGATTTTGTTTTTCTTTAAATTCGCCGAAAAATTTTCTGGTTAAATTAGTTTGGTAAAAATCTCCGGCAGCGATTTGGTTTTTAATATCGGAAATTGCGGCTAGATAAGATTCATTAGTAAAGTTTGACGATAAATTTTTTATTTGAATGTTGGTTTTGTTAAGGAACGGCGCCCATTTCAACACTTGTTCGAGATTTTTTTTATCATCAAAAATCGCCGTTAACTTTTTTTTATCGTGATCAAATTCCAGCATTAAAGCAAAATTCATCAAATAAATTTTCGGCAAATCAATTAGCGATTTTTCAGTTTTTGGTAATTTTTCGAAATCTTGTCCAAGCTCGTAACTCAAATATCCAAGCCATTTTTTTTTATCACTTTTGATAATTTTTTCTGCTTCTAAAAAATCATTTCCGACAATTTTTTCTTTCGGAAAAAGTGCAATTATCGAAACTGATTTTTTAATTTTGTCGCTTAATCCCGAATAAAGAAAAACCCAATTTTCATCGTAGTTACCAGAAATTCTGCGCGCAAAATCTAGCGGTTCCTGCCAATTAATCTCTAGCTTTGGCATGATTTTTTAACATCCTCCGCAAGTAGTTTTTGCAAATTTTTTCCTAAATTATTTTCTAATTTGCGGCCCATAAATTGATCAACCGGTAAAAGCAAAAAAGATGAGTTGGTAAGAAAAATTTCATCGGCATTCTTTAACGCTGAAATTCGTGCTGATTTTTCAAAAATTTTAACTGGGGAAATTTTTAATAATTTTTTACGCACCGTTCCAGGCAAGATTCCGCAAGCTTTTGCTGCTGTAAAAATCCGGCCATTTTTTACCCAAAAAATATTTGCCGAAGAAGTTTCAGCGATGAATTTTTTTGCATTTAACATCACGCAATCAAAGAGATTATTTTCTTTGGCTTCGATTTTTGTAAGCAAATAAGGCAGCGCGTTCATTGATTTGCCGAAGTAATTTGATGGAACTTTTATTGATGAAATTCCGAGTGTAATTTTGGCGGGTAATTTTCTTTCTTCCAAAGTTTGGATGATAATCAACGCTTCTGATTCATAAGTCGGAAGATAGCCTAAACTGCCAATTCCGCGGCTGATCGAGATTTTTAAAATGCCGTTTTTGAGGGCATTTTTTTTAATCAGTTTTTCTGCATCACTTTGTAAATCGGAAATTTTAGCAGAAAACTTTAAGAGCTTTAAACCCTCTTTAATTCTGGCTTCATGTGATTTGAAATCGTAAATTTTACCATTAAAAATTTTACAAGTTTCAAAAATTCCATCACCAAAAAGCAAGCCGCGTTCATTAATTGAAACTTGCGCTTGTTTTTCTGCGATTAGTTGATGATTTTTGATTATATAATTTTGCATTTGGTAAATTTTTATATGTTAATAAAAACACAATCACATGAAATTCTTTAAATTCATCCTGAAATGGGGATTCTTTTTTTCAATCTGGGTTGCAGTATTTGCAACGCTGGCGCTGCTTTATTATTTTAAAGACCTTCCCAGCCTGAGTGATTTAGAAGCGCAAAACGGCAAACAAATTGTACAGATTAATTACGCCAATGGCGATCGCATTACCAATCGTGGCGAAATTTATTCCAGCGAAGTTAATTATTACGAAATCCCGCAAGACCTTATAAATGCTGTTGTCGCAACCGAAGATCGCCGTTTTTTTAATCATCATGGTGTAGATTTTATCGGCATTTTGCGCGCCACTTATGCCAATCATGAAGCGGGGCGAATAGTGCAGGGCGGTAGCACGATTACACAGCAATTAGCCAAAATGTTGTTTCTAAAACCGGAACGCACTTTCAAAAGAAAAATCCAGGAAATCCTTCTCGCAGTTCAGCTTGAGCGCAATTTTACTAAAGAACAAATTTTAACTTTTTATCTCAACCGTGCTTATTTTGGTTCGGGCAGTTATGGCGTTGGCAATGCGGCGAAGCATTATTTCGGCCGCGATGTTTCGCGTTTGACTTTGAATCAATCGGCTTTGTTGGCGGGTTTATTGAAAGCGCCGTCCAAACTTTCGCCGAAAAATAATCATGATTTGGCCGAAGACCGCGCCAATGTTGTTTTGAAAAACATGATTGATGCCGGATTTTTAGATGAAAAAAACCTCAATCAATTGGTTCAGGACACAGATTATAAAATTGATCACGCGCAGCATCTTTATTTCGCCGATTACGTCTATGACCAGTTCCCGGAGTTTTTGGAAAAGAAAGTTGCGAAAGAAAATATGATTAAAATCACCAGCACTTTGGATGAAGATATTCAGGAAAAGCTGGAAAATATTTCCGATCAATTTGTTGAAAAAAATGCCAAGAAATTAGGCAAGTCGCAAGTGGCAATTGTGGTGATGAACAAAAGCGGCGCGGTGCTTGGAATGTCTGGTGGAATTGATTATCAGCAAAGCCAATTTAATCGCGCGGTTTATGCTAAAAGACAGGCTGGTTCATCTTTTAAAACTTTTGTTTATTTAGCGGCTTTTGAAAAAGGAATTGAGCCGGATGAAATTTATGAAGATAAAAAAGTGGCGCTTGGAACCTGGCTTCCGGAAAATTATGATAATACTTATTTTGGTGAAGTTACGTTACAAAACGCTTTTGCCAAGTCGCTCAATTCAGTTGCGGTGCAGCTGGGTAAAAAAGTTGGAGGCGATGCGATTGCATCAATGGCACGCAAATGCGGCATAGTTTCTAAGATTGATAAAAATGATGCCACGATTGCGCTCGGGACCACTGAGGTGAGCTTGCTGGAATTGACAGGGGCTTATGCTACAATTGCTAATAATGGTGAGCCGGTGATTCCTTATTCAATTTCGACAATTCGTGATGTGAATGATGATATTATGTATGAGCGTTCATCTTCGGGATTGGAAGCGGTTATTTCGCCGGCATCGGAGGAAAATATCAAAAAGATTCTGCGTGAAGTTGTGGTGAGTGGAACCGGAAAAAGCGCTAATAAAGCTGGTAATATTTATGGTAAAACCGGAACTAGCCAAAACTATCGCGATGCCTGGTTTATTGGTTTCGATGATAAATATGTGATTGGAGTTTGGATCGGAAATGATGATAATTCTGCGACCAATAAAATCACCGGCGGATCGCTGCCAGTTAGTTTATTTTCGGAAATTATCGGTAAAATTTAGGGAAAATTTAGAAAGAAATAATTTTGAAATGGTGGGTCTGGGAGGACTTGAACCTCCGACCTCGCACTTATCAGGCGCGCACTCTAACCAACTGAGCTACAGACCCACATGAATGTAATTGATCTTTTTTAGGGGATTTAAAAAGAGGGGCGCAATTTATGAAC
>JAZKII010000103.1:9457-9667 GCA_040384945.1 Pseudomonadota bacterium
TCTAACCAACTGAGATACAGACCCATTTCAAAATTTTGCGGGGGAACTTTTGCAAGAGGCGCGGCACATTAGGAAGGCTTGAGGAAAAGTCAAATAATAGTTTTTTGTTTTGAGGTAAAATTCTAATAAAGATAAATATAGGCTGGGTAAAAAATTTTAGGTCATCGAGCAAAGCACGAAGTGCGTCGTCGAGATGCTAGCGTGATGATC
>JAZKII010000104.1:0-17304 GCA_040384945.1 Pseudomonadota bacterium
GACCCGTAGGTTGTCTTGATGGTTGTACAGTCGGCTGTGAGCTTGGTTGTGAACTTGGCTGTGAACTAGGTATTGAAGTTGGTTGTGTAGATGGAGATTTTGATGTCAGATCGCTAGGATGCGAACTTGGTTGCGAAGTAGGTTGTCTTGATGGTTGTACACTCGGTTGTGAGCTTGGTATTGAATTCGGTTGTGCTGATGGTTGCGAACTTGGTTGTGAAGTAGGTTGATTAGTTGGTTGCCTTGTAGGGCTTGAGCTAGGCTGTGAACTCGGTTGTCCTGTAGGTTGTGTTGATGGTTGTACACTTGGCTGTGAGCTTGGTCTTGAATTCGGTTGGGCTGATGGTTGATTACTAGGTCTTGAACTTGGTTGCGAACTCGGCTGACCTGTAGGTTGTGTAGATGGTCTTACACTTGGTTGTGAACTTGGTCTGGAAGTTGGTTGACCCGATGGCATGGCAGTTGGTTGCCTGCTTGGAGACTCAGATAGTTGAGTTGATGGTTCTGAGCTTGGTTTTGAACTTGGTCTTGAGCTTGGTTGTGTAGTTGGTCTTGTACTAGGTTGTTGTGATGGATTTGCCGTCGGTTGGGATGATGGTCTTGAAGTTGGCTGGCCATTCGGTTGCGAAGTTGGTTGTGAACTAGGCTGATTCGTAGGTTGTGTTGATGATCGTATACTCGGTTGTGAGCTTGGTTTTGAACTTGGTTGTCCCGATGGATTCGTGCTTGGGGAAGTGGATGGTTGTCCACTCGGTTGTGAAGTTGGCTGTGAACTTGGTAATGATGAAGGTTGATTTGATGGTTGTGAACTTGGTTCCCCGGATGGAGTAAAAGAAGGAGATGCAGTTGGAGTTGTACTCGGTGTTTGAGTTGGTGTTACAGATGGAGATGCACTTGGACCAGCGCTCGGTGTTTGAGTTGGTGTTGCGGATGGAGATGCGCTTGGACCAGCACTCGGTATTTGAGTTGGTGTTACGGATGGAACTGCACTTGGACCAGCGCTCGGTATTTGAGTTGGTGTTACAGATGGAGCTACACTTGGACCAGCACTCGGTATTTGAGTTGGTGTTACGGATGGAGCTACACTTGGACCAGCGCTCGGTATTTGAGTTGGTGTTGGGCTTGGTGGTGCTGGACTTGGTGCAACCGTGTCATCATCACCTAAGCCTTCAGTATATATATGGCCAGAAGCACCTGAAGTTTTAGGTGTTGGAGAAGCGGATGATACGGCTTGGTAACCAGTGCGAAGATAATCGGTACTTGGAGCGTCGGGAATAAAATTATTAATAAAATTTAATGCTACGGACCCGCTATCTGCGCCGATAGAATCAGAAGTAGATAATGCTAATGCAGAAGAGTCGGAGCCAGGTTCTGATCTTGATCCTCTGAGTCTAAAATTAGGTTGCACTGGTTGGTTCATCACGCTGGCACCAACGCTTCCAACCAAACTCGAAGTTGCAAGTAAGGTTAAAGGAACCCATCCGATTCCTGGCCGAAAAGTTGTCCGGGAATTTTTCTTCTTCTTTTTTTCTCTTTTAAGAGGGTTTTTTTCAGATTCTTTTTGTGCTGCTTGTTCTTCTGCTTTTTTTATAATTTCTTGCGCATCTTTATCAGAAGTTTTTTTATCTTCTTGAGGGAAAAAATAATTATAAACCGGAGTTAAAACAGGAAATTCACCATCATCATATCCTGACAATCGAGGCCAAATATCGTCATCGTCATCTTCTTTAAGATCTTGAGTTAGATCTAAATCATCTTTTAATTTTGACATGGGAAATATGATTAACTTAGGCTAAAAATTATAGGATATTCCCACTTTAAAAATGTCTAACTTGGTTTTGAAGTAACTGAGATAACTAACAGTATTTATAACTTCAGTTTTAGCTAAAAAACTTTGGCGATTATATTCAGCATTCATGGCAATATTGTTGCTTAATCTGATTTTAAATCCCGCGCCATAATACCAGTCACCAACATTAGAATCTTTCAGGTAAGAAATTTTATTTGTATTTCCTCTGAAATTCTGCGTTGTATATCTGATGCGTGAATAACCTCCTGTTAAGTAAGGTGCAAAATTATTGGTTACATCATAACCAAGATCAGCTTTCAAACCATAACGATCATCAATATCAACTCTTTCTAAATAATCGGTTTTAAGACCTTTTACTGTGGCTTTATTATGTTCGTAAAATGCTCCGGGAGCAATGAAAAAGCCGTTAAAATTAATAGCATATTTATAATTTAATCCACCGCCGTAACCATAATCGGAATAAGCTGGCTGTGTGTTGACCGGAAGTTTAATAGTATTTCTGGTATATCTTTCGTTAAATCTTACTTCAGTCATAATCAAATCAATTCCGATAAAATGACCTTCAGTTTTGGTGGAGCTATTTTTTGATGAAGTTGTGATAATTTCTTGCGGATGATTGATGGGCAATAGAGCGCTATTGTCAGCGGCGCCAGTTATAAGTTTTTCTTTTTTTATAAAAGGTTTGTGCTTCTTTTTTTTAGCCTTGGTTTTAACCGTCGCTTTTTTTTCAATGGTAACTTTCTCTTCAACAACAATTTGTTTTTCAACGGCCTGAGCTTCTGGAGCTGGCTTATTTTGAAAAAAATTTTTCCAATCTTTAGAAAAAGCTGAAGAAGAAATCAGGCTGGAAATGGTGACTGCAAAAACAAAAATTGGGACTTTTCTCACTTGAGGATGGCTTATTATTAGTTGCTATGAAGAGAGTAAAAAGTTGTCAAAAAAGTATTTGTCAAAATGTGTTTAAAAACACAAGCATTTTTAAACGTGATTTAACTTCTTTTTATAAAAGTACAAAAAACTTAAATAACAGATACAGCTTAAAATCATTGTAACCGGAAATCCATTTGCTCCAAAAATATTGAATAAAAGCCCGCCCAGCAAGCTTCCACAAAAAGATCCGCCGGAGCCGATTAATTGAAAAGTAGCATTGGCGGCAACCAATCTGGTTTTGGAATAATCATCATTACAAACTTTGAAAACCGAAACAAAAATGCAGGCGATAAAAATTCCGAAAGTGAAATAGATGACAACTAGAAGTGGATAAAGTTGATGAAAAAAGAATATTGCCAGAAAGCAGCATAAACAGCCGATGAAACCGAATTTTATCATTTGGTAAGGATTCCATTTTTTCAGGGCGAAACCAACCCAGACATCAAAAAATCCACTCGCCATGTAAGCGCTGATTAGAAGGCCGGCGGTTTCGCTTGGTAAACCAATGTTGACACCAAAAACTACGGTGAAAGTCAGCAAAAGATAAGTTTGGAAATCGAGAAAAAAACGCGCCAGAAAAGAGCGTGGGTTATTTTGGAAAAATTCGCGCAGATTGATGCGCTCAGATTCCAACTTGGGTTGCGGCCCTTTTTGTAAAGGTATCAAGCAATAAAAAGATGCAATTGCCAACACGGCAGAAATTGCGAATGAAAGATAATGCGCAGCGCCGGTAATGTTTACAATCACTGGCCCCAGCGCAATTCCGGCGGAAATTATCATGCTGAAAATTCCGGTGGCAACTCCGCGTTGATTATTTTTTACCAAGATGTTCATCCAGGATTGACGCGTAATTACATACATAAACCACAAAGCGCCCATCATGAAAGCAAGGGCAGCCCAAAGGTAAAAATTTTGATAAAAATAAATCAGGAAAATAATTGCCGCGTAACCAAATGAACTGAATTTCAACACTCGCATCATGGTGAAATAAGAAACCAACCGGCTCAAAAAAAACGACATTAAAACGCCGCCGAAAGTGTCAATCGTAAACGCAATGCCAATACGCGCCGCATCAACACCATGTAGAGTTAGAACTGTAGGAAAAGTAACCAGATTAATTCCCATCGCTATTGCAAAAAGCAAGATGCTTAAAAAGAGAAAATTAAGCTCGCGGGGAAAAGTCAGTTGCTGAAAAACTTTTTGCACTTTTAAGCTTTTGATTTTTTATTTTTGAATTGCTGATTTTAATAAATAAGAGCCGGAAATGATTTCAATCAATTTTTGTTTAATGTTTTTCTTATATTCCTTCTCCGTCATCATATTCCTTCTCCGTCATCCTGAACTTGATTCAGGATCTAGCGTGATGATAAAACGAAGGAGATTTAAATTGTGACGAATATGGATAGATCCTGAATCAAGTTCAGGATGACGACACGGTTAGTTCAAACCCCAAGCAGGACGGGTTGTAATCCCATCTCCCCAAGCAGGACGGGGTTTGCAACCACTACTGTCCGGTTCCGCCCCCAAGCAGGACGGGGTTTGCAACCCCGTCCTAACGTTCATTTCCAAACCCAACCCTAACTCCGATTCCCCCAAACCGACACCCCAAACTTAAAACCCACCCCCACAATCAAAACCCTTGATTTCCTCCATTCATTTCCACAAAGTCTCCCCACATTTTTTCGCACAGCTTTTTCTCCCGCATCCTAAACCCATTACCAACCTACAACATTTTCTAAAAACATGCGCTCCACTTTCCCAGCCAATTCCCAACCCTTCGAATCCTACATCCGCAACATCACCCAAATCATCATCAACACCGCCCCCGAAAAAATCGCCTTCGTAATTTTATTCGGTTCTTTCGCCCGAGGAACCTGGGTCCGCGACCGTTATTCTGAAGGCAATTCCGTTTACGAATACGCCTCCGACTTCGACTTTTTAGTCATCACCAACGCCAAGAAAAAAGACGAACAAGGCAAAGAAATCGAAGACGGCATTTCCGCCTACGACCTCGAGCGCAAAATCCTGCGCAACATCGACGACGCTGAAATAGCCCGCCAAGCCCACCGCCCCCATTTCGTGATCGAGCCAATCGATTACGTAAACCACGAGCTTGAAAGAGGACAATATTTTTTTTCTGATATTAAAAAGGAAGGAATTCTGCTTTTTGATTCGGGGAAACTTAAGTTGTCGGAAGCACGGGTGTTAAGCGAAAAAGAGGTGAGGGAGATTGCGAAAGCGGATTATGAACATTGGTTCGACCGCGCTACAAGTTTTTTAAGAGACAGTAAAAACACTTTCCAAATCCCAGATTACAAAAGTGCTGCCTTTTATCTTCATCAAGCCACAGAAGGTTTTTACAATTGTGCATTACTTGTACTTACAGGCTACAAACCTAAAACTCATGACCTGATCGACCTAAACAAACTATGCTCCGCCCAATCAAATGATTTTCTAACAATTTTCCCGTTAGCAACAGATGAACAAAAAGAGAGTTTTAAAGTGTTAAACAAAAGTTACGTTGATAGTCGATATAATAAGAATTTTATCGTTTCGAAAGAGCAATTGGAATATTTAACGAAGCGAGTTGAAGGATTAAAAGAAACCGTTGAAAAAATCTGTAAGAACAAAATCTAATAATTAATCATCTAATAAATTATGCAAAAAATTATTCTTTTAGTCTTGTCTATTTTTCTACTTAGCTACTCTAATTCAAACTCTGAACAGGTATCTCCATTTACTTTTTTAAAAGTAAAATCTGAAAAAAGAGGAAATAATCTTAATCAAATGGAGCTATATGCTGTGGATAAAAATACTAGAAGTGCGGCATTAAAAGATTTTTGCTTACAAAAAAAATCTGAGTTTATGAAGGATGGTTCAAGAATGTTTAGCTTTGTAATATTTTTTGATAATAAGGTTAATGCAGGCTTTCCTAATAACCCATTTACTGCGGGATTTAATGAAGATGTATTTAGTAAGCATATAAAAGCTATGTACAGTTTTAACAGACTTAACGGTTATAGCGATTTAACTGTTTATGAAAAAAATGCTTGGGAAAGTTTGGCAAAAAATATCAAAATTTAAGTCCTTCTAATAAAAAAAATCCCAAGCAGGACGGAGTTTGTAACCCCGTCCTAATGTTCATTTCCAAGAGTTAAACCCCATCCTCACTTCATAAAATCCTCACCAATTCCTTTGACCCGCATTTTGAATTTTCTCTAAAATCTCAATTCGCCCTAAGTCATGCTTAAAATTTTCCTTCTCCTCTTCGCGTTCGTTTTTGCATTTTTATCAAGTGACGCTTTTGCCAGACGTGGATGTTGTTCGCATCATGGTGGAGTTTGTGGGTGTAGTTGTTGTGATGGGTCGGGGTTGTCGTATAAATGTAGTCCTTATTATCCGCAGTGTCGGACTCGGGATTGATTTTTTTATAAATTAGGAAATGAAATTTCAGGCGGGTTGTAAAATCTGTTTGGTGGAAGTTTAAGTGGCATTTTAAATCACCCGTCTGATCGCTTGGCGATCATCCACTCTCTTTTTACTCATAAATTTTATTTTAATTGCATGAGTTGCAATTGCTAAAGTAATTGTCAAAGAGGGCTTAAGAGGCTTTGGGGGTTTAAAAAAAATTGTTGCAACTAATTTTACTCTATACTTAAATTCTTCCTGATCCGGGACCGACCTCTATTTATAAGTCGCCCGGGTTTTTTTATGCCTGAAATTTAGTTTTGAAGGTTTGGTATTGCGCAAAAATTTTAGGAAAGCGATCAAAGTTAGATGACCAGTTTGAAAGTTCTGGCGATAAATATTCTAAAATTTCGTAGATGGTTTGATGAAGTGTAGGTAAATCATGTTTTAAGATGCATTCGTGATGGGCGATTCTATTTCTAATCAGTTTTATTAATTCCAACTTATGCTGAATATTATTGCGGGTAATTTTTTGATTTATTGGAAAAATATTTCTTAGGCAAGGTCGCCAAATATCTAACTCATATTTATTAAAAAGTAACGAAACCCAAAACCCAAAGGATAAGTTTGAAATCACATCATTTGAGTTGATTTTGGTTAAATTTACTGGTTTGAGTTTTGAAATTACTTCCGCAACTTTTGCAATATTTGCAGGATTTTTATTTTTTGATCCAACTAGCAAAGTATTATTCAAAAACCAATTCTCGCCGTAAGTTTTAGAAAGTGATTGGTGGAAATTATTACGCAGGGAAATCTCAAGATTGTGCAAAGACGGATAAAAAGATTCGCTAAGTTTTATATTGAATTCGTAAAGTTCAAAGGCAGCTGTTTCGCTGTTGGAAGTGAGGTTGAGGTAAGTAGATAATCTTTCGGATGAAAAATTTCTGATCAGGTTTTGGATGGTAAGCATTGGCAAATTCTGGTGAAAATTTGTATAATAAAAAAGCCCTTTGAGGCTAGAGAGCTTTTAACTCTGCACGGCATGAAGCCGACTTTCGCGCTCAATAGGACTTGCTGAAAAATTTTGTTTGAGATGGTCCTGTTGTCAAGTCTTAATCTTCAAGCGCGGTTTTTAAATAAAGTTGGTGTACTTTTTTGCTTTGAGAAAGTTCTTCATGAAAAACTTCACGGGCATTTTTAAATGTAGCGCGTTTTGTTGCGCTGGTTTTGGCAAAAGTTATTTTAGTCATTTTCCATTTCCTCTTTAGTCAAGGATTTAGAACCTTGCAGAGATTTTTTTCCTTCGGAATTTAAACGTCTTTCCACTTTTTTTACATCTTCGGCGGCGGATAAATTTTCGGGTACGATTCCGCGTTCAAGTAAAGTATTTCTGACGGCTTTATTATTGATTACATGTTCATTAGAAATTTTTGATTCGCTTTTCATTTGATGTTCGCGGGTATTAAAAATTGTGATTTCGCTGGCGAAGTCTTTGGCTTTTAAGATTAATGTTGGGGCGTAATCAGCAAGTGGGCGAGCAGTTGGAACGCTCCACACTTCTTTCATTTCTTGGGTGGTTTTGCTAAAAAGGGCGTGGTCGCCTTTGCTTCTGATGGTGGCGAAATTTTTATCGCTGCCGGTTTGCTGGAAGATGGTTCTGGAAAGTTCTTTTTCGGTTTCACTTAATTTTTTGCGGGCAGTAATTCGTTCGATTTCGAATAATCTTTTTTCAATTAATTCCGCACGGCGGGTTTGAATGGCGAAATAAGTTTGGGCAAAAGCGATTTCAGGTTTGGCTGGATCACCGTTTTGGGCAATTAAATAGCAGGCGTAACGGGTTAGAATTATGTCATCAACTTCGCGTTGTCCGCCTGAACCAAGGTCGACCTTTTTCCCGATATCGGCAAAATGGTCTGGGATCTTATGTTTAGAGACTTGACAGGCAATTTTTGCCTTAGAAATAACGTTCAAAAAATTGTCCCATTTGGAATAGCCTAATAATTTTTGCAAATCGCGGGCGAGCCAGAATTCTACACCGCTTTCGGTGGTTTTGGCGTGAGATTCGAAGGTGGAAGTGAGGGCTTGGACTATTTCGGTTTTCATATTGGTGATAAATTGGTTTTTAAGGGTTTGAACTTTTTCAAAATAAAGAGGAGTTTTGAACTTTCAATTGCTCACGTGAACTACTCACTCACATTTTGAATTTTCTCTAAAATCTCAATTCGTTTTTGTCGGTTGACTTATTAAGTTTTAAAAAATATCTGATTTTCTACTACTGTGAGTTGAAATAAATTTTATAAAATTCGTATGTTTGGAAAAGTTTTAAGATCTGCACTTAGAAGTTCAATTCGACCAACCACTTCATTATATTCTTCCGCAACACTTGCTAAAAAAGGATATGAATCTTTAGAAATAACACCACTGGAAGACCTGCGCAAACAGGTTTGTCACGAAATTGCCAAAGATGTTTTGCTGCCGGAATATTGGAAAGCTTATAATTCACCTGATCCTAGTAAATTAGAAACACGCCTAGAAGTTGTAATTAATTCTTTAGGAGAAAAATTAGAAGAAATTTTTGAGGATCGCGATTCTAAATTGGAGCCTCATATAAGAGGTAATAGCTATGTAAATTTGCTGAGCCGTCCGCAAGTCATTGCTAATCCAAATATCCTAATGCCACTGTCCATAACCACAAAACAGCTATTTGGAGGCAGGTTAAGATATGATATTTCTAACCCGATAGAGGTGAACCAAGTTCGAGAAAGTTATTTTTCTAATTTTGCATTGGGAGTTCCTCTCGTAAAAATTTTGCAAGAAACCGAATTAAGTGATGAGATTAAAAAAATGGCCCAAGCAGATGCTGCTAAAGACGCTGTTCCAACAATCAGCCCAGAATCAGCAGAGTCTTCACAGTTGCAGCAGGTAAAACAGCCAAATCGAAATTATTAAAAAGAGAAATCGCGGACGAGCCATAATTCTACAATTTGGGCACACAACTTTTCTTAATTTGCTTTCTTGAAATCATTGGCATCCGATTTACTTTAGGCAAAATCGATTTCCTTTCTTCCACTTCAAAGAAAAAAAATGTCAGAAAAATCTAAAACTCCTTTGCTCGATAAAGTCAGAATCCCGGCCGATTTGAAGCGTTATTCGCTGCCTGAAATTAAGCAGATTTCTGATGAGTTGCGCATTGCTACAATCGATTCCGTTGCGCAAACTGGCGGGCATTTGGGTGCTGGGCTTGGAGTTGTCGAAATCACAACGGCGCTGCATTATGTTTTTGATACGCCGCATGATAAAATTATTTGGGATGTTGGGCATCAAGCCTATCCGCATAAAATTTTAACCAATCGCCGCGAGCGCATGAATACAATTCGCCAGCCCGGCGGATTGGCTGGTTTTACACGTCGTGCTGAAAGTGAATATGATGTTTTTGGAGCGGGGCACAGCTCAACTTCTATCTCGGCGGCACTTGGAATTTCGGTTGCTAAAAAATTCAAAAAAGAAAAATCGCACGTAATTGCTGTAATTGGCGATGGCGCAATGTCGGCGGGAATGGCTTATGAAGCCATGAATAACGCCGGCGCGTTAGAGGATGAATTTTTTCATGACAATCGTTTGGTGGTAATTTTAAACGACAATGACATGTCAATTGCGCCGCCAACTGGCGCGATGTCACATTATTTTTCACGTCTTGCGGCTTCGAAATCCTATTTAAAAATCCGCGATATAACCAAAAAACTTTCGGGAAAATTACCCGATTCACTTTCGCGACTTCCCCGCAAATTCGAAAAAGCCGCCAAAGAATGGTGGATGGGCGGCAATGTTTTTGAGGAAATGGGTTTTTATTATATCGGCCCAATTGATGGGCATGATTTGGATGTTTTAGTTCCGATTTTAAAAAATATTCAGGCCGATCATTCAACCGATCCGATTCTAATTCACTGCGTCACCGAAAAGGGCCGCGGCTATGTTGAAACCATGAAATCGGATGATAAATTGCATGCGGTGGCGAAATTTAATCCTGAAACCGGCGAGCAGGAAAAAGCGGTTTCGGTATTTCCAAGTTACTCAAAAATTTTCGGAACCAGGCTTTCGGAACTGGCAAAAAAAGATGACAAAATTTTAGCAATCACCGCCGCAATGCCTGGTGGAACTGGTTTAGATGGTTTTGCTAAAGCTCATCCCAAAAGAATTTTTGATGTTGGAATTGCCGAACAACATGCAGTTACATTCGCTGCTGGTTTGGCTTGCGAAGGTTTAAAACCTTACGCCGCGATTTATTCAACTTTCTTGCAACGAGCTTACGATCAAGTGGTTCATGATGTTGCGGTGCAAAAACTTCCGGTGCGTTTTGCAATTGACCGCGCTGGTTTTGTTGGCGCTGATGGCCCGACTCACGCTGGTTCATTTGACGTGTCATATTTAATTAACCTGCCGAATTTCGTTTTAATGGCGGCGGCGGATGGTCAGGAATTGGTGAAAATGGTGAATACCGCAAATTCGATTAATGATCGTCCGAGCGCTTTTAGATATCCGAGAGGCGAGGCCAGTGAGGCGATAAATTTTAATGATGATGAAATTTTAGAAATTGGCAAAGCGCGCATAATTCAAGAAGGCGCACAAGTTGCGCTAATTTCTTACGGCACGATTTTGGAAAATGTTTTAGCAGCAGTGAAAATTCTCGAAAAAGATGAAACCATAAAAGTAACTATAATTGACGCCCGATTTGCCAAACCTTTTGATAAAGAATTATTTTCTGATATTGCCAAAACTCACGAAGTTGTGATAACGGTTGAAGAAGGCGCGATTGGCGGCTTTGCTTCAGCGGTGGCGCAATTTTTCTTAAATTCAGGTTTGATGGATCAACCTAAATTTAAATTCCGCTCACTTTTTATGGCCGATGAATTTATTGAACAAAACAAGATTTCTGTGATGCGTGACGAAGCGGGAATTGGCGTTAAAAATATTGTCGAATTAGTGAAAAATTTATTAATGCCATTCTAAATTTCGATGTCATCTTGAAACTGAGATAAAGCCAATTATCTAACTTTAAATTTCACCCCTTTAACAATATTTTAAAATCACATGCGTAAAATAATTCTGTCATTAGCGGCAACTGCAATTTTAACTTCAGCTTGCACAACTGATCCTTACACCGGCGAGCGTAAAATTTCCAATAGTGCAATTTACGGCGGTGGCGGTGCGGTTGCTGGTGCTTTGGTTGGTCAACTTGCGGGTGGAAATACCAAATCAACTTTAATCGGCGCAGCAATTGGTGGCGCGGCGGGAACTGGTTTGGGATATTATTTCGACCGCCAGGAATCAAAATTGCGTGAAGAATTAAAAGGAACTGGAGTTTCAGTTAAAAGAACGGGAGATAAAATTAAATTAATCATGCCGGGAAATATTACCTTCGGAAGCAATAGCGCTGAAATTAATTCATCATTTTACAAAGTTCTAAACTCGGTGGCCAAAGTATTTACTGAATATAAAAACACTCATTTATCAATTATCGGTTACAGCGATTCATCAGGCGATGCTCTTAAAAATGAAAGTTTATCGGCAAATCGCGCCAAATCAGTTGGCGATTATTTGGAAAATCAGGGAATTGCCGCGGCAAGAATTAAAACTTCCGGCTTAGGTTCAGCAAACCCGATTGCTTCTAACACCACTTCAGAAGGCAAAGCCCAAAATCGCCGCGTTGAAATTGAAATTGTTTCAGCGGAAGGAAAATAGTTTTTACCTGCGATAGATCCTGAACTTGATTCAGGATCTATCCGATTCTCCATAAAAACTCCCAACTCTTAGTTAATGCGTTTTCCCCGGTTTTTCTTTTCCTAATAATTCAGACGCTGCCAATTTTGGAGAAGGCTTGGGAACATTATTTTGTGAAGTGTTTTTTAAGCGATTGCGAAACTTTTCTTCTTTTTGGACTATCCTTGTATCTAAGATATTTTTTGTCTGATATTTTTTACGATATTCATCTGCTGTCAGGCCTTTTTTTACTTCTTCATCTTTGTTGTCTTCGGTTAACATAGTTTCAATATAAGTTCCCGATTGCGAATATTTTAATGATTTTGCCAATGGTTTAAAACCATTTTCAAAAGTAGAAATTTTTTCTAAATCTGCTTTGGTTAAATCTTTTAAAATTCCAAGAGCAATAAAATGGCATGATTTTGAATCGGCTTGAATTGACTTATAGCTTGAAGCCGGCTTCACTAATTTAACTCCAATGTTTTCTGCTATTTCCTGATACATTGCCATAGAATCGTTAAGAGTGCGAAGTGAAATTAATTTATCTTCGGTTAAAATAAATGGATGCGAATGATAAGGCAGGCGTTGTTTATTTTGATCAAGTTCAACCACGCTTAAAACTATCTTAATTGGTTCGTGATTTTTTTTAGCAGTTTTGCTTTTTTTTAATTTTAAGAATTGTTCAGTAACATCATCATTTATGAATTGCAGATTTTGATAAACGCAATGAATCTGACCTCTTTCGGGATATTTCTGGTTATAATATTCAATTGCAGTCTGTAATCCTAAATCGCTAAAAAGGTCGTTTTTGCGGCCACAAAAAAATGGTGATTTTGTAGAAACTTGAGGTTTGGAAGTGATCGGAGTGGGGCTTGCTGTTGTGGATAATTTGTCTCCCACAGTAATTTTGGCGTCGTTTCTAAGACCGAATAAGCCTCTAAAGAATTTAATAATAGGCTTCATAAAATTGATGATTTAAATATTTCTTCACAAATTAAATGGTTAAACTTTCGATAAAATTAAATTTTATTCAAAATGAAAAACCGTCCCTTAGCTGATATATTGCGCCCGGAAAATTTAGAAGATGTAATCGGACAAGACCATCTTTTTACTGAATCCGCTGCTTTAAGCACGATGATCAAATCAAAAAATGTGCCTTCAATGATTCTTTGGGGGCCACCGGGAGTTGGAAAAACTACGATTGCCAAGGCTTTAGCCAAAATTTCCAAGGCGGAATTTATTTCAATTTCAGCGATAAATTCCGGTGCGGCGGAAATTAGAAAAGTTATTGAGCAAGCCAAAGCGCGCCAAATTCGCAGTAATGATTTTGAAAATTTACTGGATGTTGTTGAACATAAATCGAGTAAAACCATTTTGATGATTGATGAAATTCATCATTTTAACAAAACGCAGCAGGATCTTTTTTTACCATTCATTGAAGATGGCACGATAATTTTGATTGGCACTACAACTGAAAATCCCTCATTCCAGCTGAATTCGGCGTTACTTTCACGTTGTAAAGTTATCACCTTAAAAATTCTTGATGAAGTGGCGCTGGAAAAAATTCTGGAGCGCGCCGAAAAAGTTATGAAAAAAACATTGCCGCTTTCTGATGATGCGCGCAGAAGCTTGGTAAATCTGGCTTGCGGCGATGCGCGTTATTTGTTAAATGCCTGTGAGGAATTGTTTCTACTCGATTCAAAAAAAGAAATTTCCACTAATCAACTGTTAGATATAATTTCCAAACGCGCCGCCCATTTTGATAAAAAAGGTGATTTTCATTATAATTTAATCAGCGCCTTTCACAAAAGCTTGCGCGGTTCTGATGTTGATGCGACTCTTTATTATTTGGCGCGGATGATGGAAGCTAAAGAAGATCCATATTATTTACTGCGCCGCATGGCGAAATTTGCTACTGAAGATATTGGTATGGCCGATCCAAACGCACTTTTGCAAGTGATGGCGGCGAAAGATAATTATGATTTTTTAGGCAGCCCGGAAGGTGATTTTGCCATAACTTACGCCGCGATTTATTTGGCCACCGCGCCCAAATCAAATGCCGCTTATTTAGCGCATTATGCTGCAATTGATTCTGCTTCGAAAAGCACAAAATTAATGCCACCGAAAAATATTTTAAACGCGCCGACTAAAATGATGAAAGAGCAAGATTACGGCAAAGGTTATATTTATGATCATGACATGCCGAATTGCTTTTCGGGGCAAGAATATTTCCCGCCGGAATTACTAAAAAAAGAGCGCCCGAAATTCTACGAACCCAACGAGCGCGGTTTTGAAAGAGATGTAAAAAAACGGATGGAATATTGGGAAAATTTGCGGAAGAAAATTCGTGGTGACGATCATCTCACCGACTAGTATCAATTTCTGGTGATACTCTTTTTCTCTCTCTGGTTTGTTCTGTATCGCTATCGGAATCGCTACTTCTTACGGCAGCATTTATTATTTCGTCCGAAAGTTTGGTTATTGTTTCTCTGCTTGAAGATGTGCTGCTATTGGGAATGTTTCTTTGATTTACCAAGGCTGCTATTTTCTCAAAACCTTCTGATGCTAATAATTGCAGATCTAAATTTTCGCGAGCCTTATCATCAATTATAATGCCCGATTGCCGTAAAAGAAATTTTGAAATATTCAAATTTCCGCTTCCTATTGCTGTTGAGAGAACTGATTGACCACTTTGATTTACAGCATTGATATCGGCTCCGCGTTGCAGAAGAGAAATCGCAAGTTCCACATTATTTGAATCGCCATCGGCAAGATAATGCAAAGCGCTGTTACCATTGCGATCGGTAATTTTTACATCAGCATTTTCTTCAATTAAAAAATTGGTAACGTCAAAATTTTTGCAATAAGTGGCAATTGTTAGTGCCGAGCCATTTTCAGTTCTAGAATCAATTAAATTTGGTCTTTCTTGAATTATTAATCGGCTTATTTCCAAACTGTTAAATCCATAATGAAGCTCGTTAAAACCAGCATTGGTTGGATTTCCTAAGGTCGCGCCTCGCTCTATTAAAAATCGCAAAGCTTCCACTTGCGAATGACGGGCTGCAAAATGGGTAGCAGCAGCGCCGTATAGATCGTCAGTGTTATTAATATCGCCCGATCTATTTTCTAAAAAACTTTCTAACCCTGCAATATTACCACTTTGGGCGGCACGCAAAAATTCAAGAAAGGCCAAGTCATTGGTATGATTGGAAGATATTGCGATGTTTAAATTTGCAATCGCCATTATCTACCAGTTTTGTCAGTGGGAACTAAGTTAGAAAATGGATCTGTCAAAACAGATATTGCTTTGCTTCTTTTACTATTATGATCAGTTCTGATTTCAGCGCTAGTATCAGGTGTAGTTGTAGTTGAGATTTGGGAAGTGGCGCTTTTAGCGTCAATATTCATCGCATCTAAAGAAATTGGCAACTCTAATGGATAGGCAATGCGTTTTGTTTTTTTGCCAACTATTGTATCCTCAACTCTAGCTAAAGCTCCTCTATTTCTTATGGTAATTATTGGGACCTTACGCAGGTTAAGTGGAGCTGTTGATCCATCTCGTGATTCTGCAATAGAACTTTGATTAGATGGTAATTGCAATTCCTCATCAGAAGATTCCTCGTCAGAAAACTTCATTTCATTATCTAAGCTATTTTCTGAATCAGAGGAATTAGCATGTGAATTAGAAGAATTAACAATCGATTTAAACTTGCTCATAGTTTTAATAATTAATTTTTCAAATCTTCGCGCATTAACTTATAAGTTATACTATCGTGAAGCGCGCGGAATGAAGCATCGACGATATTTTCTGAAACCCCGATTGTGGTCCATTTATTTTCACCATCTGTTGATTCAATCTGCACACGCGTAATCGCTTGCGTGCCATCGGACGGCGTTAAAATTCTAACTTTATAATCTGTTAATCGTACATTTTTTAAACTTGGATATTTGCGCGAAAGACTTTTACGCAGCGCCTTATCCAAAGCATTTACCGGACCATTTCCTTCCGCAACCGCCATCATGGTTTTATTGCCGATTTTAATTTTTATTGTCGCTTCGGCGATGGTTACAATCCGGCCTTTGGCATCGAATTTTCTTTCATCCAAAACGCGAAACCCAACCAAATCAAAAAAGTTCGGCACAACCGAAAGTGATTTTTTAGCCAGAATTTCAAAGCTGGCATCCGCCGCATCGTAAGCGTAACCTTTAGCTTCCAACTCTTTTACTTTAGTTACCAAATCTGCAACTTGGCTGACTTTAACTTCATCGCGCATATCAATGCCGATTTCTTTCAAGCGTGCGATAATATTAGAACGGCCGGCTTGATCGGAAATCATGATTTGGCGCTGATTGCCGACTTTTTCCGGTTCAATATGTTCGTAAGAAGATGGATTTTTAGCAACGGCAGAAACATGCAATCCTCCTTTATGAGCAAAGGCATATTTGCCAACGTAAGGCGCAAATTTATCGCGTTCTTTATTTAATAAATCATCGAGGAAATTGGCAGTGTGAACCAGGTTTTTTAAATGTTTTTCATCAATGCCGACATCAAAACCCATTTTTAAACAAAGAGTTGGAATGATGCTGATTAAATTGGCATTGCCACAGCGTTCTCCCAAACCATTGATTGTGCCTTGAACCTGACGAACGCCTGATTCAACTGCGGCCAGCGAATTAGCAACCGCATTTCCGGTGTCATTGTGGCAATGAATTCCTAAGTTTTCGCCGGGAATATGTTTGGTAACTTCTTTAACAATTTTAGCAATTTCACTGGGCAAAGTTCCGCCATTAGTGTCGCATAAAACAACCCAACGCGCGCCCGCTTCATAAGCGGTTCTAGCGGCTTTAAGAGCGAATTTCGGATTGGCTTTATAACCGTCAAAAAAATGTTCGCAGTCAAACATCGCTTCCTTTTTTTTCTTCACGATATGTTTGATCGAATCGGAAATCATTTCCAGATTTTCACTTTCGGAAATATGCAGCGCGTGCTCCAAATGGAAATCCCAGGTTTTACCAACGATACAAACTGATTTTACATCAGCATTAATTAAAGCGTTTAAACCATTGTCATTAGCGGCTGAAACACCATTACGGCGTGTCATTCCAAAAGCGGAAAAACGGGATTTTTTTAATTTTGGTAGATTCTCAAAAAATTCATCATCGGTTGGATTTGCGCCCGGCCAACCGCCTTCAATATAATCAATTCCTAATGCATCTAAAGCGCCGGCAATTTCGATTTTATCCTGAATAGTAAAATTCACCGTACTAGTCTGCGCGCCATCGCGCAAGGTTGAATCGTATAAATAAACTCGTGGTTTTTTTGTCATTTTTTATTTTGTATTTTTCTAGGTCATCGAGCAAAGCACGAAGTGCGTCGTCGAGATGCTGGCTGGATGTTG
>JAZKII010000105.1:0-3369 GCA_040384945.1 Pseudomonadota bacterium
GGAATTAAAACCGAATTCAATTCTCAAAGATTTAATACTCGATATACTTACTACGGCGGACCAACTACTACCAATAAGGTTAGGCTAAATGTTTTAAAAGTTGGGGCGGTTTATTTGTTTTAGGTAATGAATTTTCTTACCTGCCGTACTGAAATTCCTCTTTTTTTAAAAGATAAAAGGTGTCAAATCCCGACTACCAATAAATCCAAACTGAAGTTGAATAAAAAAATCTCCAATAAAAAAGCCCGTCAGTTAATGCTGACGGGCTTTTTTGATGATGGCTCCCTGGGAAGGGATCGAACCTCCGACCAAGTGATTAACAGTCACTTGCTCTACCGCTGAGCTACCAGGGAATGTGCTTTAAATTTTTTTGGGTGATTTTTTCACTTAAATTTTCAAAGGGGCGCGCATGCTATTTTTCTAAAAAAAGAAAATCAATAAGGTAATTTTATATTTTGTAATTTTTTTGGGTGGGGTGGAAGAGGGGAGGGTTTTTAGGAATTAATTAGATTTAGTTTTTGGTGAGATCGTATGGACCCCGTCCTTCGACGGGGTGACAAATACTCATCAGGCAAAAAAAAGAGTTGGGGTTTTTACATCCCAACTCTTTTTTTATGAAACTAAATTCGAAAACTATCTTCTGTCGCCGAAGAATCTTAACATCATGATGAATAAGTTGATGAAATCCATGTAAAGATTTAACGCGCCTACAACGGCCATTTTAGCAACTAATTCGCTGTTGCCGGAGAAATGGTAGTAGGTTTGTTTGATTCTTTGAGTATCGTAAGCAGTAAGGCCGACGAAAATTAAAACGCCGATTAGTGAAATAGCAAAATCAAAAGCAGAGCTTTTTAAGAAAATATTAACGATTGATGCGATGATTAAACCAAACACGCCCATTCTTAAAAATGCACCCATACTGGTTAAATCTTTTTTAGTGGTGTAACCGTAAAGGCTCATTGCGCCGAATACGGAAGCGGTGATGAAGAAAACGCGGGCAACACTGGTGCCGGTGTAAACTACGAAAATTGAGGCTAGAGAAATGCCCATTAATGCTGAATAAATCCACAAATAATTTTTTGCAGTTGCAGCAGAAATTGAATTTAATTTTGCGCCCATGAAAATTACAAAACCAAGTGGGGCCAGCATTACAACCCACATTAAAGGAGTTCCAAATATCACTGCCATTACTGATGGAGTGTTCGCAATTAAGAAAGCGACAGCGCCGGAAATGACCAAAGCAATTGCCATGAAGTTGTAAACTTTCACCATATAATCACGCAGCGCCGAATCGTAAGTTGTTGTTCTTGCGGCTGCAGAAGCAAAAGAAGTTGCTCTGTTGTTAAAGTTGGACATTCAAAACCTCTGAATTGTTAATAATATTGCGGAAAGAAACTTGATTTAAACTTCCTGCGCGTAAACTTATGTTTATGCATTTAGTTTTGCCAATTAATTTTTTCAAGAATGAAGAATAAAAAAATCATCGCGATTGTCGGTTTGATGGGTGTTGGTAAAACCACGATTGGTGCGAAATTAGCCGAAAAAACCAAATATTATTTTATCGATTGCGACTGTGAAATTGAGGATCGCGAGCGTAAAACCATCAAAGAAATTTTTGCCCAAAATGGTGAAAAATATTTTCGTCAGGTGGAAAAAAAAATTATCCGCGAAATAGTTGAGCGCGATGAAAATATCGTTTTATCCCTTGGTGGCGGCGCTTTTATGGATGCGGAAACCCGGCAAATCCTCAAAGAAAAATCTTATACAATCTGGCTTTTTGCCAAGATTGACACCATTTTACATCGTATCGGCAATAAAACTACGCGACCACTTTTAAACCAGAAATATAAAAGAGAAACTCTCGAAGAATTAGCGGCGAAGCGTTATCCGATTTACGCCGAAGCCGATTTTAAATTTGATACTAGTGATGAAAATCATGAAGTGCTGATTGCTAAAATTCTCAAATCAATAAATTCACTCAAGAATGCAAAATAAAATTTCCGTAAAGCTAGCAGAAAGAAGTTATGACATCGTGATTGGCGACAATTCAATTGAATATTTGCCGGAATTTTTGGGCAAAAAAAAATATAGTAAAATTTTTGTAATTACCGATGAAAATGTTGCCAAGCTGCATTTGGCAAGGTTGCAAGCCGTTTTGCAAAAAAGCGGAATTTCGGTTGAAACTATAATTACCAAAGCTGGTGAACAAACAAAATCCTTTTCATTTTTAGAAGAAATTTGTGAAGAAATTTTGGCGAAAGGCGTTGATCGTAAATCATTAATTGTAGCTTTTGGCGGCGGTGTAATTGGCGATTTATCCGGTTTTATTGCTTCAATTTTATTGCGCGGAATTGATTTTGTGCAAGTGCCGACAACCTTGCTCGCAGCAGTTGACAGTTCGGTTGGCGGCAAAACTGCGGTGAATAGTAAAGCCGGGAAAAATTTAATCGGCAGTTTTTATCAGCCGCAATTGGTGATTTGTGATTTGGATTTTTTAAAAACTTTATCACTGCGCGAAATGAAATCGGGTTATGCGGAAGTTGTGAAATATGGATTTATTTATGATGCAAAATTTTTCGAATTTTTAGAAAAAAATTATGCTAAAATTTTTGAAAAGGATGAAGAAGTTTTAGAAAAAATAATTCGCCGTTCCTGTGAAATAAAAGCCGAAATTGTTGGTCGTGATGAAAAGGAATCGGGAGATCGCGCTTTACTTAATTTTGGTCATACTTTCGGTCATACTTTTGAAACTGAAACTAAATATTCTGATGAACTTTTACACGGCGAGGCTGTAGCGCTTGGAATGGTAATGGCGGCGAAAATGTCGCAGAATTTTTCGATGATTTCGGAAAGTGATTTTTTGCGTGTAAGAAATCATTTACAGGATTGCGGATTTGTAATTGATCCGCAAAAAATTCGTAAAAATTGGGATGAAAAAAATTTGGTGAGTCATCTTTATAAAGATAAAAAAAATGAAAGTGGAAAGCTGACATTTATTTTATTGAATAAAATTGGCGGATCGGAAGTTAGGAAAGGAGTTGAGTTGGGGGAGTTTGAGAAGGTTTTAAGGGAGTTTGTTTAGGAATCGAGCTAGCATCTCGACGACGCTTCGCTTTGCTCGATGACCTAAAATTCTTTATTCGCGCAGTTATAATCTAGGTCATCGAGCAAAGCGCCTTGGCGCGTCGTCGAGATGCTAGCTCGATCTTAAAACAATGCCTAAAAAATTTTTAAAAATTCTTGTAGAATTCTTAAGTGACCAAAACTACTTTCCGCCCTCATTTTATTTTCGCCTGCGTGATGGAATGGTAGACATAACGGACTTAAAATCCGTGGAGCTTTATCGCTCTTGCCGGTTCAAGTCCGGCC
>JAZKII010000106.1:0-9486 GCA_040384945.1 Pseudomonadota bacterium
GGGGTCCACTCGGGGTTTAAACAAAGTAAAATATTTATGACAAAAAACTTCATCCCAAAATCATCCTTAAAAATCGCCAATAAGGAATATAAATATTTTTCCTTAAATGATGCCGCCAACAAAGTCGGACGCGATATTTCAAAACTTCCTTTCAGCTTGAAAGTTCTCCTCGAAAACGTTATCAGAAATTTCGACGGCGACATCGTAAATGAATCTCACATCAGCGCCATTATTGACTCCGTAAAAAATCCCGAAAAAAGAATCGAAATCGCTTTTTCTCCCGCCCGCGTTTTAATGCAAGACTTCACCGGCGTGCCGGCCGTTGTTGATTTAGCAGCCATGCGCGATGCCGCAGTTCGCTTAAATAAAAACCCGGAAAAAATTAATCCGCTAGTTCCGGTTGATCTTGTCATCGATCACTCCGTGCAAGTTGATCATTATGGCAATAAAAATGCTTTGCAAAAAAACGTCGATATTGAATATGCCAGAAATATCGAGCGTTATGAATTTTTAAAATGGGCCCAAAAATCTTTTGATAATTTCCGCGCCGTTCCGCCTGGAACCGGCATTTGCCACCAAGTGAATTTAGAAAATTTAGCTCGTGTAGTTTGGAGTAGACAAATTGATGGCGAATTAGTTGCTTATCCTGACACCGTTGTCGGAACCGACAGCCACACTACAATGATTAACGGTTTGGCCGTTTTAGGATGGGGCGTTGGTGGAATTGAAGCTGAAGCTGCAATGCTTGGTCAACCGGTTTCAATGTTAATTCCAGAAGTTATCGGGTTTAAATTATCCGGAAAATTGCAGGAAGGAATTACTGCAACTGACTTGGTTTTAGCAATCACGCAAATCCTGCGTAAAAAAGGTGTAGTTGGAAAATTCGTCGAATTTTTTGGCCCGGCTTTGGCCTCACTTTCTCTCGCCGATCGTGCTACCATTGCTAATATGGCACCGGAATATGGCGCAACTTGCGGTATTTTCCCGATTGATTATGTCACATTAAATTATTTAAAACTTACGGCGCGCGACGAAGAAACCATTGAATTGGTCAAAGAATATTCCAAAGCGCAAGGCATGTTTGCCGAAGATCATAATCACGCCCCAGAATTTAGCGAAATTCTTGAGTTGGATATTTCCACAATTTTGCCAAGCCTAGCCGGCCCGAAAAGACCGCAAGACCGCGTGCTTCTTCCCGATGTTAAAGAATCTTTCCTCGCTTTACAAAAAGAGCTTAATTCCAATCACGACGGCAAAGTTTTAATTCCTGAATTAAACAGCGATATTGGCGATGGCGATATTGTAATTGCCGCGATCACGTCTTGTACTAACACTTCCAATCCTTCAGTTCTAATCGCCGCAGGTTTATTGGCGAAAAAAGCAGTTGAAAAAGGTTTAAAAGTTAAAGGTCACGTCAAAACCTCATTGGCGCCAGGGTCACAAGTTGTTGCCGAATATTTAGAAAAATCCGGTTTGCAAAAATATCTCGATCAACTGGGTTTTTATTTAGTTGGTTTTGGTTGCACAACTTGCATCGGAAATTCCGGCCCGCTGCATCCGCAAATTGAAGAAGCGGTTAAAGCCAAAAATCTTTTAGTTGGCGCGGTGCTTTCGGGAAACCGCAATTTTGAAGGTCGCGTACATCCATTGGTTAAAGCCAATTATTTAGGCTCGCCGCCACTTGTTGTTGCTTATGCTTTAAGCGGCAATTTGAAAATAAATTTGGAAAGTGATCCAATTGGCATTGCATCTGATGGCAGTAAGGTTTTCTTGAAAGATATTTGGCCAAGCAAAGAAGAAATTGATGCGGTAATTAATTCTTACGTAACGCGTGAAGTTTTTGCTAAAAAATATTCTGATTTGTTCTTGGGCGACGCTGCTTGGCAGAAAATCCAAGTTGAAAGATCAAGCACTTATAATTGGAATCCGAATAGTACATACATTCGTCTGCCGAATTATTTCGATGATTTAAATCGCCAAAATGCTGTTGAAATTAAAGCGGCGCGAATTTTGGCGATGTTTGGTGATTCAATCACGACAGATCACATTTCGCCAGCCGGAAATATTTCTGCAATTTCACCGGCAGCACTTTATCTTTCAGAAAAAGGTGTGGCTAAAGATGACTTCAACTCATACGGCGCAAGACGCGGTAACCATGAAGTTATGTTGCGTGGAACTTTCGCTAATATCAGAATTAAAAATGAAATTTTAGGTGGCATTAAAGAAGGCGGATATACCAGAATTTTTGATCATAATGCCGCAGGAAATGAGATATTTTCAATCTATGATGCAGCAATGCTTTACAAAGAAAAAAATATTCCACTGGTGGTTGTAGCCGGTAAAGAATATGGCACGGGATCTTCGCGCGATTGGGCGGCGAAAGGAACCTTTCTGCTTGGCGTAAAAGCGGTGATCGCGGAAAGTTTTGAAAGAATTCATCGTTCCAACTTAATTGGAATGGGTGTTTTACCTTTAGTTTTTAAAAATGGTGAAAACAGAAAAACCCTGGGTTTAACTGGAGATGAAATAATTGATATTTTGGGAATTACGCCCAATATCAAACCACGTCAGGATATTGAATGTGTCATTACCAAAGCAGACGGTTCTAAGCAGGATATAATTTTAACTTGCGGAATTGACACCAGTAATGAGGTTGAATATTTCAAACTTGGCGGCATTCTGCAATATGTAATGGGACAAATTTCTTAAACTTAATTTATAGAATTATGCAAGTAAGAGTAGTCGGATCGAATATGGATATTGGTCAAGCTTTGACCAGCTATGTTGAAGAACATTTAGCGAAAGCAGTTACCAAATATTTTGACAAGGCGGTTGATGCAGAAGTGCATTTTACCAAAGATGGCAATATGTTTAAGGCAATCGTAATTGTGAATGAAGGCGTGAAAGGCGGAATCACTGTAAAAAGCAACGCCGAAGCCGGAGATGTTTATGCTTGTTTCAACGAAGCCTGCACCAAATCAGCCAAACAATTAAACCGTTATAAAAGTAAAATTAAAAATTTTAGACGAAATGGTGGCGGATTAAAATCAGTTGAGCCAAACTATAACGCAATTGATGCGATGAAATATATTCTTCCGCCGCAAGCCTTCAATGTTTTTGAAGAAATGGAAAGCGAAGAAACTGATGAGTTGGCTCAGTCATTGAATGTAATCACTGAGAAAACAACAGATATTGAATCATTAACCGTTGATGAAGCGATCATGAAAATGGATTTAGCGGATTTACCGGCGCTTGTTTTTATCAATAAGCAAAACAAAAGAATAAACGTGGTTTATCACAGAAAAGATGGCAACATCTCCTGGATCGATCCCAGGGTTTAAAAACCTAGTTTAAAATAATATTAAAATTTTTTTTACCGCAAAGGAGGTAAATTTAAAATGGACGTTACAGTTCACGGTCGTGGCAATCTAGAGATGGCAATCCGCGCTTTCCGTAAAAAAACCCAAAAAGAGGGTTTGGTGAAAGAAGCGAGAAGAAGAAAAGCCTACGAAAAACCTTCTGAAAAAGTAAAAAGAAGAAGGGAAGAAAGCATTACCAGAAAGAAAAAAGCCAGAAGAGGCGAAATGGTTTAAACCATTTATGGGGGCGTGAGAAATCGCGCCCCTATTTTTTTGATAAAATTTTGGATTAGGAATTAGTTTCGAAATCGCAAAATTTGTGCAGGACGGGATTTGTAATCCCGTCCTCATGTTCATGCCATGTTGAATGGAACTGAACATGTGGACTGGGTTATAAACCCAGTCCAGCGCTGATAGCAGCACATGAAGTGCTTGATGATATAAAAAATTCAACCAAGTATTAAAAACATTTAACTCATCTCATTTCATCAATGAAACTTAGCCAAAAAGACAAATCACTTTTACTTTTCGTAGTTGCAGTCCTCATCATCCTTTGGGGTGCTTTCACATTTATTTCGCATTTCTTTTTCTCCGCAACTTACCGCTCTTCCGATATCGCAAAATTAGTAAATACTGAAGATAAACAATGGTTCAATGTAGCGCGGCCACTAGAAATTGCTGACTTAAAAGAACGCATAATCTTACTCGATTTCTGGACTTACGATTGCGTAAATTGCATTTCTGCTTTAACCGAAATCAAAAAACTAGAAAATCAATTTGGCAGCAAACTTACAGTCATCGGCGTTCACAGCGGAAAATTTGAAAATCAAAAAGATTCAGCTGAAATCAAAAAAGCCATTTTAAAATTCGATATTGAACATCCGGTAGTTAATGATTCAGATCTAAAAATCTGGAATAAGTTTCAGGTTAAATCCTGGCCCACCTTTATTCTGATTAATCCCAACGGCAATATTGTTAAAACTTATATTGGCGAAAATGAAGTGCCGAAAATCAAACGCGATTTAAAAAAATTAATTTCCAAATATAAGTTTGAAGTTAACCGCGAGCCAATGCCAACCTTGCTTGAGAAATATGACATGATTGGAAATGTTTTAGATTTTCCAACCAAATTAGAATATGCCGCAGATTTCGTTTATAAAACCCGCCATTTACCAGTGATTTTCATCGCCAATACGGGGCAACATAATATTGTTATCAGCTCACTTTCGGGCGAAATAATTGCTAAAGTCGGTTCCGGAAAAGAAGGTTTTCAAGATGGAACTTTTGATGTTGCAAATTTCAGCTCACCGCAAGGCCTGCTTTATGATTCGGGAAGGCTTTATGTTGCAGATCGCGGCAATCACGCCATTCGCGAAATTAATTTTAAAGAAGGAAAAGTGTCAACTTTAATTGGCTCAAGCCAAAGAGGCGACGTGATTGAAAGCGGCGGCGAATTTCTTGAAGCAAAAAATGTTAATCTTTCTTCACCGGTTGATATCGAATTTTTCCCCAATCGCGAAAATATTGTGATTGCCAATTCCGGAACTAATCAGATTTTATCTTACAACTTAAAGAAAAAAACAGTTTCAATCCTTGCTGGAAACGGCGCGGAAGGAATGGATGATGGAAAATATCCGGACAATTCTTTGGCCCAAACTACTGATATGTCAGCTTCAAACCACAAACTTTATTTTGTTGATTCACAAAGCTCATCCTTACGCGTGCTTGATGAAAGCGGCAATGTAAAAACTTTAATCGGCAAAGATTTAGAAAAATTCGGTCATGAAAATGGCGATAAGGGCAGGGCACTAATGCAACACCCGCTTGGATTGATGGTTGATGATACAGGAGCTTATATTTCGGACAGCTTTAATCACGTAATTCGCAAATATGATTTTTCTTCCAGCCAAATCCGCGATTTTGTTGGTGGTCGCAAACATGGCAATGGCGTGGGTTCAGCGGCAAATACTCAGTTTGATGAACCGGAAGGAATCATTGCGGTTCTAGATCGTTTTTATGTTTCTGATTCGAATAATAACCGCATTTTAGCAATTGGCCGCGGTTCATTAAATTCTGAATTGCTTGATGTCATGCCGCCACTTCGTTTGCCGAAAGAAGGCTTTTTACAATATTTACCCAACCTGCAAAAAGCTGAAGAAATTGATGTGAAAGCTGATGCGGAAGTTGCGATAAAAATTGATTTGAAAAAAGGTTGGAAAATAAATGAATCGGGTCCGAGCTTTATAAATCTGTTGGAATTAGTTGGTGATGACAAAGCCAATATGGTTGCGAGCTTTGACTGGCGTACTGTTGCTACCAAAGAAATTAAATTGCCGAAGTTAAAAGATGGTAACGATTACATGCTGCAAGGAACGATTTATTTTTGTGAAGATAAGAAGAATTCTTTGTGTTACATCAAAAGTTATGAGCAAAGAATTGAAGCTGATTCCGGTGAAGAAAAATCACAGATTGAGATTAAGTTGGGATATTAAGAATAAGAAACTCGTCATCCTTGGCCATCTAAGGCTCGCGCTGGACGGGGTTTGTAACCCCGTCCACATTTTCAGTTCAATTTAATTTTTGCATGAACGTGAGGACGGGGTTACAAACCCCGTCCTGCTTGCGAGTTACAAACCCCTGCTCACAGTCTTGCTCATAGTAAAACTAATCAAAAAAACTTTCTAAAAACCTGCAAAATTCCCTTCTTTTTTAGTTTTCACTTTTTATCATTCATCCATCCTTTTTAAGCCATATTTACCACGGCTTTAGAGCAACTCTGCTTTCCTTAAAAAAACAATCCAAAAAACAAAAAAATGTCAGCTAAAAAACAAGATAATTCTCCTGTTGAAGAAAAAATGGATCACACCGTTAGTGCCGAATATTCTTCTGACTCAATCCGCGTTCTAAAAGGCCTTGAAGCAGTTAGAAAACGTCCAGGTATGTACATTGGCGATACAGATGATGGCAGCGGTTTACACCACATGGTTTATGAAGTTGTTGATAACGCAATTGACGAAGCTTTGGCTGGTCATTGTGACCAAGTTTTAGTTGCCTTAAATGCTGACGGTTCAGTTACAGTTCGTGATAATGGTCGCGGTATTCCAACTGACATTCACAAAGAAGAAGGCGTTTCAGCGGCAGAAGTTATTATGACGCAACTTCACGCCGGCGGTAAATTCGATCAAAATTCTTATAAAGTTTCCGGTGGTTTGCACGGCGTGGGCGTTTCAGTTGTAAACGCACTTTCTGATTGGTTAGAATTAAAAATCTGGCGCGACGGCAAAGAACATACCATGCGTTTCGCCCATGGTGATGCGGTTTCTCCACTAGAAATCACTGGCGCCGCAGCAAAAGGTCAAAAAGGTACGCAAGTTACTTTCCACCCATCAAATCAAACTTTTTCCAACGTTTTAGAATTCAGTTTTTCAACTCTGGAACAACGTTTGCGCGAGCTTTCATTTTTGAACTCCGGCGTAAAAATCTTATTGCAAGATCTGCGCGGTGAAGAGCCAAAAGAAATAACATTATTTTATGAAGGTGGCGTTGAAGCTTATGTAAAATATCTTGATAAAAGTAAAAATTCTTTGCACCAAACCATCAGCGTAACCGCGCAAGACAAAGTTAGCGGCATCAGCATGGAAGTTTCAATGCAATGGAATGACAGCTATCACGAAAATGTTTTATGTTTCACCAACAACATTCGTCAACGCGACGGTGGCACGCACTTAGCGGGCTTGAAAGCAGCATTAACTCGTACAATTAACAATTACGCGGGAGACAATAAACTTTTCAAAAAAGAAAAAATTGTTTTAACCGGTGATGATGCTCGCGAAGGCTTGACTTGCGTGCTTTCAGTAAAAGTTCCAGATCCAAAATTCTCTTCTCAAACTAAAGATAAATTAGTTTCTTCTGAAGTTAGAGCTCACGTTGAATCTTGGGTGAATGACAAATTAGCACAATGGTTTGAAGAGCGCCCAGCTGATGCAAAAATCATTGTTGGTAAAG
Source organism: Pseudomonadota bacterium (assembly GCA_040384945.1). Lineage (GTDB taxonomy): Bacteria > Pseudomonadota > Alphaproteobacteria > Rickettsiales > UBA1997 > UBA2645. The sequence goes on from JAZKII010000106.1 coordinate 7,365, forward strand.
CAGTTGAAGCAGCGCAAGCAAGAGAAGCCGCTAGAAAAGCGCGTGAATTGACTCGCAGAAAATCTGTCCTCGAAATTTCTAACCTGCCTGGAAAATTGGCTGATTGCCAAGAAAAAGATCCGGCTTTAAGTGAAATTTTCATCGTAGAAGGTAACTCAGCCGGCGGTTCAGCGAAATCTGGCCGTAACCGTAAATATCAAGCGATTCTGCCAATTCGTGGTAAAATCTTGAACGTGGAACGCGCACGTTTTGATAAAATGTTGTCGTCAACAGAAATCGGAACCATGATTACCGCGCTTGGAACCGGCATCGGTGCTGAAGATTTCGATCCGTCAAAAGTTCGCTACCACAAAATCATCATCATGGCCGATGCGGACGTGGATGGTTCTCACATCAGAACTCTCCTTCTTACTTTCTTCTTCCGCCACATGCCAAAATTAATTGAGCATGGCTTTTTATACATCGCGCAACCGCCACTTTACAAAGTGAAAAAAGGTTCGAGCGAAGTTTATTTGAAAAATGAACAAGCACTTCAAAGCTATATTATTGATAATGCTTTGAATAATGCGATTTTGAAATCAAAAGCTGGAGACAGATCTGGCGCGGATTTATATGATTTTGTAAACAAACTTGGGAAATTTGATCATTTGATCAAAAGCCTTTCGCGCGTGATTCAATCTGACATTGCAGAAAACCTGGCTCTAGCTGGTGCGTTCAATAAAGAATGGATGGAAAATAAAGCTAAAGCCAAAACTTTAACTGCAAAAATTGAGAAAATTTTCCAAAGCACTGCGGATGATGAAATCACTTGGAAGGCCAATATTACTGATTCTGACGATGTTGAAGTCATCAAAGAAACGAGAGGTGTTAAAACTTCTTATGTCGTGAAAAAAGCTTATTTCGATTTACCTGAAATCGCGGTTTTGGCGCAAATTACTGAACAATTAGTTGGTGATTTTGCTTCTTCATTAAAATTCATTCGTGGCGATGATGAAAAAACTGCTCACAAGCCAGTTGAATTAATGAATATGATTTTGGAAGCCGGTAAAAAAGGCGTTTCAACCCAACGCTTTAAAGGTTTGGGTGAAATGAACGCTGAGCAACTTTGGGAAACTACACTTGATCCGTCGAACAGAACATTGCTGCAAGTTAAAGTTGAGCAATATGACGAAGCTGATCAAACCTTCTCAACTTTGATGGGAAATGTGGTTGAACCAAGACGTGATTTCATTCAAGAAAACGCGTTGAAAGTTGTGAATTTGGACGTTTAGGAAAAATAATAACTGTCATTCTTGGCAGGATATATGAGCCTGTGAAGCTACCGGACCTGACTCGCGCTGGACTGGGTTTGTAACCCAGTCCACATTTTCATTTCAATTGATTTGGCATGAACGTGAGGACGGGATTACAAATCCCATCCTGCATCGAGGATATTTTGAACAAGACTTCCAATGATGAAAATTTTTTACTCAACCGCCCTCCAAAATCTTAAAGAAAAAAATCTCTACCGCTCGCTTGTTTCCTCTGATGTTGTTGATTTTGTAACCATAAAACGTAACAAAAAAAATCTTATTTCATTTTGCTCAAATGATTATTTCGGGCTTTCGCAAAACTCAGCTGTAAAAAAATCCGCAATCAACGCAATCAATAAATACGGCGTTGGATCCGGCGCTTCGCGATATGTTACCGGCAATAATTCTCTTTATAAAAAACTCGAAACCCAAATCGCTAAATTAAAAAATTGCGATGATGCAATCGTTTTTACTTCTGGCTATGCCGCCGCAATTGGCGTGATTCCAGCGCTTGTGGGCGAGGGCGATTTGATTGTTGCTGATCGCCTGATTCACTCCAGTTTAATTGACGGCGCAAAACTTTCCGGCGCAAAATTAATGCGCTTTTTGCACAATGACATTGTACATACAAAGAAAATACTAGAAGAAAATCGCAGCAAATTTAAAAAATGTATAATCATCACCGAGACAGTATTCTCAATGGATGGCGATGTTGGTGAAATTTCTGAACTATTAAAATTAGCCAAAAAATTTGACGCGATTTTACTTTCCGATGCAGCACATGATTTATTTTTAGATGAAAGTAAGACCATGAGCAGGACGGGGTTTGT
>JAZKII010000107.1:0-22745 GCA_040384945.1 Pseudomonadota bacterium
GTGATCATCAGCCAGCATCTCGACGACGCACTTCGTGCTTTGCTCGATGACCTAAAATTGGTAACTTTGGATAGAAGAAAAAGTTTAAAACCTATTCATTCTTCTTCAAGAATTCCATAATCTCACCAATCGAAAACTCCTGTAAATTCCCCCGAAAGCGTCTTACAACATTACCTTTCGGATCAATAATCAGGGTTTCCGGAACCGCTTGAATACCGGTTATTTTGCTGAAAATACCTTTACTATCTTTCGCTACTTTGGTGAAAGGGTTACCATTATTTTGTAAGAATAATTTAGTATTTTCATCAATATCGCGCCAGGCAATTCCATAAACATCAACAATTTTGGAATCATGCAGGCGTAATAAAATTTCATGTTCAGCGCGGCAAGTTGTGCACCAGGAAGCAAAAAAATTAACGATCGAATATTTTCCGGTTACGGTTTTTTTGGAGAAAGTTTCGCTTTCATCAAATAAATCGGGAAGAGAAAATTCCGGTAGTTCAATTTGAACTTTAGAAAAGTGAATGCTTGGTTCGCCACTATTTTCACTAACTGGATTATCAAATCCTGCGGCCTGTTTTTTATTTAAGTTGTAAGTAGAAAATCCAATCAGACTGATTAGGAAAATTAACGTTAAAAATGGTAAGAATTTTTTCATAATTTCATGAGTAAAGATTTTTTTTTCAAACTAAAAACCACCGAAAATAAAGCAAGAAGAGGTGAAGTTTCAACTGCTCACGGCATGATTCAAACTCCCGCTTTTATGCCAGTTGGAACTGCGGCAACCGTTAAAGCCATAAAATTTTCTGACATTAAAAAATCAGGTGCCGAAATTATTTTAGGCAATACTTATCACTTGATGTTGCGCCCCACGGCAGAGCTTATTTCTAAGCTGGGCGGGCTTCATAAATTTATGAATTGGGATAAGCCAATCCTGACCGATTCCGGTGGATTTCAAGTTATGTCGCTTTCCAAAATCCGCAAAATTTCTGATGCCGGCGTTGAGTTTTCCTCGCATTTAGATGGTGCAAAATATTTCGTAAGCCCTGAGAGATCAATTGAAATTCAACATATGCTGGGCAGTGATATTACGATGATTTTTGATGAATGTGTGCAATATCCTGCAACTTTAGAACAAGCTAAAACTGCAATGGATCGCTCAATTCTGTGGGCCGAAAGATCAAAAGCTGCTTTTCAAAAAAGACCGGGCTATGGAATTTTTGGTATTGTGCAAGGATCAACTTTTGCGGATTTGCGTAAAATTTCTGCCGAGAAATTAATTGAAATCGGTTTTGATGGATATGCGATTGGCGGCTTGGCTGTAGGCGAGGGACAAAAATCAATGTTTGAAGTTCTCGATTATACACCAGATTTCTTACCACAAGATAAACCGCGTTATTTAATGGGTGTTGGCAAACCGTCAGATATTGTTGGCGCAGTTGCACGCGGTGTTGATATGTTTGATTGCGTAATTCCAACGCGCTCCGGCCGCACCGGGCAAGCTTTTACCAGACATGGTGCTATAAATATTAAAAATGCCAAACATCGTGATGATGAAAAACCACTCGATGAAAAATGTGGTTGTTATGCCTGTCAAAACCACAGCCGCGCTTATTTGCATCATTTAAGTAAATCCGGCGAAATTTTGGCGGCGATGTTACTTTCAGAACATAATATTTTTTATTACCAAGATTTAATGCGCGATATTCGTACCGCGATTGAGGAAAAAACTTTCACTGAATTTGCGAAAAGTTTTTTTGCAGAAAATCTTCAAAATGAAACTTCAGAAGAGATTTTAATTGATTGAAGAAATTTCCGGTTTACTTGGTTAAGCGTGATCCCTGTTTTTTTGGGATTATTCTTTTTTAAATAAACCAAATTCTTTTTATGAAAAAATTACTAACTTCATTTGCGATTGCGGCGCTTTGCTCAATATCTGCCAATGCGCAAAATTTACAAAAAAATGCTCAAAGCACACAAGATGTAGCTCCGGTAAACAGTCCGGCACCAGTTGTTCCTACAACTGCAGGTCAACAACAGCCGACAACTCCAAATGCCGGAACCAATAATCCACGCGTTAATCAAAAAAGAGATAATTTAAATGCGAAGTGGAAACAACAGCCGGTGAATCAGAATGACAGAAGTGCGGATAATACAAAAAATATGAGTCCGGAAGAGCGTCAAAGAATGATGAAAGCCCGCGAAGAAAAAAGAGATGATAGAAAAGAAAAAAGGGCTGAAAAAAAAGATGAAAAACGTGATGAAAGAAGAGAAGAAGCTAAAGATAAATGGCGCAGCTCTACCCCTGAAGAAAGAAAAGAAATTCTCCAAAAGAAAGAAGAAAAATTAAAAGAGCATGAAGCAAAGATTGATGCTAGACAAGAGAAGTTACAAAATCTTTCTCCTGAAGAAAAAGCCAGAATGGAAAAGCATCAGGAAATGATGTCAAAACTTTCTCCGCAACAAAAAGAAAGTTTTAAAAAAGAACAAGAACGTCATCGTCAAGAGATGAAAAGAATTACTGGGTTTGATATATAGTCGAATAATTCAGGCGAAAGAAAATAAAGTGATCTTGTGCAGGACGGGGTTTGTAATCCCGTCCTCATATTCAGTTCTAAATTAATGACATGAAATGTAGACTGGGTTGCAAACCCAGTCTAGCGCTGACTTTGAGCGCCAATGTAAAAAGTTTATTTTATTTATCTTTTTTATAGCGAAACATTTTTTCTGCAGTTTCGCTGATAGTTTTGACTTCGTGGGATTTTGATTTGGCGTAATCCTTGGCCTTATTAAAAAAGGGAATGGCAATTAAAACTAGGATGATCAGTAAAATTATGCGATACATAAGCTATCTGTAGATTTGGAAATTGACATTTTCTTACAACCAGAGAAAACTTATCTACCTTACATTTCAAACATCAATTCAATTTTTTTCATGACTAAAATCACGGCTCTTAAAGCGCGCGAAATTCTTGATTCGCGTGGTTTTCCAACTTTGGAAGCAGAAATTCAATTGGCAGACGGATCAAGTGCAATCGCTGCCGTTCCTTCAGGCGCTTCAACTGGAAGCTTAGAAGCACATGAACTTCGTGATGGTGATAAAGCCAGATTTTTAGGCAAAGGTGTTTTAAAAGCAGTTGCAAATGTAAATACAAAAATCGCTGCTAAATTAATTGGTTTTGATGCCGAAAAACAAAAAGAAATCGATCAATTAATGATCGATTTGGATGGCACGGAAAATAAAGATTCTCTTGGAGCAAATGCTATTTTAGCGGTTTCATTGGCTGTTGCAAAAGCAAGTGCGGCTTCTAAAAAAATTCCTCTTTTTGAATATTTAGGTGGAAGTGAAGCACGAGTTTTGCCAGTTCCGATGATGAATATTATTAACGGTGGAAAACATGCTGATAATAAAATCGACATTCAGGAATTCATGATTATGCCGGTTGCAGCTGGCTCAGTGCGTGATGCAATTCGTATCGGTGCCGAAATTTTTCAACATTTAAAATCGCTTTTGAAAAAAGATGGTCACAACACAAATGTTGGTGATGAAGGTGGATTTGCGCCGAATCTTGATTCAACAAAAGAAGCGCTAGATTATGTGGCAAAAGCAACTGAAAAAGCTGGCTATAAATTAGGCTCGGAAGTTGTGCTGGCGCTTGATGCCGCTTCAACCGAATTTTACAAAAATGGTAAATATGATTTGGAAGGTGAAGGTCGCATTTTAACTTCCGATGAATTGGTGCGTTATTATGAAGAATTAGTGAATAATTATCCGATTTTCTCAATCGAAGATGCTTGCGCTGAAGATGATTATGAAGGCTGGAAAAATATCACCAAAGTTTTGGGCCATAAAACTCAATTGGTAGGCGATGATTTATTTGTAACTAATCCGAAAATTTTGCAGAAAGGAATTGCCGATCATATGGCCAATGCAATGTTGGTTAAGTTCAATCAAATTGGCACTTTAACGGAAACTTTGAATGCAATTAACATCGCTAAAAATGCTGGATATAACAATATTATTTCGCACAGATCGGGAGAAACTGAAGATACAACCATCGCTCATATCGCAGTTGCAACCAATGCCGGACAAATCAAAACCGGTTCGCTTTGCAGAAGTGATAGAACCGCGAAATATAATGAATTAATTCGTATTGAAGAATATTTAGGCAATCGCGCAATTTATGCCGGAACCTCAATTTTAAAAAAATAATATGTCACGCATCAGCTATTTAAACGGTGAATTTTTGCCTCACGAAAATTGTATGGTTCACATTGAAGACCGTGGCTTTCAATTTGCCGATGGAGTTTACGAAGTTACATTATTTAAAAACGGCAAATTAATTGATGGCGATGCGCATTTAGACAGGTTATTTCGCAGTTTGCGGGAAATAAAAATTGAGCATAATTTTGCAAAAGAAGAATTAGCTAAAATGCAACTCGAGTTGTTCCAACAAAATAAAATGGAAGAAGGAATTTGTTATTTGCAAATCACACGCGGCGCTACCAATCGTGTTCCAAGCTGTCCTAAAGGTTTACAGCCAACAATTAGCGCTACAGTTGCTTTAGGTAAAAAATTAACGCCGGAAGAATTTGAAAAAGGTGTTTCTGTAATTACTCACGAAGATATTCGCTGGAAGCGTTGCGACATCAAAACTGTTGGGCTTTTGGCTTCAACTTTAATGAATCAAAAAGCGAAAGATTCCGGTGTTGATGACATGATTTTTGTCCGCGATGGAATTGTAACTGAAGCAACTTTTGCCAATGCTTTTATCGTGGATAAAAATGAAACTTTAATCACAAAAGCGCCAGACAACCTTATTTTATGCGGCATCACCAGAAATCGTCTGATTGAATTTGCTCAAGAAAAAGGTTTAAAAGTTGCAGAAAGAGATTTCACAGTTGAAGAATTAATAGCAGCAAATGAAGTGTTTTTAACCAGTTCTAGCCTTATTTTGCGCCCGGTTACAAAAATTGATGGAAAAATTATCGGTGAAGGAAAAGCCGGAAAAGTGGCGCGGATTTTAAGTGAATCTTATAAAAAATTTATCGGTTAAGTCAGAGTCGGTTTAAGATTATATTTTTTCCCTAAATAGGATTCTACAGCCAGTCTTTCTGCATCAGTTAAATTACGATTAAAAATAATAATTTCGGCAAGATCTCCGTTAAAATAACTATTAACCGTAAAACGCCCAACTGCCGACCCAGGATAAGCTGTAAGAGGGTCAGTTTGTGAAGTATTAGAAGCTTTGATAGTGTTTGAAGTGCCACTGCCATTGAACCAATATCTTTTTCCGCTATTTGAAAGAGATGGTGTGATGTTAAAAGCAGCGGTATGAAGTCTGGTAACCGGTGTTGAATATGCGAATATAGAGTTGGTATAATCAAGGTCATTAGACCAGTGTCCTAAGCTTGTGGAAGTGTCACTCTTATATCCCAAAGCAAGATTGGCATTATTATTACTCGTTCCACCAATAAAATAATTGTTACTTTGAGATGATCTTTTTTGTTCTACTACGAAAATTGTATAAGAGCTGTTAATAACACCGGAGCCATCAAAAAGTAGATAATCATTTGTCCCATCAAATCTAACAGCGGGAATACCGCTATTAAAGGCATTAGCAATAAAAAGAGGTTTGTTGGCAGTAGTTGTTTGGGTGGCATTATTTTTTGTGGCGGCATTTGGATTATTATCATACCAAGTGCTAATGGCGCTGCCATCGGTTTTTTCGTCACCAATAAAACTGCTATCTAGTGAAGTTTCATACCATAGCACCAGATTAGATATATCGTTAACCGGAGAATTTTTGGTCAGAACTTGCGCCGTTTGTAAGCGTGATTTTTTTATTAGGTTGGTGGTGGTTAAAATGCCGGCGGCAATCAGGCTGATGAGTAAAACAACTAGTGAAACTTCAATCAGAGAAAAAGCACTCGAAGATTTTTTCATTTAAACGGCTAAAAAATTTATCGGCCCTTCGGCGCGACCATGAATGAATTGATCTAAGTAAGGATTATCCGATGAATCCATATCTTTAACATCGCCAAACCAGATGATTTTTCCTTCGTAAAGCATGGCAATTTTATCAGCAATTTTGCGGGCTGAAGCCATGTCATGCGTGATTGTAATTGTTGTCGCGCCAAGTTGTTTGGAATTAGCTACAATCAAATCATTAATTACATCGGCCATGATTGGATCAAGGCCGGTTGTTGGTTCATCGAAGAAAATAATTTCCGGATCTGCAGCAATTGCACGCGCCAAAGAAGCGCGTTTTTGCATACCACCGGAAAGTTCGGCCGGATAAAGATCAGCAACTTTTTCGCTCAATCCGACAGCTTTAAGCTTTTCAATTGCAATGGCGCGGGCCTTTTTTTTATCGATCTTTTTTTGATGAATTAAACGAAATGCAACATTTTCCCAAATCGGAATTGAATCAAATAAAGCGCCGCCTTGAAATAAAAATCCGAATTTTTCCATTAATTTATCGCGGTCGCGAGCGCCGATATTAGCAACTTCCATATCATCGATTTTAACGCTGCCTGAGCTTGGTATTAAAAGTGAAGCAATAATCTTGATTAGCACAGATTTACCGCTGCCGGAACCGCCTAAAATCACGATTGATTCGCCTTTATTAGCCTGCAAATCAATGCCGGTTAAAACCTGCTTTGAGTTGAAACTTTTTTTGAGATCCTTGATTACAAGTTTTGCAGTCACTTTTTTTAATTTTATTTGTTGGCTTCGGCTAATTTTTTATCGAGAAGTTTTTTCAAAGTTTGGTAATCAACATAACCTTCAGCGATTTCGCCATTTACGAAAAAGCTTGGTGTTGATTTTAATTGTAAAACTTTTGCAGCATCCATGCGAGAAACCAGAATTTTTTCTTGCAGTGATTTATCTTCGATACAGGCCTTAAATCTTTCTGAACTCATGCCATCAAGCTTGGCAATGGCTTCCAATTTTTCATTATATTTTTCATCAAAAGCCCAGGAATCTTGGGTTTTGAATAAAGCTTTAATGGTTTGGAAATATCTGTCTGGTAATTCAGATTTATTATCTTGAGCTTGACATTGCGCAAACATTGCAGCGGATAAAGCAGATTGGTTCAAAGGAAAATTACGGAAAATAAAACGTACTTTACCGCTATCAACATATTCACTTTTGAATTTATCGAAAGATTCGCGGGCAAAAGCAGCGCAATGTGGGCAAGAAAGTGAAGCATATTCAATCATCAAAACCGAAGCTTTTTTATCACCTAAAACAAAATCAGTAGAAGAAGGTTTTAAAAGATCACTGTTTTTACGAGTTTCAGCAAGAGCGGCGGCATCATCGTTAACCGCAGCGGCAACGGCGTCTTGAGGGTTTTCTTGAGGTTTGGCGGCAGCAGTATTTTCTTCATTATATTTTAATGAAGTTTTGGTTTTGTAATTATGAACAACAAGTGCGCCAAATCCAATTAACACAAGAGCTGAAATCGCAATGATAGTGCGTTTCTGAGATTTTTTTAACATATTTTTTTGATTTTAGAAGTTGACTGCCAGACGAGTAAATTGAAGATAAATAAATATTTTTTTACGTCCAATAAATCAATCAAATTTATGAAGCCGCCTATTTCAGTTTTTATCATTGCAAAAAATGAGGCAGACCGAATCGTCGAAGTAATTAACGCTGTTAAGGAAATTGCCGATGAAATTTTAGTTATTGATTCCGGCAGCGAAGATAAAACTTGTGAGGTTTCGAACGAAGCCGGCGCCAAAGTAATGTATAATAAATGGCAAGGTTACGGCCAGCAAAAAATATTTGGTGAAAATCAGTGTCGCAATAAATGGATTTTAAATATTGATGCTGATGAAGAAGTTTCAAAAGAATTATGCGCCGAAATAATAAATATTTTTACCCAAAAAAATTACGAAAATTTTTACGGATTTAGAGTTAAAATAGTTAATAAATTTCGTTTCGAAAAAAAGCCGAAAAAATTTGCTTATTTTTATAATCAACTTCGTCTTTATAACAAGGATTACGCTGGTTTCAAAAATAGCGCCGTACATGATTCTGTTGAGTTGAAAGAAGGTGGAGAAGAAAAAATCGGCCAGTTAAAAAATATAATTTATCATCAATCTTTCCGCTCATTTTCGCATTGGATTGAGAAGATTAATTCTTATTCGCAAATGCAGGCGCAAGATAGTTTTAAAAAAGGAAAAAAACCTTCTTGTTTGAAAATTTTTTTCATTCCGACTTTTGCTTTTTTAAAAGCTTTTTTTGTGCGTCGTTATTTTATTTATGGCTTTAACGGCTTGGTTTACAGCTATCTTTTTGCTTTTTCGCGTTTTGCGAAAGCGATAAAAACGCGTGAGTTATTTCAGGCGCAAAAATCAAATTAATATGCAGAAAATATTTTTTGTTTTAGTCAGTTTATTTTTAGCTTCATGCGGTGCGCATAAAGAAAGTCCTGTTATTTATTTCAGTAATGCCAGCTTGGCTCCGATCAATGATATCAAGTGTAATTGGGTGGGAAAAAATGTTTTGGGCTTGCCGCTTTTAAACCCGGGAGAAAGCCGAAGCCAATCTTTTTATATGGATAGTAATTCTGATTTTTTCGGCAATATTACTATTTCCTGGCGCAATAATAATGGTGAAAGAATTTCGCGCGAAATAAATTTCCAACCCAATAATTTGCCCAGCATTTCTGATTCAACGACATATAATTTCGTCCAACTTTATTTGGATCAAGATGAGCTTGAAATCACAACTAGTGATGCGCCAGATTTAAGCGGCAAAACACGCAAAATGGATCGTTTATTGGCGCAATATAAAGAGGCTTATAAGCAAAGTGGACATGGCGCGGCTCCTCAGAGTTCTTTGATTTCAGTACAACATCCGCCGCAAAGGGATAATTCAGTTCCGGGTTGGTTGACGAATTCTTATTAGGAAAAAATGTTTAGGTCATCGAGCAAAGGCCGTTAGGCCGTCGTCGAGATGCTAGTTCGATGTTGCAACACCGGAGCTAGCATCTCGACGACGCACTTCGTGCTTTGCTCGATGATCTAAAATTTATCATTCTTAAAAAGTAGCGAACTATCGCCATAAGAATAAAAACGATAATGGTTTGAAATGGCGTGGTTGTAAATCTCAAAAGCTTTTTCTTTTCCCACAAACGCACAAATCAACATAAATAAAGTTGATTTCGGCAAGTGAAAATTTGTCATCAAAATATCAACAATCTTAAATTTATAAGGCGGGAAAATAAAAATTTCGGTGTTGGTTTTTTTAGGAATTACCAAGCCATTTTCATCCGCACAAGATTCCAAAACGCGTAATGACGTTGTACCGACAGCTACAATTTTTTTACCGTCTTTTTTAGCCTCATTAATAATTTTTGCCGACTCTTCAGAAATTGAGTAAAATTCTGAATGCATTTTATGATCTTTTAAAAAATCGCTTCGAACCGGTAAAAACGTGCCGGCGCCGACATTTAAAGTAACAAAAACTTTTTGGATTTTCTTTTTTTCCAACTCAGAAAAAATTCTTTCATTAAAATGAAGCCCTGCCGTTGGCGCAGCAACTGCGGTGCCGTTTGCCGCGTAAATTGTTTGGTAATTTTTTAGATCACTTTTATTTTCTTCTTCACGTTTTATGTAAGGTGGAAGTGGAATTGAGCCATATTTTTCAAGCTTCAAAAGCAATTCATTGCCAGCGCAGTCAAATTTTATTTTAATAAATCCATCATCAGTTTTTTCGATAACTTCAGCAAAAAAATCAGGCGCAATTTCTAAATTATCTCCGGCTTTTACTTTTTTTGCCGGGCGGCAAAGCGCATGCCACAGGCCTTCACGCTCTTGGTCTAAATTGAAATCAAGACGGGCAGAATTACGTGAAATTATTGCCGATAATTTAGCTTTAATCACGCGAGCATCATTAAACACCAACACATCTCCTTCTTGCAAAAAATTGCTTAAGGAGATTACTTGTGAATCAAGAATTGACGCGCCATTAAATACCAGCATTTTAGTTTCTTCGCGTGGAAAAAATGGAGCCTGAGCGATTAATTCAGGCGGTAAATCAAAATCAAAATCGGAAGTTTTTAACATGGAAAAAGATAAAACGCATTTCGGGTTCAAAGAGGTAGATCGTGATCAAAAGGCTAGTCTTGTCAAAGAAATTTTTTCAGGAGTCGCAAAAAAATATGACTTGATGAATGACTTGATGAGTGCAGGCGTGCATCGTCTATGGAAAAATAAAATGGTTGAGGAAATTAATTTTTCTGATTCTAAAAAATCTTACCGAACCATTGATTTAGCTGGCGGAACTGGCGATGTTGCTTTTAAGATTTCTAAAAAAGCGCATGCTCAAAATGTAAAATGCGCCATTGATGTGGTTGATATAAACCAGGAAATGCTTGATGTCGGCAAGGATCGCGCAGTTGATTTAAATTTATTTTCGGATTTGAAATTCACTTGTTGCGATGGTGAAAAATTATGTTTTGAAGATGAAAGTTTTGATTTTTTTACCATCGCTTTTGGGATTAGAAATTTCACTAACATCAACGCGGCATTAGCTGAAGCCTATCGTGTTTTAAAGCCGGGGGGAAAATTTATCTGTCTCGAATTTTCCAAAGTTAATGATTACTTCCTGCAAAAAATTTACGATGTTTATTCATTTAATGTCATTCCCAAAATCGGTGAAATTATTTTGAAAGATCGCGCTTCTTATCAATATTTAGTTGAAAGCATTCGCAAATTTCCGACTCAGGATGAATTTAAAAAAATGATTGAAAATGCGGGTTTTAAAAATGTTTCTTACCAGAATTTAACTTTTGGTGCTGCGGCAATTCATGTGGGGATCAAATAATGAGAAAAATCTTTGTTATTTCGGCATTTTGTTTGCTGACTTCCTGCTATGGAGAGCTTGGTTCACTTGGGTGTCCTTATCCTTCGGAATATGAAATTAACCAGGCTAAGTTAATGTATAATACTTTTGGAACTTCCAGAGTTTATGTTCCTGATGTTCAGGCTCATAAAATGTTTGGTTGCCATTATAATGACGGGGATAGAATTTATTCTTATAAAACTTTTTGGGGCGAAAAATTTATTTTGGTGCGCTATGGGAAGCCGATTACTTATTATGAGAATTAATTTGTTCTAAATGGTGCTATCGAGTGGAATCGAACCACCGACCTCTTCATTACCAATGAAGTGCTCTACCCCTGAGCTACGATAGCAAAAAAAGATAAGAAATAAAAGGAAGGGGCGCGCATTAAAGAGGTGAAATGATAATTGTCAATTTCTTGGATTTTTTAATTTAACAAAAATCACTCTTTATTATCGCTGCCACCACCTTCGCCGCCACCGTCTTCATCACCGCCGCCACCACCTTCGCCGCCGCCTTCATCACCTCCGCCGCTTTCACCTCCGCCATTATCTTCACCTTTACCCTTTTCGCCGCCGCCACGATCGCTACCTTCACTTTTTGTAGGAGCTTCTGTGGAGGCTGATTTCCCAGAACTGCCACCCTCTCGCGCTATTCCCTTTGCTTTATTATAAAGTGAATTAGCGGCTTTTTTACCTCCCCGGAAGGCTCGCAATTGTGCCCCTCTTATCATGCCGGCAGCTTTAGTTAGCATATCCAAAGCATTGGCCTCGGAGGCTGGAAGTTTGGTTCCACCAATTAAGGAAGAAGTGATTCCTGGTATTTCGTCCATGAATTTATATAGTAAGAACATTATGAGGAATCCGCGCAGGATGGTCAGAAGCTTGGCTTGAATATCGCCAGTTAAAAGATCGAGCAGCATTGGAATGCCGATGCCGATTATTTCAAATCCCGGGAATTTTCCAAAATCATTGAGGTTGATCAGACAGGCAACGCTATCATTTTTTGGATCATATATTTGTTGTCCAACTTCGTCGCAAGCAGGTTCTTCGCCATTAACAAAAGGTACGATTGTGCCATCAGAATTTTTGCAAATTTCTGCACAGGAAATTGTTTTTGAAGGTGGATCGCCCACGAAAGTAGCGCTGCCGATCATTGTTTTATCCAGAATGGTGCAAAATATGGCGATATAGGCAAAAAGAATCATGGGCTGGAAGCAGAAGCTGATTAAGTTGGTCAGCCATCCTTTAAAAATACTTTCTGTTTTTTTGAATAAGCAAAGTGGAATTACTAATGGTGAAACAAATACGAAAATAATGATCGACAGGCAGGCGGAAAGGAAAATATGCAAGGCACGTATTGTTGCCGCAATAAAGAAGAAGGCCATGAAGAGGACGGACATAGCAAAATAAAATCCGGGCGCACCTGTGAAATATGCAGCGAAAATCAGAGAAGTAATATTGGCAACTGATACTTCCGGACCATATCCAAGATAGCGCATAATTTTGCAATCAAGCGTGTCCCATAAAGCTAAATATTCTTTGCCGGCAGGATAATTTCTGCCGCTATCGTAAAGTGTGCCATCAGCAAGTGTATAAGTTCCAAATTGGCAACCATCTTGTCTTAAAGTGTCGCCATCGAGACCAATCTTGAAGACCATTCGCGAAAATTCTGCTCCTGCTCCATAAACGCCTTTAAAGAAGCTGCTTTGCCAGGCATCACCTGTGGCGAAATAAAGAACTACGGCAATTTTGAAGATATAAGTCAGGATGTCTTTTTTGTTGCCGATGCTGTTTTTTCCAACTAGAATATTCATGCCGTAAAACATTATTGACATCGTAATCGTAAGCCTTACCAGATCTTGCATATTATTTTGAATCATCCCGAAGAAAGATGTTTCTTTTACCACATTGCCTTTTTTGTAAGTGAAAGTTCCGTCTTGGATATATTGGCCGGAAGGGCAAGAGCCATCTGATGAAGGATATTCATTGGTGTTTAGGCAGGTACTGTGGCCGGCGCGATTATAGAAAAGATTTTCCAGTGTTTCTTTTACGCATTGAGCAATTGGTGCGCTGAAATGTCTTTGGCTTCCAAGAATGAATCCACCATTGAAAGCGGTTTGGTTTTGGGAATCGCCGACAAAATTTATGCAGGCATCAGAAAAATATGGCGACCCTAAACCGCTTTGATAAGGGAAAGGAGTATTAGAAGTTTTGGTGCAGTGAGTTAGATATTGGCAATAATTTCGGCATTTGCCGGCTTTTTCATTTAAGAGACAATCATTATCCCTGATCTCACTGTAAGTAGTGCAATTTCCGGCTACGCTAGCAGCGGTAATTTGATCTTGGGTAATCATTTTCCATCTGCCTTCTGAGCTACTCCATACGCCATCCTTATAATAATCGCAATATTCTGTTCCACCGCTGAGTGCAAAATTATATGGACATACACTATAGGATTCGGCGCAAACTAATTGATCGGAAGTCAAGGCTTTGGTAGAGAAATATATGCCGTTTATTCCGCATATTTCACCCGCTCTGCAAAAGACATCGCTTCCGGCATAGTGAATACAAATGTAATTCTGACTTCTGGATTGGCAGCAACTATAAGCTTTTTGGAAATCATCAAGACGGCCTTGTGTAGCTGGAGCATTAGTTCCAGGATCGTTGGATCCGGCGGGAAGAAAATATCTTTTGCAGTTAAAATTACCGGCTTCCAGACCTTTAAGATAATATTTTTGCCTCGGATATTTTTCATAAGCCTGATCGGTTGATGCTGCCGGATCTCTACAGGCTTCTCCTCCATCACTGGGATTATCTTCAATTTCAACTCCACCATAAAACCATTCACGATATGTTTTATCACCAGAGTTAATACTAAGGTTTGGAGAAGAATCACGTATATAACCTTCAATTGCTAATCGTACGGTTTGTTTGTAGTCGGAAGTGCTCATATCATATTCTGAGACATTCGGTCCCATCCAGTTTGAACCACAAACGTGAGAATCATCATAAACGCTTTTGGCGATTCCATAAATGATAGCAATTTGTGTCATTGCTAGAGTAAAAGCAGCAGAACCATCAATAAGAGCGCCCTGGCATGAAGTGTTTCCGGTCGCGGATTTGACAGATGCTCTGAGCAAATCAATTGAATCCTGAAGTGGTGAAGGAAGGATTCTTGGTACTGAGCTTCCTGATCCGCAAACCCGGTTCATATTCGCAATAGCAACTTTTACAGTAGAGTAAATTGAGACTGCTACATAAACACATACTGGGTTCGATAAATTAAATTCTACATCATTGCCACCGGTGGTTGGATCGAATAAAAGAGTATCAGGGCGGCCGGTTGAGCTACAACTGCGTGTTCTGCCCACGCCATATTCAGTGGCGTCTTCAGCAAAAGAATTGCTTAGAGAAGAACAAAGAATCGAAAAAACAGCCACTACAAACACCAAAGCGCGGAAAGTTTTTTGCCAAGATTTTTGTTCTAAATTTTTCACCCGAAATTTTTAATTTTTATTATTTACCGCGACTACGTTCGTAATAAATCGGCAGCCAATCATCAGGATTTTCACCAACTTCTTCGATGATTTCATCCATGATGCGCACAGTTTCAGCACGTCCAGAAAGAACCCGGATCGTGTCATCCATTCCGTTTAAATCGATACGGGCAATTACGCCGTCATTATCTTGTTTAACCAAAAAGAAACGTGTTGAAGGATCGGTAGTTTTAACCAGGTTAAATTCGCGTTCCGACAACATAAACACTTCACGATAAAGTGGTGTTGCTTTTAAATTTGGCAAGAAAATTTGTGTAGCGGTTTGTTGTACCAGCGTGTCGGAAATACTACTTTTGGCAGCATCCTCTACGGATTGTGTGGCGAATACTACGAAAGTATTGAGTTTTCTTAAAACTTTTAGCCAGTCTTTAATTTTCGGTGCAAAAACCGGGTTGCCGATTAACGCCCAGGCTTCATCTAGAACCAGCATGGTTGGAGAGCCATCAAGTGAACTTTGGATGCGATGGAAAAGGTAAAGCAGAACCGGGCCGATACTGACTTTATCCTGCAAAATATGTGCCATCTCAATACCAAAACTGCGGGCGGAAGTGAAATCAATTAAATCATCTTCATTGTCAAAAAGTTTGGCGTGCGAGCCTCCCGTATGCCACATTGAAAGGCGGCCGGCTAAAGTTCCGGGGCCGCCTAAACCCATGAAAGGCGCGATGTTGCGCAATCTTCTTTGTTCTTGCGGCAATTTATAATTACCTTGTACCGCTTCGTTGATGCGCTCAACTTCATGTGCCGGTAAAGGAGTGTCGCCAACCATTACCAAAGCTTTCATGAAGTCGATCAAAAATGAACGATTGGTGCTATTATCTTCAAGTTGAAATGGATTAAAGCCGGAAGTTTTAGCGGCGTTTGGAATGATATAGCGGCCGCGAATGGCACGAATGAAAATTTCGGCACCGCGATCTTTATCAAAGAAAAACAGGCGGCAGTTAAATTTTTGAGCCTGGGCGCAAAGGAAGTTTAAAAGCACGGTTTTACCAGCACCGGTTGGACCGATAATCATACTGTGACCAACGTCGCGAACGTGGAAACTAAAGAAATAAGGTGTTCCTGAAACTGTATTTAAAACTGTAACTGCATCGCCCCAATGGTTTTTCTTTCTTTTGCCGGAAGGATAATTGTGAAAAGATGCAAAAGATGCGATGTTTAAAGTGTTCACAACACTGCGGCGCGCCATATATTCAGCGTTGCAAGGAAGTTGCGCCCAAAAAGCTGGTTCAAGATTCATTTTTTCGCGAACACCGGTAATACCAGTATTTGAAAGTTCAACAACGGCAAGAGATAAAGCGCTTTCCAAAGCTTTTGGTGTATCTTCAATACAAAGAACCGTCATGTGGTGATTGCCAAAACCAAATTCACCACTCATTGCCGAATCTAGAGCCGAGTCAATTTCTTGAATTTGCGAAACCGCCACGTCTTCTGATTGTACGAGACGACGTTGTTGCAATTGCATTGAGCTAATTGCCACCATGCGATTAATGAAAGAAAATGACTGGCTGATAATAAGCTCAAAAGGCATTTGCATGAAACCGTCAAAAACGCCAGCATGGGTTGAAGGGCGATATTCCTTGATGGAAACTACACCGGCATATTTTACGGCGTGCGGATGATGGGCTTCAATTGATTTATTGCCAAAATAAAGACGACTTACCGGCAAATGATGCGAAATCTGGCCTAAAGGCACAGTCATTGGTTGCGAATAGCCGCAATTTACCAGGCGCGATAAAAATTCCAGGATTTCAGAAGTAATGCCATCTTCAGTTTCGACCAAGCCTAAAACGCGCGGGCCGTAGTTTCCAAAGCCGTTTAAAATCCGCTCGGTCATCTCTTCAAGCTCATCATAACCTTCGCGCATGTAATTTTCCCACGAGGTTTTGTCAGTTTTATGTTGCAATTTCTTGGCCATATGTTCCAGAACCGCAATACCGGAAGTGTCGGAACCTCTTACCAAAGTGAAATAATGTTCATTGATAAAACTTTTATCATTTGAGTGTCTTTGAGCCCATTCGCGGTTAACGCGGTCGGAAAACCCGTCAGGCATTTCGCCATCAGGAAAGCCTTTTTCTTTGCGGCGAATGGTATGAAAATGTAAAGTAAAATTGCCGGAAGACATCCCTTTTAAAAGGTTGTTTCGAGCATTTTTTTTGAGGTCAATATCAATATCATCGGCAGTTTCAAAGGCGAAACCTTTGATTTTAATTACGCGAATTAATTCTTCTTTATGGGTTAAAATCGTGTCCGAATTCCAGTGGCAGCGATAGGGAATAAAATGCGCTGCCGAAACTTCGCCTTTCGTGATTTTCTCTTTCGCTGGTCTGACGGTTGTGATGCGCATTAATTATGAATTTGGCAGGAATTTTTTTACTGAGATTTTGAATTTTTTTTAAACTATTTTTACGAGGCAAAAAGTAAAGTAATGAGTTTAGTTTTGACTAGTTTGAAAATGCCGGTCTTTTTTTAGAGATAACCAAAGTAAAAACGCCAATCCCGGAAGTGCCAGAAAAGTTGAGAAAATAAAAAATTGATACCAGCCTAAAGTTTGGGCAAAAATCCCGGAACTAGCGGTTAAAACCGAACGCGCTATCGTTGAAAAAGAAACTAAAACTGCATATTGCGTAGCGCTGAAAGCGATGTTGCAAAGGCCGCTTAAATAGGCCACGAAAACGGCATCGCCAATTCCGCCGCTTAAATTTTCAATAAAAATTACGAAATAAAGTGTTTCAATATCGTGGCCGGTTTGGGCTAGGTAAGAAAAAGCTAAATTGGAAAACATTTGCATTAATCCGGCGATCCAAAGTGATCGCATAATGCCAAGTTTTTTTACCAAAATTCCGCCCAAAAAAACGCCAAATAATGTCGCAAAAAGTCCGAAAGTTTTTACGATGCTGGCAATTTCAATTTTAGAAAAACCGATTTCGAGCAAAAAAGGTAAAGTTAAATTTCCGGCAAAAGCATCGCCTAATTTGAATAAAATTATGAAGGCTAAAACAATATACCATTTGCTGTGATGGCTAAAATCGCGTAATGGCTCAATTACCGAATTTTTAAACCAGGTTGTAAAATCATGGCTTTTTTGGACAAAATCTTTTCTGGTTTCTTCGGCTAAAATTGTAATAAAAATTGTGCTAATCATGCAGGCGGCCATTACAAAATAAACTATATCCCAACTGATTAATTCCGCTAAAACCAAGGCTCCGGCGCCGGAAATTAACATGCCGATTCGATAGCCATAAACATAAAAACTTGCGGCCAAACCCTGATTTTCTTTGGCAAATAATTCAATTCTGTAACCATCAATTACAATATCTTGTGAAGCGGAAGCGAAGGCGACTAAAAATGCAAAAATGGCAATTGTAGTAATGTTTCCGGTAATTCCCGAAACTCCTAAAAGCGCAATAAAAATAACCAAAAATATTTGGCTTAAAATGATCCAGGATTTTCTTTGCCCAACAAGTTTAGTTAAAAATGGCACCGAACAAGAATCAATAACCGGCGCGAAGAAAAGTTTTAAAGTGTAAGGAAGGCCGACAAGTGAGAAAAACCCGATAGTTTTTAAATCAAAACCTTTATCAAGTAACAAAGCTTTCAAGGTTGAGAGAATCAGCGCAAGAGGCAAACCGCTGGAAATTCCGAGGAAAAAAATTATCAAAAAATTCTTAACCGATTTTTGTTTAGTCATCAATTTATTTAAGATTTTAGATTTAAGATTTTAGATTTAGGGTTCATAAATCCTAAATTTTAAATCTAAAATTAATTATGCTTGATCACAAAGATTCTTCTATGCTTTACGGAACGACAATTCTTTCCGTGCGCAAAAATGGTAAAGTTGCAATTGCAGGCGACGGGCAGGTTTCGCTTGGTTCTACGGTTTTAAAATCCAACGCTAAAAAAATCAGGAAATTGGGCGATGGTTCAATCATCGGCGGTTTTGCTGGTGCCACGGCAGATGCATTTACTTTATTTGAAAGACTTGAAGCAAAATTAGAACAATATCCCAATCAGTTAATGCGCGCCTGCGTTGAATTGGCGAAAGATTGGCGAACAGATAAATATTTACGTCGCCTCGAAGCAATGATGATTGTAATTGATAAAAATGTGTCGTTAGTTTTAACCGGAAATGGTGATGTTTTAGAACCAGAAGATGGAATTACCGGAATTGGTTCGGGTGGGAATTTTGCTCTTGCAGCGGCGCGGGCTCTATCTGAAATCGAAGGAATGTCGGCGGAAGAAATTGTAAAAAAATCAATGAAAATCGCCGCCGATTTATGTGTTTACACCAATAATAATATTGTAATTGAAACTTTATAAATGATGAAAATTTCAAAAATTATTTTTTTTCTAGTCAGCTTTTTTATCTTTGTAAATCAAGCGGGCGCAACGGTTTCTTTTTCAATTAAGGATGAAGAAATTCCTCGCACCAAGATTTTATTTTTTGGTTTTGATTCAAGCGATCCGCGTTTGAAAAGTGATAGTTTCGAGATTTTTGAACGCATCAGAAGAAATTTAAAAACCACTGATCTTTTCGAAATAGTTAAACAATCCGGTCAGATTGATATTACAGCTCCGGGTAAAGCACCGATTATTTCGCAGGACAATTTAAGTGTTGAATCAGTTCCCAATTTTGATAAATATAATAAGGCCGGAATTGGCGCGATCGTGATTGCGCAATTTAATTATGATGTCAGCGGCAATCTCGAAATGCGCATCAGAATGTGGGATGTTTTAGATCAACGCCAATTATTCGGAAAATTTTACACCGCTTCCAAAGACAATCAGCGTAAGATGGCAAACCTGATTTCTAATGAAATTTACAAAGCAATTACCGGTGAAAAATCGGGAAATTTTGCTACCCAAATTGCTTATGTTTCAGAAAATGGACCGGTAACTAAACGCATTAAAAAAATCGCCATGATTGATTTTGATGGCGAAAATCAACGCACTTTAAGCGATGGGCGCGACTTGGTTTTAACTCCGATTTTTTCCAAAAAACCTAATGAACTTTTTTACCTACGTTATTTCGAAGGCAAACCGCAAATTTTTGCGATGGATTTGCGAAATTTACGCAGCAAAAAAGTTGGTGGTTTCCGTGGTACAACATTTGCGCCAAGCGTGAATCCGAAAGATCCTAATCAACTTTTGCTTTCAGCAATTGTTGATGGAAATAGTGATATTTATGAGCTTGATATTGATGGCAATGCCGCGCGCCGCTTAACTAAAAGCCCGGCGATTGATACAACTCCTTCTTATTCGCCGGATGGAAAATTTATTACTTTTGCTTCAGACCGCGATTCCGGCCAGCAAATTTATGTGATGGATAAGGATGGTTCTTCAGTTGCACAAATCAGTTCAGGAAATGGTTCTTATTCAAAACCAATGTGGTCACCGGATGGAAAATTAATTGCTTTCACCCGCATTAAAGGCGGACAATTTTTCATCGGAGTTATGGCACCAAATGGCAAAGGTGAAAAATTATTGACCAGCAGCTTTTTGGCTGAAGGTGCAAAATGGTCGCCAAATGGGCGTTACTTAATTTACTCCAAGAAAAAAGGTTCTTACGGACATGATTCAATTCCGAGACTTTTCATTATTGACGTTATTACCGGTTATGAAATTGAAGTGCCAACCCCTCAAAATGAAGGCGCGACGGATCCGGATTGGGTTTAGTAAAAATACGATGCACAATTTTAGGTGATCTTGCGCTGGATCGCGCGCTGGACTGGGTTTGTAACCCAGTCCACATTTTCAGTTCAATTTAAATTTTTACATGAACGTTAGGACGGGGTTACAAACCCCGTCCTGCTCTATATCCTGCTTAAGTTCCCAGTTTAAATTTCTTAAATGATTTTATATTTTACTAAAAGATTACTGCTAATCATCCCCACGCTTTTCATAATCATGTTAATAAATTTCATGATTATCCAAACCGCTCCCGGCGGGCCGGTGGAGCGGTTTTTGGCGCAGATTAATCATACTAAAGTTAGTGGCGAAGTTAGTTCGGGTGGAGTTGTTGATATAAAAAATTTTAATTCTGAATCACCTTCATCTCTTAAATATCAAGGTGCCAGTGGTGTTGATCCGGAAATAATTTCCAAAATTGAAAAACTTTATGGTTTTGATTTACCACTGTGGCAGCGTTTTTGGTTGATGGTAAAAAAATTTGCCACTTTTGATTTTGGCGATAGTTTTTATCAGGATAAAAAAATCACTACTTTAATTTTAGAAAAGCTCCCCGTTTCAATATCCATCGGCCTTTGGACTACATTATTGGTTTATTTAATTTCAATTCCTTTAGGCATAAAAAAAGCTATCAATGACGGCTCAAAATTTGATTTATGGAGCAGCAGTTTAGTAATTTTTTTCCACGCTATTCCATCATTTCTTTTTGCGATTTTATTAATTGTGCTTTTTTCCGGCGGAAATTTCTTAAACATTTTTCCTTTGCGCGGCTTGGTTTCAGAGAATTTTCAGGAATTAAACTGGTGGCAAAAAATCGGTGATTATTTTTGGCATATGACTTTGCCAATCATCGCGATGGTAATTGGCGGATTTGCATCATTAACATTTTTTGTCAAAAATTCCTTCATCGAAGAAATTAATAAACAGTATGTACTAAGTGCCTACGCTAAAGGCTTAAACCAAAATCAGGTTTTATACCGCCATGTTTTTCGTAACGCCATGATGATTGTAATTGCCGGGCTTCCTGCGGCTTTGATCGGAATTTTATTTACCAGTTCAATGTTGATCGAAGTAATTTTTTCACTTGATGGCATGGGTTTCCTAGGTTATGAAGCAGCTTTGTCTCGCGATTATCCGGTAATGTTTGCAACGCTTTACATTTTCACATTACTCGGCTTAATTACCAATATCATAAGCGATCTAACCTACAAAATTGTTGATCCGCGCATAAATTTTAATAAATTATAATGGACGATTTAACCAATTTCTACCTGTTCCTGGTCATATTTTTAATGATAATCTCAGCGCTGTTCGCTTGCTCTGAAACCTCGGTTACTGCGGCATCACGCGCTAAAATCCACCGCATGGCTAATGAAGGAAGTAAACGTGCTAAAAAATTAGAGAAGCTTTTAAAGTCGCGCGAAAAAGTCATTAGCACCATGTTGATTGGAAATAACGCGGTTAATATTTTAGCTTCTGCTCTTGCCACCAGCGTGTTGATTGAACTTTTTGGCGATGCAGGATTATTATATGCAACCGTCGGCATGACGATTATCGTTTTGCTTTTTGCTGAAATTGCTCCCAAAACTATTGCTCTAAAATCTCCCGATAAAATTGCGTTATTCTTAGCGCCATTGATTGATTTTTTAGTAAAAATGCTAATGCCTGTTGCGCATTTAAGCCAAAAGCTGGTTGATTCTGTGGTTGATCTTTTTTTTCCGAAAAAATACAAAACTTCTAAAGGTGAAGAATTAGAAGAAATTCGCGACGCTGTGGATTTGAAGCATAAAGAAGGTTCGATCTATAAATATGACAAAGATTTAATTGATGGCGTGTTAGATTTATCAGACACTGAAATCAGTGAAATTATGGTTCACCGCAAAGAAATTGAATCGATAAATGCGGATTTACCGATAATTGAAATTGTGCGTCACGCACTAGAAATCAGCTATACGCGCATTCCTTTGTGGCGCGGTAATCAGGAAAATATTGTAGCGATTTTAAATGTCAGAAAATTGCTGAAAGCGCTGCATTTTTATAAAGGAAATTTTGATAAATTTGATATAAATTCTGCAACTTCAGAACCCTGGTTTATACCTGCAAGTAATAGTTTACGTTCGCAGCTTTTCGCTTTCAGAAAAAAGAAAAAAAGATTTGCTTTAGTTGTTGATGAATATGGTTCGCTTCTAGGACTAGTAACGCTCGAAGATATTTTGGAAGAAATTGTTGGCGAGATAAAAGAGCAAGATGATGAATCGGAAATTAACA
This sequence comes from Pseudomonadota bacterium, assembly GCA_040384945.1. Classification (GTDB taxonomy): domain Bacteria; phylum Pseudomonadota; class Alphaproteobacteria; order Rickettsiales; family UBA1997; genus UBA2645. The sequence continues at coordinate 22,377 of JAZKII010000107.1, forward strand.
TCATAAAAATCAAATCCGGCGCTTATAAAATTGCTGCAAAATCATTGATTCGAGATATTAATAAAAAACTCGATTGGGATTTGTTGGAAGATGATCACGCTTACAACCTGGCGGCTTTTATCATTAATCATTTAGGTCGGATTCCTGATGAAAAAGAGAATTTTGTGATTGAAGGATATTATTTTGAGATCTTGAAAAAACGTGATCACGATTTGATTTTAGTGAAGATGAAAAAAGTTGGTGGTGAAAAAAGTAAAGATAAGAATTCTGAATAAATCCTGAGCTGGATGGGGTTTGTAACCCCGTCCACACGTTCGGCATAATGAAAAAAATGGGGTGCTAATTTCCCCCCTGACGCCTTATCCAATC
>JAZKII010000108.1:0-17936 GCA_040384945.1 Pseudomonadota bacterium
CATCTTCATTTTGGTAATTTTCTAAAATCGCCACCAAAGTTCTGCCGACCGCCAAAGCTGATCCGTTTAAAGTGTGAACAAAATTATTTTTGCCGTCTTTATTTTTATATTTTATCGAACCACGTCTGGCTTGAAAATCGCCGCAATTTGAACAACTGGAAATTTCGCGATATTTTTCCTGGCTCGGCAGCCAAACTTCTAAATCATAAGTTTTTTGGGCGCAAAATCCCATGTCGCCATTGCATAAAAGAATTTTTCGGTAAGGTAATTCCAAGCGACGTAAAATTTCGCAGGAAGCATTGGTCATTCTTTCATGTTCGGCTTCCGATTGCTCGGGCGTTGTGATCGAAACCAATTCTACTTTTTTAAATTGATGTTGGCGAATTAGGCCTTTGGTGTCTTTTCCGGCAGAACCGGCTTCGCGGCGGAAGCACGGCGTGTAAGCGGTGAAGCGGATTGGCAAATCACTTTCGGACAAAGTTTTTTTGGCAACTAAATTTACCAAAGAAACTTCGGCAGTTGGAATTAACCAATAACCATCAGAGGTAGAAAAAGCATCTTCAGAAAATTTCGGCAATTGGCCGGAAAAATGCATCGCGTCGGATTTAACTAAATTTGGCGGCGAAACTTCGGTGTAATTATTTTCTAAAGCAACATCGAGCATAAAATTTGAAAGCGCGCGTTCCATGCGGGCCAAGCCTCCCGACAAGGTTGAAAATCTTGCGCCTGACATCAAAGCTGATTGATCGAAATCGAGCATTTTTAAATTTTCACCTAAATCATCATGAGCTTTTGGCGTGAAAGAAAATTTTCTTGGGTGCCCAAATTTCTCAATTTCAACATTGTCATTTTCATCTGCGCCAACCGGAACTGATTCGTGCGGAATGTTTGGAAGTGTCGCCAAAATTTCATTTAATTTTTCATCAATTGAAAAATCATTTTCAGCCGCAGTTAATTCAGCATTAACTTTTTTTGAATCTTCTAAAAGCGAAGAGGCATCGCCGCCGGCTTTTTTTATTTCGGCAATATCTTTGGCGAATTTATTTCTTTTGGCTTGCAATTCCTGAATCAAAAAAGTTTTTTTTCTTTTTTCTTCATCGAATTTTAAAAGCTCTAAAGCTCTGGTTTCATTGTTTCTGGCAATCATTGCCGCATCAAATTTTTCAGGATTTTCGCGGATCCATTTTATGTCTAACATTTGTTTGATTGATTTAGATAGGAGGTTTCAGTAAAAAGTTTTTTCATTCTGTTTTGACAATAAAAAAATTCAACTTGATTCCAATGAACCTAAACGCAATCACCCTTTCCCAAAAATTAATTCAAATTCCGTCTTACAGTGGCGTGAATTTGCAGGTTATTGAATTTCTTGCTGATTATTTAAAAAACCTCGGTTTTTCCTGCGATTTTTTGGAATATGACGGCAATAATTCTTACAAAGTGAATAATCTACACGCAGTTTTAAACCCGAATAATTCCAAAAAAACTTTATATTTTGCCGGTCACACTGACGTTGTAAATGAAGGAAATAAAGACTCCTGGACGCACGATCCATTTGAAGCAAAAATCGTGGATGGAAAACTTTTCGGTCGTGGCGCTGCCGACATGAAATGCGCCATCGCCTGCTTTGTTTCAGCAGTTGAAGAATTTTTATCTCAAAATAAAAAACCAGATTTTGGGATTGGTTTTTTAATCACCAATGACGAAGAAAATGATGGCGTAAACGGAACTAAAAAAGTTCTGGAATGGATGAAAAAATCAAACCAAGAAATTTCACATTGTTTAGTTGGCGAACCAACAAATCCGGAAAAATTCGGTGAAATGATAAAAGTTGGAAGACGCGGATCTATTGGCTTTACAGTGAAAATAATCGGAAAACAAGGTCACGTTGCTTATCCTGATAATGCCATAAATCCAATCACGGTTTTGATTAATCTTTTGAAAATTTTGAAAGATCATAAATTCGATGATGGCACCAAATTTTTCGATGCCACTAATCTTGAAATCACTTCAATAACTTCCCAAAATCTCGGTGGTAACGTAATTCCAAATGAAGCTGGAGCCGCATTTAACGTGCGTTTCAACGATTTGCACTCTTCGCAATCAATTATTGATTTAGTTGAATATGCCTGCAAAAAAACTGTCGGATTCGGTGCAAAATATGAATTAACTCACCGAACCAGCGGCGAAAGTTTTTTAAGCAAACCAGGATTTTTAGCTGAAATTACGGTAAATGCGGTTGAAAAAATCTGCGGCAGAAAACCAGTTTTAAGCACCACCGGCGGAACTTCCGATGCCAGATTTATCAAGGATTACGCCGAAGTTGTAGAAATTGGTTTAATCAATAAAACCGCCCATCGAATTGATGAATTTTCTGAAGTTACCGAAATTGAACAATTGCAAAAAACTTATTTGGAAATCTTAAAAAGCTTTTAAAAACTCATGCCCAGCAATATTTCCAAATCCGAAATTAAGTTAAATATTGCGCAAATTTTTGTCGCGACATTAATTATCACCGGATTAATGCTGACATGGTTTATCATTCAATTGACACAATCAGTTAAAAACAAAATCCAGTCTGATCTTGAAATTGAAATGGCGCGAATGGAAAGAAGTTTTACTGATAAAATTGACCACACTTCTTCCATCATAAAAAACATTAATTATCAAATTGCCGAAAATCCCCGCAGTAAAAAACACATTGATGAAATTTTAAAAAGATACCGCGATAGCAGCGGCCTCACCAATCTTTCCTGGACAATTTTTTCCTGGTCTGATGACAAATTCCAATTCACGGTTGATGCTAAATATGGCATAATTTCTAATCCCGAAAATTTCTCGGTTGCCAATCGCGATTACATTCCTCTCACCAAAAAAGAACCCGGCAAATTTCATCTCGGAACCCCGATAATCGGCCTTACCAGCAAAAAATGGATGATTCCCGGCGGTGTTGGTTTAAATGATAAAAGCGGCAAATATTTAGGTGCGATTTCAATCGGTTTTGAAGTTGAAAGAATAGCAAAATCACTACATCAAATCATTCAAAATCCCGACGTAAAATTTAATCTTTTTGGCAAGAATGAAATGCCGATTTTATATGGCGATGTAAAATCTTACGGCGTTGATCAACTGGCGAATGACAATAATTATGATGTTGAATCCAACCATATTTTAGACCAGATAAACTCGTCTCCAAATGACAAGGTTTTTGAAATGACGGTTTTAAAAAATGGTCATGCTTTTTTGGCAAAAAAAATTGCTGATTATCCTTATGCTCTAGTTTTAAAATATGATGGCGCGACTGTTAACAGCATTATCGGTGAATTAATTATTGGGCAGGCTTTAGAAATTTTATCGATAAGTTTCGGATTAATTATTTTGCTTTTTTCAATTTATCGCGAGAAGCAGCAAACTCAAAAAATCCTCGAATTAAAAAGCATGGCAGAACAAGCCAATGAAGCAAAATCAGAATTTTTGGCGCAATCAGTTCATGAATTTAAAAATTTTGTTTTTGGAATTCAAGGCTGCGCTGAAATTATTAAAAGTGATTTGAAAAACCTGATTCATAAAATAGAAAATAGTTCCACTGATCAGGCGAAAAACCTGCACGAACTTAAAATCGATTTTGAACTAAGCCTCGATATTATTGATTCAGCGAATGAATTGACTGATTTTATCAATGATTTAATTGACTTAAACCAAGCCGAAAGTGGTGAATTTAAAATTAATAAAAGCCCGAATCCGACTAATATTGCTAATATCTTAAAACAGTCAGTGAAGCTGATGCAAAAAAGAGCGAAGAAATCGAATATTTTAATCATCACTAAAATCGAAGAAAATTTATACCAGCCTTTATTTCTCGACCAACGCCGCGTAAAACAAGTTGTAATTAACCTGATTTCAAATGCAGTTAAATATAGTCCGCAGGAAACTATTGTAGAAGTTTTTGCAAAAACCATCGATGATGAAAAAGGAATCAAGCCCAAAAGGGTTGAAATGATTTTCTGCGATCATGGTTTTGGCATGACTGAAGAAGAAGTAGAGATTTCTTTGCAAAAATACAAAACTATTGAAAATGCTAATCGTGGTAAGGTTGATTCTATGGGCTTGGGACTTCCGATCGTGAAATATCTTGTTGAAAAACAAGGCGGGACTTTAGAAATAAAATCAGAGAAAAATCTGGGTACAACAATTCGGGTGGTTTTTTAACCAACATAAAACAATTAAAAAATATGCTAAAACTTCACCAATTAATCCTGACTTTTTTCTATTCCGGAAAATTTCCTAAAGCTCCCGGAACTTGTGGTAGCCTTGCGGCATTGGTTTTCTGGTTTTTTACCAATCGTTATTTTTATTATAGCGACGTTTCTTTCGCAGCCCAGAATTTATATTGGACGATTTTTCTAATCGCGATTTTTCTTTATGGCTGTTTTTTTATTCGCACCTACACCAAACAATTTCGTCAAATTGATCATCAGTCTATAGTTTTAGACGAAGTTCTGGGCCAAATATTAGCACTGCAATTGACATTTTTATTATTCAGCGAAGATTATTTTTCCCAAAATGATGTCATCGCCATTCACCTGCTTTTCTGCTTTATTTCTTTCCGCTTTTTTGACATTACCAAACCTTCAATCATCGGCCTTGCTGACCGTGTTAAAACCGGTTTTGGCGTGATGTTGGATGATTTACTTTGCGGAATTGTTACCGCAATTCTTGGCACAATAATTTTTTATTCCTGGAATTTTTTAGCTTAAAAAGACTTCATCCCTAAATTGACATTCTTAAAAGCCTAAATAAATTACCACCTTCAAACATTTTTACAAAATTCCCTTAAAGATTATATGGAACAGATTTTTCAGCAGCTTTTAGCCCTGCTTTTAACTTCGATTTTACCGACTCTCGGCTACATCCTTTTGGTTGTGTTGCCTTTGGTTGGCGCGGTTGCTTATTTAACCTTGATGGAAAGAAAAGTAATCGGCGCCATGCAACTTCGCAAAGGTCCAAACGTAGTTGGGATTTTTGGTTTGTTGCAGCCTCTCGCCGACGGCTTGAAGCTGATGTTAAAAGAAGTCATCATTCCCGATCAATCAAACAAAGCTTTATTTTTACTCGCTCCAATCATCACTTTCACCCTTGCCCTTATTGGTTGGGCCGTGGTTCCATTTTCGGAAAGTTTTTCAGTTGCTCATATTAACGTTGGCGTTCTTTACCTTCTTGCCACTTCATCTCTCGGCGTTTACGGCATTATTATTGCCGGCTGGGCCAGTAATTCCAAATATGCATTTTTAGGTGCAATCCGCTCTTCAGCGCAAATGATTTCTTATGAAGTTTCAATTGGTCTAATTATCATTTCAGTTGTACTGTGCGTTGGCTCATTAAACCTTGCCGATATTGTCTTGGCGCAAAAAAATCACTGGTTTGCTTTGCCATTATTTCCGATGTTTATTTTATTTTTCATTTCTGGTTTAGCCGAAACAAACCGTCTTCCTTTTGACCTTCCGGAAGCAGAATCTGAGCTTGTCGCCGGCTATAACGTAGAATATAGTTCAATGCCGTTTTCAATGTTTTTCCTCGGCGAATATGCCAATATGATTTTGATTTCAGCATTCGCCTCAATCCTTTTCCTCGGCGGCTGGTTGCCACCTTTCGACATCGCATTTTTCAACGCAATTCCGGGCCCAATCTGGTTCTGTTTAAAAATCTTCTTTTTACTTTTCTGTTTCATCTGGGTGCGCGCGACTTTACCAAGATATCGTTACGATCAACTTATGAGATTAGGCTGGAAAGTTTTCCTGCCATTTTCTTTAACCTGGGTTGTTGGAACCGCCGCCTATATTGTTTATCTCAAATAATTCATGAAAGTTTTAAAAAGCGCTTATTCATTTTTACTTAAAGAAATTTTCATCGGTCACGCTTTGACCTTGCGCTATTTCTTCAAGAAAAAAGTTACCATTAATTACCCTTACGAAAAAGGCCCATTAAGCCCGAGATTTCGCGGTGAACATGCGCTACGCCGTTATCCAAATGGTGAAGAACGTTGCATCGCCTGCAAACTTTGTGAAGCAATTTGTCCGGCGCAAGCAATTACAATTGAAGCTGAAGAAAGAGAAGATGGTTCACGCCGCACCACAAAATACGACATCGACATGATTAAATGCATTTATTGCGGCCTGTGCCAGGAAGCCTGCCCGGTTGATGCGATTGTTGAAGGTCCAAATTTTGAATTTTCCACCGAAACCCGCGAAGAACTTTACTATAATAAAGAAAAACTTCTGGCTAATGGCGACCGCTTTGAATATCAGCTGCGCCAAAATATTGAATCCGACGCAAAACACAGATAATTATGAATTTTACGCTTGATCTTTTTTATCTATTTTCTTCCATCCTGATTGTTTCAGCCCTTGTGGTTGTAACCGCCAGAAACACAGTTCATTCTGTAATGTTTTTGGTTTTAGCATTTTTAAATGCCGCCGCACTTTTTCTTTTGCTGGGCGCAGAATTTTTGGCGATGCTGTTAATCATTGTCTATGTAGGCGCGATTGCGGTTTTATTCCTCTTTGTGGTGATGATGCTCAATGTTGATTTCAAACAGGAAACCAAAAAAATCAGCCGCCATTTACCGGTTTTAATGCTAGTTGGCGTGGTAATGTTTTTTGAAATTTTCCTGATTACCAAATTTTCCAGCATCAAACTTTACAACACTAAAATTCTCTTCCCGACTCCAACTGACATTACCAACACCAAAGCAATTGGTAATTTGCTTTACACTGATTTCATTTTGCCTTTCCAATTAAGCGGCGCGATTCTTTTTGTAGCGATGATTGGCGCGATTGTTTTGACATTAAAAGAAGAAACTCGCTTCATCAAAAAACAAAGAATCTGCGATCAAGTATTTCGGACTAAAGCTAATTCTTTAGAAATTGTTAAAGTAAAATCCGGCGCGGGAATTAATTTATAAAAAATATGAACGGACTAGAATTATCACATTTCATCACATTATCAGCGATTCTCTTTTGCATCGGCGTTAGTGGCATTTTTTTGAACCGCAAAAACGTTATCGCACTTTTGATGTCAATCGAACTAATGTTGCTTTCAATCAACATTAATTTCGTAGCCTTTTCGGCATTTTTACATGATTTAGTCGGCCAGATTTTTGCTATTTTTGTCTTAACCGTCGCCGGAGCTGAAGCCGCAATTGGCCTCGCTATTTTGGTCATTTATTTCCATAACCGTAGAAATATTGAAATCGAAAATATTTCATCAATGAAGGGCTAGAGTCTGTCTTCCAATTTATTTGATCTCAGATTTTGGCATATTTTTAAGCGTTTTTTTAATAAAATTATGAGCAATATCTGGATATATTTCGAATAATTTTATTAAAAAATAAGCAAAAATAGGACTAAATATGAGATCAAATAAATTGGAAGACAGACTCTAATGAATTTTTTTAAAAAACTGACAATTACTGCGGTTTTTTTTCTTCACGCCACTTTCGCTTTTGCCCAGGAAAATAATCAAGACTGTTACATCACTTCTGACTTCACTTTTCAAATTTTGCAACAAGTTGAAAAGAAAAATCCCGATGCCATCAAAGCCCTGCCCGCCTGCTTTAAATCAGATCGCAAATTAATTTTAAAAGTCTCCTTAATCGATCCGTCGCAATTTCAAAATGCTGCTGAAATTTTAAAAGAAGATGAAAATTTCGTGCGTCGTTTGCTCAAAGTCAGCCCGGATATTTTAAAATATGCCTCACCAAAATTGCTTTCCGATCCTGATTTCATGGAACGCGCAACTTATTTAAGCCGCAATGCGCTGCAATATGCTGATCCGAAATTGCTCGATAATAAATTGTTCATGAAAAAAATGATCGTGATCGATTCCAAAAATTACGCCTTTGCTTCCGAACGTTTAAAAGAAATTCCAGAATATGCCGAAATTGCTTTTACTGATAATGGCACGCTACTTGCTTTCGCGCCGGAAAAAATAAAATCTGACCGCCGCTTGGTAGAAATTGCGATAAAATCAAATTGTTCGGCAATTGAATTCGCATCGGAAAAACTTAAAGAAGATAAAGTTCTGAGAAAACTTGCCGAAGTAAAAACCTCAATAAAATCAAAAGCAGATTTGGAAGATTTTCTGCGTAAAAATTATGTCGTAGAAAAGAAGAAAAAAAACCTGGGAACAGCAATTGGAAATCAGGGAAAATTTTTTCCGAAATACCAAATTATTGATCGTAATTATGTTACAAAATGGCAACGCCGGCTTGATTCAAATGATGAAAATATAACCGAAGGAATGCGCTTAATTAGCGCCGATAGCCGCAATTACCCGATTTTATGGAAAGAGGATTTTCATAATCACCCTGACTTAATTAAAAAAATCGAAAACTTTTTTTTAAAACACCGCATTGATCAAAATACCATCAATAATCTTTCCGTTACTTATTTATGGAAAGTAAAAGGCAAACCTCTGACTTTCGCTTTTAATTTATATCTTTTGCGCGATAGCAAAGATGTGGATTTGGGGCCAGGATTTAGCGACATTACATCACTCACAGTAATTGTTGAAAAACAAAAAGAACGTTGGGAAATGACGGTTGTAGAAGTGATTTTTGATAGCGAAACCAAAGTTGACGTGAGCTATCAAAATGGTCATAAGAAATATATCTTCTGGGATCTTTATAAAAATGATAAGGATGACAAAAATCCAAAAATTATTTTTAAAGTTGAAGATCACTTTAAAGAATATTTTGAAATTTTCGAAGAACAAAAAGGCGGGAAATATCAAATGGTTTACCGCTTTGAATCTCTTTCTTAAAAAAGACCAAATTATAAAAAAATTACAACATCAACAAATAGAGTTTGACAAACATTTCATTTCTTTATTTTGTAACGAAACCTTTCTTTGAATAGAAATCTCTAAAATAAAATTTGCAAAAAATATGAAAAATAACCGTGATCTACGCGCGTTTTCTTTGATCGAAATCTCAATCGTAGTATTGATTATTGGTATCTTGGTTGCCGGTGTTACTCAAAGCACCCGTCTTCTTTCTCAAGCAAGAATCAGCACTGCTAAAACGCTAACTCAAAGCTCTCCGGTTTCTTCAGTAAAAAATCTGGTTCTTTGGATCGAAAGTACCTCAGATGCAAGTTTCGATTCTACCGAAACAGATGATGCTCTAACTGTTACCAACTGGTACGACATCAATCCTCAAGCTTCACTTAAAAACTCTTTCGTAGCTACTACTAAACCAGCTTATTCTCTTAACGCCATTAACGGTCTTCCGGCAATTAAGTTTGACGGTTCTTCTACTTTCATGACTGCTTCTAATTTTTCTAACATCATCACTGGTTCAGTTACAGTATTTGCAGTTGTAAAATTACCAGCAACTATTGCTGCTCAACCAATCATCGGTAAACGTCCATCTTCAGGTTCGGCAAACTTCCAATTCGGTACAGGAACATCTTCCGCCGGCTGGCAATTCTGCGATTCTGCATGCGGTACTAGTAACTATGTTTCTACCTCTACAGTATCTGCTAACGGATCTTACGTAGCTTCAGCTGTTTATACCGGAACTTCTACAGCAGGATCTTCGACTTCAACTGGTGTTACATTCTTCCAAAATGGTGCAATTGCAACCGCTTCTCAAACTACTACAACTTCTCCAAGCACCTCAGCTGGTGGATCTTTGATTATCGGTAAAGATGGTCCTTCTGCAGTATTCTTCGGTGGATATATGGGCGAAGTTATCGTGTTTGACCGTGCTCTCAAAAAAGAAGAAAGACAAGCTATCGAAGGATATCTTGGTAAAAAATGGGGTATCACTATGACCACTGCTTCTATCTAATAGTTCAGGTCATAATTTAAGTTTTAAAAACCCGGTGGGATTTTTTCCCACCGGGTTTTTTATTTTTAAAGCAGGGAGTTTTCTTTAAAGCTAAAATACCCTTTGGATGAAATAATAAGATGATCCAAAATTTTAACCTCTAGACCTTTTAAAACCGCCGCAATTTCCTTAGTAGTTTGAATATCAGAAAGCGAAGCCCGAAGCTCGCCACTGGGATGATTATGCATTAAAATCACTGAAGCTGCGCCAAGTAAAAGCGCCTTCTTAGCAATAGATTTTGGATTTACAAAAACCTGATCATTTTCACCAATTCCCATTAATTCATCTTCAATTAACTGATGTTTTTTATCTAAAAATAAAACCCGAAAAACTTCATAATTTAAATTTTTCAAAGTTGCGCTGGCATAATCCAGAACTGCAGACCAATTATTCAAAACCGGTTTGGCAGCAGCAGAATTTTTCAACACCCGCGAAATGATTTGGGAAATAATCTTGATTTGCACAATTCCCGCCTCACCCATTCCGGCAATTTCTTTTAAAAGATTAAGATCAGAATTTACTACGCCGGAAATATCACCGAATTTAGCGATCAGGTTCTTAGCGAGAGGTTTGGTATCTTGGCGCGGATTGGCAGCGAAGAGCAGAATTTCGAGCAGTTCATAATCGTGAAGTTCAACTCCAAGTGAAGCAAGGAATTTTTTGCGAATTCGGGAACGATGACCTTGATGGGTTGGGTTTGTTGTCATGTGATTTGGGTTTGTTGTTGTGTTAACTTCGAGCTAGCATCTCGACGACGCGCCAAAGGCGCTTTGCTCGATGACCTAAAATAATGTCTTTGCGAGGTAAAAGACTTAGGTCATCGAGCAAAGCGAAGCGTCGTCGAGATGCTAGCTCGAACTTAAAATAGCCTTATTTCGGAACAATTGAATCAGTAGCAAAATTCTTTACCCCTAATTTTTCCAATTCTTGCACTCTCTTCAAATCATTCACCGTCCAGGCGAAAATTTCGATTTCAGGAAAGATTTTTACAAAAGTTCTATCAACTAATTCATGAAAAATTGAGAGAAAATGAATTTTATTTTTAGTCAAAAAATCGCGTAAATTCTTAATATCTTGGGCATTTTTTAATTTTTCACAAACTGCAACAATTTGCACTTTATTTCCAAAAACTTTACGAATTTTTAGAAAAACTTTTTTAGCAATTTTATAATCGGTAATAAATGGCGCGAAGTAGATTCTATCTAGCTTGATTCCTGATTTATTAATTTCATCTTTTACCATTTTTAAAGCTTGATCAGCATTTTTTTCATCGAGATTTTTAAAATCCATCCAATAACAAAAATCATTTTTATAGGCAAAATAATCACTTAATGAAGGCAAAATTTTAAGCACATTTTTTTTCGGTCGATCGTGACTTAAAAATAACTTGTCTTCCAAAAACCAAATATCAAATTCAATTGCCCCAAACTTTTTTTTATGAGCCGCATTAAGACTTGCAATTGAGTTTTGCAAAACTCTCTCTTTGGCAAAGCCCCGATGGGCAAATAATCGAATCATGATATGAAAGAAAAATTTATAATTATTGAAACCACCTATCCAAATTTAGCTAAAGCCAAAAATCTAGCTAAAATCCTTTTAACGCAAAAACTCGCCGCTTGTGTGCAATTTTCACCAATCAAAAGCATGTATTTTTGGGAAGAAAGAATTGAAAATAGTAGTGAAATTTTAGTGAGCATCAAGAGCAAAAATACCTTTTACAAATTAATTGAAAAAACCATCAAAGAACATCATGATTATGAAATTCCGCAAATCTTGTGTATCGAGGTAAATCAAGGCTCCGCGCCATATTTAAAATGGATTGCTTCAAAGCTGGATTCGCAGAAATAAAAACTGGCATAATAAGTTGGTGATTCATAAGATCACTTTTAGTTTTTTTAAACTTGATCACACCCAAAATTAAAAAACCCCACACCACAAATAAAAGAATCTTTTTTACAATTTCATACTGAAAAGCAGTTATTTTCTAAATTATAAAGTTACTTAAGTTTTATGAATCACCCATTCAAAAATATTGGCAATAATATTTGGCTGCCCTAGAAAATAGCTGTTTCTCAAGAACCTTATTTCTTAGAAACAATGATGAATAAATCAATTTTAATCGATGCTGCGCACCGCGAAGAAACGCGCGTTGCAGTGTTGGAAGACGGCATTCTACAAGATTTTGATCGTGAAGCAGTCGCAATAAAACAAATCAAAGGCAATATCTATCTATCCCGCGTTACCCGTGTTGAACCATCTCTGCAAGCTGCTTTCGTGGATTACGGTTCCGACCGCCACGGCTTTTTACCTTTCGCTGATATTCACCCGGATTATTACCAAATCTCTGAAGCTGAAAGACAAAAACTGCGCGATTTAAACAGCAATCAACCAGCTCGCCAAGATGATGATGAAAATCAGGCGCCGCAACAAAATCGCCAAAATGGCAATAATGAAGCTGCTGCACCACAAGATGATGATGCTGAATCAATCGTAACCGGCGCTTATTCTGTTGAAGATGAAACCGGCAATTATCGCGGCAATATTCACAGCATTTACAAACGCTACCAAATCCAAGATGTAATCAAACCTGGTCAATTAATTTTGGTGCAATGCGCCAAAGAAGAACGCGGCAATAAAGGCGCGTCGATGACCACTTACATTTCGATTGCCGGAAAATATTGTGTATTGATGGCGAACACACCAAATAAAGGCGGCGTTTCGAAAAAAGTGGATAATTTCCGCGACCGCAAACTTTTAAAATCAATTTTAAATGAACTTAACGTTCCCTCAGATCGCTCTGTAATCATTAGAACTGCGGGCGTTGGCAAAAAACCGGAAGAAATTAAACGCGATTGCGATTATTTAGCCCGTTTGTGGGACAGCATTAAAGAAGCTTCCACAACTTCAAAAGCTCCAGCCTTTATTCACGCTGAAGATGATGTTATCAAAAGATGCATCCGTGACGTTTACAATGAACAAGTCGGCGAAGTTATAGTTGAAGGTCTTGAAGCTTTTGAAACTGTTATGAACTTCGTGAAATTAACCATGCCGCACAGCGCGCATAACGTTAAATTGCATGATGAACGCGTGCCGATTTTCAATAAATTCCGCGTTGAACAACAAATTTCCGCCCTTTACGAAAAACAAATTCATCTTCCTTCCGGCGGCTCAATCGTGATTGATCATACTGAAGCATTAGTTGCAATTGACGTAAACTCGGGACGTGCTACCAAAGAAAGTGGCGTTGAAGAAACTGCATTTAGCACCAATATCGAAGCGGTAAAAGAAATTGCTAAACAACTTCGCTTACGCGATTTGGCTGGTTTGGTTGTAATCGATTTCATCGATATGTATGATCAAAAACACCGTCGCAATGTTGAAAGAGCTTTGCGTGATGAATTGCAAAATGATCGCGCCCGCATTCAACTTGGCCGCATCAGCGTGTTTGGCTTGCTGGAAATGTCGCGTCAAAGACTTGGCGCTAGTTTCTTTGAAACAATTACCGAACCTTGTAAACATTGCAGCGGAACTGGTTATGTTCGTTCAGTTGAAATTCTTGCTGTCAGCATTTTACGCGCGATTAGACATTCTTGCGCCGATAAACAAGCGGGTGTGATTTATATCTACACCAATCCGGAAACCATCGCTTACATGATGAATTTCAAGAAAGCAGAAATCGTTTCGACGGAGAAAAATTATGATGTTCATATTTTCATGCATCCAAGTGATGATGTTGGAAATCAGGGCTTCACTATTAAAAAACGTAAAAGCCTTTCTGACGAAGAAAGACGTGAAATTGAAATGCCAGTTACTACCGGAAAAGTGAACCAGCTTGGTTTGGAGAAAAGTTATTTTGATGGTTATTCAAAAGATGATCGCACTGACGAAGATAATAGCGATCGTAATGGCCCAAGAAGACCGAGAAATAACAATAACAACAAGTTTAAGAAGAATAATCGTTACGACAAAAGAAGACCGGATAATCGTCACAATAATGAACCTAAGAAATCTTTTCTGGGATCGATTTTTTCAGCTTTTTCTAAGTAAGAATTAGGTAAGAATTTTAGAAGAATGAGCGGGCCAGAAATGGTCCGCTTTTTTTATGCATTTTTTTTAGTTTCAACTCTTTTGCAATGTCACCCTGAGCCTGTGTCGAAGGGTGATTTTAATCTCGGGCTTGAATCACCCTTCGACAGGCTCAGGGTGACAAAAACTGCTAAATCGCAAAGACATTGGTAATAAAAAACAAAATCGCCACCAAGTAAGAAATTGAAAGCAACAAAGCAAAGAAAGAGAAGAATTCAAAATGCACCAAAGATGGCATTTTCATGCTGGAAAACTTCACTGAAAAAATCATGAAGCCGCTTACAAACAAAACTACAGAATAAATAAACGCAAAGAATCCGCTCTCAAAAAAATCGGCGAGAAAAAACAATCCGTATAAAAAAATTATCGGCACCAGAAAATTGATTAAGGCGGATAAAATTGGATCGTTTTTCATTATCTGAAATGAAGGTTTGTTGTTTAAAAATCGGTTAAAAAAAACCTAAAAATAGTTTTAAAAACTAATAAAAATCACGCAACAAAAAACCCCGCCACTTTTACAAATGGCGGGGTTTTTAAATATTTAAGACTTAATCAAACTATGAGTTAACGTCAACTTGATAAGAAAGAGCACAAGTTTTTGAAGTGCTAGTAGTCAAGTAATCAGAGTTTACAGAAGATGAGTAAGCGTAGCAAGTACCAGTTGCGGCAATACCAACAGCTGGGTTGATACCTCTAACTTTACCAGCGTTTGCTTTACCATCATCAATTTTAGAATCGATTGATAGAGCATCAGAACCTGGTATAGCAGCAACTGAAATGTTAGTTCCAAGAATTGGAGTAGTAGCATTTGCACCTGCAGTTCCTGTAATTGTAGCAGTCAGGATTACAACGTTTTGGTTTGCAGCAGTACCAACAGCACCCTCTGTGTAAGTACGATAGTCAAACACCCAACCAGCAGATTGAATTTTTGATGACGGAGCATTTGCAGCTGAAGTCGCACCAAATGTTGGATTAGTACTAGCAATTACTGGAGTTAAGCTGATTGAATCAACCGCACCGATTGTTCTTAATGCAGCCCAAGCATTTGAACTTTCTGATCCTGCAAGAGTTGCAGCAGCATAATATTCGATTGTACCATCATTATCACCACCAACGGTGCTTCCGATTGCAGTTGGGAAATCGCCTGGAAGACCATTAAATTGACTATAGAACGCATTAACTGCAACAGCATATCCTCTCGCCTCACCCATTACTGAACGAAGTTGCGAGCTTTTAATCAAGCTTGCACCGCCAGTTACACCAGCAATCAACAAACCGATAATGATTAACACGATCGATAATTCAATCAGTGAGAATGCCGATTTTTTTGAGGAGAAAGTTTTTTTCATATTTGAGCGAAAATTTTATTAATATTAAAGGCGATAGCAATTCGAGTTTGATGCTAATTAGGTGTCGTATTTTTTGATGTCAAATAATTTTTCCGAAACTGATTAAGAAAAAAAATTTGTCTCATTTTGCCTCAAGCTAAATCATAAATTATGTTACACAAATTTTATTTCTAAAATTTCATAATTCATGATTCCACCCGGAGTTTGGATTTCAACTTCATCACCAACTTCTTTGCCAATTAAAGCTCTGGCAACCGGCGAGGAATTTGAGATCAAGCCTTCATCAATGTTAGCTTCAAACTCGCTAACAATTTTATAGGCAACTTTTTTATCACTATTTAAATCTTCCAATTTTACCGTAGCGCCAAAGCGAATTTTATCACCGGAAATCTTTGAAACATCAATAACTTCAGCACGCAAAAATTTATCTTCCAGATCACCAATTTGCGCTTCAATAAATCCCTGTTTATCTTTTGCAGAATGATATTCCGCATTTTCTTTTAAATCTCCAAGCTCGCGCGCAGCCGCTATTTGCTTGATTATATTTGGTCTTTCCACATTTTTTAAATTGTGAATTTCTGCTTTTAATCTTTGGTATCCTTCAATTGTAATTTGAAATTTTTCCATTTTACGCCCTATTAATATTTGTAATTATCAGTTTTAAACGGCCCGCTCACATCAACATTTATATAGTCTGCTTGCTTCTTGCTCAATTTAGTTAGCTTTGCTCCAAGTTTATCTAAATGAAGACGTGCAACTTTTTCATCTAATTCTTTGGGCAAAATATAAACTTTATTTTCGTATTTTTGATGATTATTCCACAATTCAATTTGCGCCATAACTTGATTGGTAAAACTGGCTGACATCACGAAAGCACTGTGTCCCGTCGCACATCCCAAATTTAATAATCTGCCTTCAGCAAGAAGAATAATTCTTTTGCCATCAGGAAATGCAATTTGATCAACTTGTGGTTTGATGTTGGTCCATTTCAAATTTCTTAAAGCTTCAACCTGGATTTCATTGTCAAAATGCCCAATGTTACCAACGATCGCACAATCTTTCATCGCGCGCATATGTTCGATTGTAATGATGTCAACATTGCCTGTCGTGGTAATAAAAATATCAGCTTGAGAAACTACATCTTCAATTGGCAAAATTTGAAATCCGGCCATTGCAGCTTGCAATGCACAAATTGGGTCAATCTCAGTTACCACAACTCTCGCGCCTTGTGATTTAAAAGCATCAGCACAACCTTTTCCAACATTTCCATAGCCGCAAATTACTACCATTTTTCCGGCGATCATCACGTCAGTTGCACGTTTTACGCCATCAATCACGCTTTCTTTGCAGCCGTAAAGATTATCAAATTTTGATTTGGTAACCGCATCATTAACATTGATTGCAGGCACTTTTAATTTACCATTTTTTTCCATTTGGTAAAGTCGTGCCACACCAGTTGTAGTTTCTTCTGATAGACCTTTAATTTGAGCTAAAACTTCCGGATATTCTTCGTGAATCATTTTAGTTAAATCTCCACCATCATCCAAAATCATATTCGGAACCCAACCTGATTTTCCGACAATTGTTTGTCTGATACACCAGTCATATTCTTCTTCTGTTTCACCTTTCCAGGCAAAAACCGGAATACCCGCTTGCGCAATAGCTGCCGCGGCTTGATCTGATGTTGAAAAAATATTGCATGAACTCCAGCGCACTTCTGCACCCAAAGCAATCAAGGTTTCAATCAAAACTGCAGTTTCAATTGTCATATGTAAACAACCAACAATTTTAGCATCTTTAAGTGGCTGAGAAGCAGCAAATTCGCGGCGCAAAGACATCAATCCCGGCATTTCATTTTCTGCTAAAGTAATTTCTTTTCTGCCCCAGACAGCCAAAGAAATATCTTTTACGCGGTAATCATTTGTCATAAAAAATTAAAAAAAGTTCGGAGAATAAAGCATCAACCAGAAGAACGGGATAATGAGAGCGTGACCAAAATTACTGCGCTTCTTTTTATTCGGAATATCGAAAAGAAGGAACAAAGTTAAAATCATCATCACGGTAAAAAAGTAAAATAAAAACAGGCTTTGATGCATACAAACTGAGGCAATGAGAATGAATTTAGTATAATCATAAGATTGCACTTCATTAGCAAAAAGTCCGTTGGTTTTTTTGTAAAAAATCTGGTAAAAAATCACTGCAAAAACCACACCAATCGCCGCAGAAAAAGTTACATCAATTACGTTTTGATCTTGCAAAACGCGGTTCGCAATTCCGATCATCAAAATAAAATTCAGAATTTGTTGTGGAAAAACTTTGTGGGTAAAATCAGTTGCGAGCAATATTACCAAGCCTACAGACAACATCGAATAAATTAAAAATTCCTGGCTGAAAGAAAATTTCAAGAAACATAAAACGAAGGAAATTGTCGTCGCAAGTTCAATAAAAAGATGAGTGCGCGGAATTTTAGTTTGGCAATTTTTGCATCTGCCTAAAGTGAAAAGCCAATTTATAAGAGGAATTAATTCGCGAGTTCTGATGATTGTATTGCATTGTGGACATCTTGATTTTGGCCCGAAATATCTTCCGAAACATGACTCGCCAAGTGGAAGACG
>JAZKII010000109.1:0-8347 GCA_040384945.1 Pseudomonadota bacterium
AAAAAACTTCAGGTCATCGAGCAAAGCACGAAGTGCGTCGTCGAGATGCTGGCTCGATGTTGAAACGCCCAACTAGCATCTCGACGACGCGCTACGCGCTTTGCTCGACCATCTAAAAATATTACTTCGCGTTTAAAAAGTTTTAGGTGGTCGAGCAAAGCGCGTAGCGCGTCGTCGAGACCCTAGCTCGGTCAATACACAAAAATAACAAGCAAACTTGTAATGATCTTCGACGCTAAATTCTTCACACTCCTAACCTTCATCATCATCAACTTCTTAATTCTTTTTACGATCAAAACCCGTACCACTATTATCACCAGCCTTATCATCGCTCACTTAGTTGCAGTTCTTTTTTTCAGTCTTTCAATTTCAAATTATAATTCTTTTAAAGAAATTGTGCTGTCTTTAATCGTCTATTCCATGGTGATTTTATTCCTGATTTCCAATTATAACCCAATTTACTTAACCGACGATCAAGGCAATAAAATCAATGAATCACGCTCTTCTTTATTTATGGTTCCGGTAATTTCTGCCGGCATTTTAGTAATTTTTTGCGCCGTTTTTTTAATCACTAAAAATATTCCCGATATTTCCCAAATCATTCGTGAAAAAGAAGTAGAAAAGCAAAATGAAATTATCAGAAACCCAATGATTCTGCCGTCTTACGCCGTTCATATCGCGGTTAAAAAATTTTATTTAGGAAAAAAATTTGAAGATGATTGGTCGGATAAAACTTACGCTGAAATCGAATTAAACGAAAAAAAACGGGCGCGCTTAAAAGATAAATTATCCGATAATTTCCTCTTAAAACGTTCTTCCGACGTAATTTTAATTATAGTCGCTGTAAGTACAAGCTTGCTGCTTTTAGGAAGTAAAAAAACTGAAAAAAATTCATGAGTCTTTATAAAATTCTTCGTCCTGCAATTTTTAAAATTGAACCAGAAACTGCGCATAATTTGGCAATTGATTTGCTGCGTTTTTTACCAAATGCTTCGTCACTTTTTTGCCTAAATAAAAATTACGAAAATTTACATACCAAGCTGTGGGGCCTTGATTTTTCTAATCCCATCGGCATGGCTGCAGGTTTTGATAAAAATGCCGCAGTTGCTTTAACGCTAGAAAAATTTGGTTTTGGATTTGTTGAATGCGGAACGGTTACGCCTTTGGCGCAAGTTGGAAATCCGCAGCCCAGAATTTTCCGCCTTGAACAAGATCGGGCAATTATAAATCGTTTGGGATTTAACAATTTAGGTGCCGAAAATTTTGCTAAAAATATTGCCGAAATTCGGTCGAAAATTTCGGTACCGCTGGGAATAAATATAGGTAAGAATAAAGATACTGAAGACGCGCTTTCCGACTATCTTCCGCTACTACAAAAATTTTACGAAAAAGCTTCATATATTACGGTAAATATTTCATCGCCAAATACCAAAAATCTGCGTGATTTACAAAATGAAAATCAGCTCGATTTATTTTTGCGTGAAATCATGAAAAAGAAAAATGAACTTAAAAATAGCAGCCAAAAAAATGTGCCGATTTTGCTTAAAATCGCGCCAGATTTGACTTTGAGCGAGATGGAAACAATCGCAGAAGCTGTAATTAAAAACCAAGTTGAGGGTGTGATTATCAGCAATACAACCATTGATCGTAACCTAAATTTGCAAAGTACATACGCTGCTGAAACCGGCGGATTAAGCGGTCAGCCGCTTTTTGCAAAATCCAATGAAATCTTAAGGAATTTTTACAAATTAACTAAAGGCAAAATTCCTTTAATCGGCGTTGGTGGAATTGCTTCGGCGCAAGATGCTTATGAAAAAATAAAATGTGGCGCTTCAATGGTGCAGATTTATTCGGCCTTTATTTACGAAGGTTTCGGATTGGTTGAAAGAATCAAAAAAGATCTCAGTGAAATGGTGAAAAAAGATGGCTTTAAAAATATTTCCCAAGCCGTGGGCGTAAAATCTAATTCTTAATTTAAGATGTCAAAAATTATCCAAGATCCACAATTTCAAGATAGAATTGTGGAAGAACTTCTGGCTAGAAAAACCACTCCAACTTTTGTTTTGCACGCAGGTTATGTGGAGAATGAAGAGGATTCAGTCTTGTATAGAGAAGGAGATAAAGACGCTCCAAAAAGTTATTTATGGTTAAAAAGAGAGATTCAGGAAGTCCTGAAATATCCGGAATATATTTTTAGTTTTGACGATGAAAATCACAGAATATCTTGTCGCGAACCTTTCTCTATCGCTTCAGTGGATAAAAATTTGGTCAAAGCTATTAATGATACTTTTGGTGAAGTTATTAATCATAAGGTGGTTGGTAAAATTAAAGGTGAAGATGAAATGCCGGCGGTTATGGATTTAGATGCTGAGGAAATTGAGACTAAGGCAAGACCGAATATTATAGATCTTAGTCAGAATATTACTGATATTGTAAAGCCCCCAAAACCATCAGTGAGGGATTTTAACTCACTTTTCCAAAATAATTTTTGTGTTGGTGAAACCCATTCCGACATATCTCCAAAGCGTTTTCTGCAAGATAATATGCAAAGCTTGAAAGCAAATGGTTATGGCACTTTGTTTTTGGAGCATGTTTTTTACGAAACTACGATACAGGAATCTTTTAATCGTTATCATGCAGCTGAGGCAGAATCTGAAATGCCGCGCGATCTTTCTTGTTATTTAGAATATCTGGGAAGAAGGCAATCTAAGCGTAACGAAAGAAATTATGATCAGGAGTATAATTTTGTTGAGCTCGTTAGATCTGCAAAAGAAGCGGGAATTAGGGTGGTGGCGATTGATAGCGAAGATGCTTATATTTCCGGTGATTCAAATATTGATAATGGTAATACCAGATACAAAACTTTAAATTTCCTGGCTAATGAAATAATAAAACGCGAAGCCGGAGATAAAAAATGGATGGCATTAATCGGTGAAGCTCATCTTGAAACTTTGAAAGGAGTTCCTGGAATCGCAGACATAACCGGCGCTATTTCGCTGCATATTTATGATAAGTGTAAAATTAAAAATGATGAACAAAAAGAACCTGAAACTGAAGCGAAATTTGGTCGCGGAGTTAGAGATTTTGGTATCGCTGAAATTACAAGTGATGTGAGAATTGGCTGTGCTTTAAATCAATCTTTGCGAGTTGAAGAAAATCATATTCCAACAAAATCAGAAGTTGAAATGCCAAATTCTTCTGCAACAAAAACGAGTGTGAAAAAAATACAAGAATCCAACGCATCATCATATAAATACGGCGATATATTCGGCGTGGGGAAATGAAATTTGACATTGAAAAGAATATGCTTAGGATGCGCTCAAATCCTGCCTTTATCAGTGTTTGCAACAAATCCAAAACAAGAAAAAATTAAGAAAATATGACAAATCTAACCAAATTCAGAGACTTAGGTCTTTCTGAAATGATGCTTAACTCTTTGCACAAAAAAGGTTTCGAAGAGCCAACTCCAATTCAAGCACAAACAATTCCATTTCTACTTGCCAATAAAAAAGATTTAATCGGTAAAGCGCAAACCGGAACCGGTAAAACCGCGGCTTTCGGGATTCCGATTATCGAAAATATCGTTCCTGATTCGAAAAGAGTTCAAGCAATTATTCTTGCTCCAACCCGCGAATTAGCAATTCAAGTTGCGGAAGAATTAAGTTCTTTTGCCGAAGAACAAAAAACCAGAATCATTGCGGTTTATGGTGGTCAACCAATTGAGCGTCAAATTTCTCGTTTGCAACGCGGTGTTGATATCGTTGTCGGAACTCCGGGACGTATTTTAGATCACTTGGAACGCAGAACTTTAGACATCTCAAAAGTTTCTTACATCGTTTTGGATGAAGCTGATGAAATGTTAAATATGGGTTTCATTGATGACATCGAAGCAATTCTTAAGGCCGCGCCAAAAGAGCGCAGAACCGTTCTTTTCTCTGCTACAATGCCTGATCACATCGAGCGTTTAGCCAAGAAATATATGGGACCTTATGAAGTTATCGCCGTTGCCCGCGATAATATCAGCAAAGCCAATATTCAGCAAATTTACTTCGAAGTTCCGCAATCAGATAAATTCGAAGCTTTATTTAGAATTATCGACGTTGAAGCCAGTTTTTATGGGTTGGTTTTCTGCCGTACCAAAATTGATGCTGATGAAATTTCGCACAAATTAGCAAATCGCGGTTGCAGAGCTGAAGCAATTCACGGTGATCTTTCTCAAGGTCAAAGAGAAAAAGTATTGCAAAAATTCCGTGGCAAAAAAATTACGGTTTTAGTTGCAACTGACGTCGCAGCTCGTGGTATCGATATCGATAACCTGACGCACGTAATCAACTATTCTTTGCCGCAAGATCCAGAAAGCTATGTTCACAGAATTGGCCGTACCGGAAGAGCTGGTAAAACAGGAATTGCGATCACTTTGATCACTCCTTCAGAATATCGTAAATTGGTTTCGATCCAGAGAATGTCAAACATGACGATCACGAAACAAAAAGTTCCAAATGTTTCTGACGTTATTGAAAGCAAAAAACAGCGTATCAAAACTTCCTTAATGGATATTATTGCTGGCGGAAATTTCGCTGATCTTGAGCCAATTGCTGAAGAAATTCTTGCTGGCGCAATTGATCCGAAAGTTGCGATTTCAGCTTTGTTGAAATTGGCCTTTAAAGATGAGCTTAACGAAAAAAGTTACAGCGAAATCAACGAATATAGCAAAAATAAGGATTACTATTACGATGACCGCGGAATGAGCGGAAAGCCAATTGGTGATCAAGGACGCAGAAGTTATGTTGACCGTAAAGGAACAGCTCGTCTCTTCATCGCTAAGGGCCGTGCGGATAATATGGATCCAAAAGCATTGGTTGATTTCATCCAAAGAGAAACCGGTGTTGATCAACGTCACATTGATGATGTGAAAATGTTTGATGCCTTTTCTTTCTTCGCGGTTCCGTTTGAAGATGCTGAAAAAGTTTTACATGTTTTCCAAAAACAATCTGGTGGCAAAAGATCTTTGGTAACTAGAGCGAAAGACAAGAAGTAGAAAAAGTTTAAAACCCGAGTGGACCCCGTCTCATTCGACGGGGTCCACTCGGGTTCGTCACAAGAACTTTAATAACAATAAAAAAGGCCGACTTCATTCAAGAAGCCGGCCTTTTTTATTTATAACCTTTTCACACACTCAGTTTATAACTAAACCCGAGCATGGCCTGCCAACCGAAGCTCTTTAGAGCGAAGGTTGGTGAGCACGGTTGGAATCGAACCAACGACCACCTAATTAAAAGTCAGGTGCTCTACCGACTGAGCTACGTGCTCGTTTAATTGCGAAGTTTTGGTAAGTAACAACTTCAACAAAGAAACAATTCTAAAATCATCTTTGGGAAATTTTTAAGAGTGTTTGTGATTGTCTTAAAAAGGAGCGGCGCATTAAAGTCATGAAAGTTAAAAATGCAAACAATTTTGTAGAAATCTTTAGAAGCGGCATTTATCTAAGCTTCATCAAGCTGATTCGATAATTTGAAATCAAAATTTAAAATGAAAAATAAAGTCTTAACAATAATCCCCGTTCGCCTTGCTTCAACGCGATTGCCTAACAAGCCGCTCGCGGATATTTGCGGCAAAACTATGATTCAAAGAGTTTATGAACAAGCTCTGGCTGCTGATTTAGGTGATGTGTTAATCGCTTGCGACGGTGAAGAAATTGCCAATGAAGTAAAAAAATTCGGTGGAAAATATGTCATTACCGATCCTAACTTGCCTTCAGGAACTGATCGTATTTACGCTGCCTATACATCATATGCACAAAATAATTATGATGTAATTGTAAACCTGCAAGGCGATTTACCAAATATTGATCCGCAAGTCATTCGCGCGGCAGCTGAAGCGGCTTTGCAAAATGATTGCGATTTTGCGACAGTTGCTTCCAAAATCAAAAATGAATCTGAAATCACTAATCCCAATGTTGTAAAAATCGCGATTGCATTTAAAGAAAAAAATTTAGGCCGCGCGCTTTATTTTTCACGCTGCCCAATTCCTTATTCTAAAACTAATGAAGCTGATTTTTACCATCACATCGGAATTTATGCTTATAAAAAAGCCGCTTTAGAAAAATTCGTAAAACTCGCGCCATCAATACTCGAGCAGCGTGAAAGCCTGGAGCAACTCCGCGCTTTAGAAAATGATATGAAGATTTTTGTAAAAATTGTTGATGCTCATCCGCTTTCAGTTGACACTAAAGAAGATTTAGAAGTTGTTACAAAATTGATTGCAAAAGCATAACTTAATGAGCATTAAAAAAATTCAAAAAACCATAGGGTGGAAAGAGTGGTTTGGGCTTGATTGTATCAACCTGCCGGCAATCAAAGGCAAGATTGATACTGGCGCCAAAACCTCGTCTTTACACGCGTTTAACATCGAAAGTTTTTACATCGAAAATGTTGAATATGTGAAGTTTGATATTCATCCTTTGCAGAAAAATAAAAATCTGGTACGCACATGTATGGCGCGGGTTATTGATCGCAGAATGGTTTCAGATTCGGGCGGAAAAAAAGAAAAAAGATATGTAATAAAATCGGCATTACGAATTGGTGAAGTAAAAATTACAATCGAATTAACCCTCGCCAATCGTGATACCATGACATTTCGTATGTTGCTTGGCCGCGATGCGGTGAAACAAGCGAAAATGTTGGTTGATGCTTCAAAAGCTTTTTTGCAAGGTAAGCCAAAAAGAAAAGAAATTCTGAAACTTTATAATTCGACCAAACCCTGTTTAGATTTACGCAAATTATGAAAATTATACTTTTAGCCTCTAATCCTAATCTTTATTCCAACTTACGCATTGTTGAGGCGGCAAAAAAGCGCGGCCACGAAGTTGAGTTTGTAAATGTTGGTGAATGCTACATCAAAGTGGCTTCCAACGCTTGTGAAATTTTTTACGACGAAGGGAAAAAACTGGAAAATGTTGATTATGTAATTCCGCGCATCAAACCAGCGATGACATTTTACGGCACTTCGATCATCAGACAGTTTGAAGTGATGGGTGTAAATTGTTTGAATGGCTCAGAGGCCATTACTAAATCAAGAGATAAGCTTTACACGCTGCAAATCCTGGCCCAGCACGGATTAAATGTTCCGATCACTAGTTTTGCTAATTCGTCTTACGATACTAAAGATTTAATTAAACTGGTTGGCAGCGCGCCACTAGTGGTTAAATTGCTGGAAGGAACCAAAGGTGTCGGTGTGGTTTTAGCTGAAACAAATAAAGCCGCAGAAAGTGTAATTAATGCTTTCCGCAGTTTAAAAGCCGACATTCTAGTGCAGCATTATATCAAAGAATCAAAAGGCCAGGACATCCGCTGTTTTGTGGTTGGCGGCAAAGTTATAGCTTCAATGGAACGCACTGCGCAAGAAGGAGAATTCCGCGCAAATATTCATCTCGGTGCAACTGCCAAAGCAATTGATGTAACGCCGGAAGAAAGTGAATTGGCAATTAAAGCAGCCAAAGTAATCGGCCTTGAAATTGCTGGTGTTGATATGGTTCGCTCCAGCTCAGGCCCGAAAATTTTAGAAGTAAATTCTTCTCCCGGTTTAGAAGGAATTGAAAGCGCTACTGGCATTGATATTGCAGCCAAAATGATCGAATATTTAGAAGGAAAATAATGAAAAAGCTCGACGCTAAAAAAATCTTTAATGGTCAATGTGATTTCCTTTTTGGCGCTCATAATTATTCACAAATCGAAGCGTCATCTCATCCTGAAATCGCTTTTATTGGCGCTTCCAATGTTGGAAAATCAAGTTTGATAAATGCGCTGGTCGGAAAAAAAATCGCCATTGTTTCAACAACTCCGGGCCGCACACGCCAGCTCAATTTTTTTAAAGTGGCTGATGGTTTTACCCAAAGTTTTTCCGAAGGTTTTGTTTTAGTTGATATGCCGGGTTACGGCTTTGCTAAAGCCAGCGCTAAACATATGGAACATTGGCAAAAAACTGCTTTGGAATATTTGATGAAACGCCCAAATTTAAAGCGTTTATATTTATTGGTTGATCCGATTAAAGGCCTGAAAGAAGCGGATCGCGACATGATTAATATGTTAAATGCTGTTGCCGTTTCTTTCCAAATTGTTCTGACCAAAACCGATAAAATGAATAAAGAAGATCAAGCAAAAGCTGAAGAAAAAATTCTCAAAGAAATTTCAAAATGGCCGGCTGCGCATCCGCAAGTTATTATTTCAAGCAGCTCCAAAGGCTACGGAATCAGGGATGTACAAGATTCGATTGTTGAAGTTTTACAGCATTTGTAAAAAACTTCAGGTCATCGAGCAAAGCACGAAGTGCGTCGTCGAGATGCTGGCTC